>NZ_JBHSFP010000117.1:0-522 GCF_042654065.1 Sphaerisporangium dianthi | reverse complement strand
GTCGCGGATCGTGTCGCGGTAGCGGCCGTTCCACTCGGTCCAGCGGGGCGGGAAGTTGCCCACCTGGTAGCCGCCCGGCCCGACGTCCCACGGCTCGGCGATCAGTTTGACCTGGCTGAGCACGGGGTCCTGCTGGACCAGGTCGAAGAAGGCCGACAGCCGGTCGACCTCGTGCAGCTCACGGGCCAGGGTCGAGGCGAGGTCGAAGCGGAACCCGTCCACGTGCATCTCGATGACCCAGTAGCGCAGCGAGTCCATGATCATCTGGAGCGTGTGCGGCGAGCGCATCAGCAGGCTGTTGCCCGTGCCCGTGGTGTCCATGTAGTAGCGCTGGTCGTCGTCGACGAGCCGGTAGTACGCCTCGTTGTCGATGCCGCGCATGCTGAGCGTCGGCCCGAGGTGGTTGCCCTCGGCCGTGTGGTTGTAGACGACGTCGAGGATGACCTCGATGTTCGCCTCGTGCAGGGCCTTGACCATCGCCTTGAACTCCAGCACCTGACCGCCCCGGCCGCCGGAGCTCGA
>NZ_JBHSFP010000116.1:0-544 GCF_042654065.1 Sphaerisporangium dianthi | reverse complement strand
TGTCGGTGGGTGCGGGTGGTGATGTGTCGTTGGTGGTGGCTGATGGTGGGGGTGCGCCGGTGGTGTCGGTGGACTCGTTGGTGTTGCGTCCGGTGGCGGCGGGTCGGTTGACGCCGGCGGCTTCGGGTTCGGGCGGGTCGCTGTTCGCGGTGGGATGGTCCCCGATCTCCTCCTCCTCGTCTCTGTCGTCCTCCGTGGGGTCGTTGTCCGGGCCGGTTTCCTCTTCGCCGTCGTCGTCCCTGTCGTTCTTGGGGTCGGGGGCGTCGGGTTCGGATGGTGGTTGGGCGTGGTGGGATCAGGTTCGTGCAGGTGGTGTGGTGCCGGGTGTGGTGGTGGTGCCGGTGTTCGGTCCGGACGGTGGGAGTGGTCCGGATGGCGTGAGTGGTCTGGAGGGCGGGGGCGGCTCGGCGGGTGGAGTGGACGTGCCCGCTGGGGTGCGGTCGGTGCTGGATCGGGTGTTGGTGGTGGTGCGGGAGTGGTTGGCGGGTGAGCGGTTCGCGGGTTCGCGGTTGGTGGTGGTGACGCGGGGTGGTGTGGTCGCTGG
>NZ_JBHSFP010000115.1:0-548 GCF_042654065.1 Sphaerisporangium dianthi | reverse complement strand
GGATGTCGGACCAGTCGACCCAGCTGATGTCGTTGTCCTGGCAGTAGGCGTTGTTGTTGCCCTGCTGGGTGCGGCCCAGCTCGTCGCCGTGCGAGAGCATCGGCACGCCCTGGGACAGGAACAGCGTCGTGAGGAAGTTGCGCTTCTGCTGCTCGCGCAGCGCCTCCACCGCCACGCTGCCCGAGCCCTCCTCCCCGCAGTTCCACGAACGGTTGTCGTCCGTGCCGTCGCGGTTGCCCTCGCCGTTGGCCTCGTTGTGCTTGTGGTTGTAGGACACCAGGTCGCGGAGGGTGAAGCCGTCGTGGCAGGTGACGAAGTTGATGGACGCGGCCGGACGGCGGCTGTCGTCCTGGTAGAGGTCGCTCGAGCCGGTGAGCCGGGAAGCGAACTCCGGCAGCGCGGCCGGCTCGCCGCGCCACATGTCGCGGATCGTGTCGCGGTAGCGGCCGTTCCACTCGGTCCAGCGGGGCGGGAAGTTGCCCACCTGGTAGCCGCCCGGCCCGACGTCCCACGGCTCGGCGATCAGTTTGACCTGGCTGAGCACGGGG
>NZ_JBHSFP010000114.1:0-548 GCF_042654065.1 Sphaerisporangium dianthi | reverse complement strand
CCCCGTGCTCAGCCAGGTCAAACTGATCGCCGAGCCGTGGGACGTCGGGCCGGGCGGCTACCAGGTGGGCAACTTCCCGCCCCGCTGGACCGAGTGGAACGGCCGCTACCGCGACACGATCCGCGACTTCTGGCGGGGCCACGATGTACCGGTATCAGAGTTCGCCTCACGCCTGACAGGGTCGGCCGATCTGTTCCAGAATGACGCCCGCCGCCCAGCCGCCTCCATCAATTTCGTCACGTGTCACGATGGGTTCACCCTGCAGGACCTGGTCTCCTATGACACCAAGCACAACGAGGCCAACGGCGAGGGCAACCGCGACGGCACGGACGACAACCGTTCGTGGAACTGCGGTCAGGAAGGCCCGGCATCCAAGGCGGTCGCAGACCTGCGGGAGCAGCAGAAGCGCAACTTCCTCACCACGCTGTTCCTGTCCCAGGGCGTGCCGATGCTCTCGCACGGCGACGAGCTGGGCCGCACCCAGCAGGGCAACAACAACGCCTACTGCCAGGACAACGACATCAGCTGGGTCGACTGGTCCGACATCC
>NZ_JBHSFP010000113.1:0-582 GCF_042654065.1 Sphaerisporangium dianthi | reverse complement strand
GTACCAGGTGGCGGCCATCTTGTCGTAGCCGCCGGAGGTGGGGTGGATGCCGTCGATCAGGTCGGCGGTGGTCAGCGCGGCGTGCATGTCGACCAGATGGACGTGTTTGCCGGCGTTGACCTTGCTCTGCACGATGCCGGGAATGGCCGCGTTGAAGGTACGGGCGGTGTTCTCCTGCCCGGAGTTGGACAACGGGATGATGGTGGCGACGAACACGTCGGCATTGGGCACCGTGGCGGTGATCCGGTCGATCAGGGTGGACAGCCGCTGCGGCGCGCTGCTGACGTTGTAGTTCTGCAGCACGTCGTTGGTGCCGATGTGCAGCAGCACCGTGCGCGGGTTGTAGGTCCGCGCCCAGCCGGCGATGTTGGCGTCGATCTGGTCGATCCGCCACCCCGGATGCCCCTGATGGTCATGATCGCCCAGGTTGCCCGGCCCGTTGAACTGCGACCCCACGAAGTCGACCGTGTAGCGGCCCGAGACCAGCCGCTGCCACAACCCGATCCGGTACCCGCCCGGCACCTGCGTGCCCTCGGTGATCGAGTCACCCAGCGGCATCACCCGCACCCCGCCATTGGACTC
>NZ_JBHSFP010000112.1:0-620 GCF_042654065.1 Sphaerisporangium dianthi | reverse complement strand
GGACTTACTGATCGTTTCAGAATGAGGTTCGCAGGCGGCGGAGGCATATGAGGCTGCAGGCCAGTTCGAGCAGCCCGTGGTGGAGGTCGGCGCGTCGTTCGTAGCGGGTGCGGAGTCGTTTGAACTGGTGCAGCCAGGCGAAGGCGCGCTCGACCGCCCAACACACCTTGCCCGGTCCTGAGCCGTGGGCGACACCGCGTCGGGCGATCATGGGCTTGATGCCGCGCTTCCACAGCAGGCGGCGGTACTTGTCGAAGTCGTAGCCCGGTCGGCGTACACACTCCGGGGCTTACGGCAGGGACGTCCGCGCAGACCCCGGATCGGTGGGACCGCGTCCAGTAGTGGCAGAAGCTGGGTGACGTCGTGCCGGTTGCCGCCGGTGAGCGTGACGGCGGGCGGGGTTCCGTGACGGTCGACGATCAAATGGTGCTTGGAGCCGGGGCGGCCGACGCCAGGCCGTCACCCCGGAGCAGCCCACGGTCTCCGCGGGGACGTCGCGCCAGGCGACACCGGTCCGCAGCGCGTACATGACACCGGCGGGTGCCACGCGGTCCGGAACGCGCAGCCGCCCGGGATAGTGGTGGCGCCGTTCGGGAGCAGGCGGCAACAGCGGAGCAACC
>NZ_JBHSFP010000111.1:0-622 GCF_042654065.1 Sphaerisporangium dianthi | reverse complement strand
TGCCGCTGCTCTGGTAGCCCTCGGTGGCCAGGATCTGGTAGTCGTGGCTGCCGAGGTTCATGCCGTAGCGGGCCCAGGCGTCGAAGTGGTTGCCGGCGGTGATGGTCCCGCCGGTCTTCTTGGACTGGCGGACGCTCCAGTACTGGTTGAAGGTGCTGCTGTTGCCTTCGATGGAGGGGGCGTTGTAGCGGGTGGTCTGGTAGATGTCGTAGGTGCCGCCGTCGCTGGTGACGGTGCCCTTGAAGGAGCCGGTGGGCCGGTAGGTGCCCCAGTTGTCGACGATGTAGTACTCGACCAGGGGGCCTCTCGTCCATCCGTACAGGGTCAGGTAGGCGTTGCCGGAGGGGTTGAAGCTGCCCGAGTAGCTCACCGTCCGACGCGCGCCGGGCTTCCAGCCCTTGCCGGCGACGAAGTTGTTGGTGTTGCGCCATGAGGTGCTGTAGTTGCCGCCGGATCCCAGTTCCATGGACACCGAGCCCTGAGTGTCGGTCCAGAACGAGAAGAAGTAGCCGTTGTTGGTGCCGGTCTGGTTGGTGGTCACGGCCGCGTCGGCGGTGCCGGGCAGCATCATGACCGCGGCCGCCGCTATGACGCAGGCACGGCTGACGCGCCGCCAGATGCG
>NZ_JBHSFP010000110.1:0-652 GCF_042654065.1 Sphaerisporangium dianthi | reverse complement strand
AGTACCGCCATCCGCTGGAGGTGGCCTGGTCCCAGTTGCGGCCGTACCCGTAGGCACTGGCGAACCAGCCGGCCCAGCTGGCGGTGTAGGCGATGGCCGGAGCCGCCGCCAAACCCAGCAGACCGGTCGGCAGATCCTGACGGAACATCCCCCCATAAGGACGACGCAACCCCACCGCCCGGCGAGCCCCGGCATCCCACACCAGGCTCATCACCGCGAACGCCACCAAAAAGAAGATGCCACTCCACTTGGTGGCACACGCCGCACCAAGACACACCCCCGCCGCCACCCGCCAGGGACGCACCCCCAGCCACGGCCCCATCTCGGTCAGCCGCGACCCCTCGTACCACTGCGCCAGCCGCTCACGCGAACGATCACGATCGACCACCAGACAGGCGAACCCGCACAACACCCAGAACATCAAAAAGACATCCAGCAGCGCCGTGCGGCTCAACACGAAGTGCAACCCGTCCAGCGCCAGCAGCAACCCCGCCATGCACCCCAGCAGCGTCGAACGCGTCATCCGCCGCGCCACCCGCGCCAGCACCAGGATCGACAACACCCCGGCCACCGCCGCCGCGAACCGCCACCCGAACGGATTCGCCCCGAACAACCACTCACCCACACCGATCATCCACTTGCCCAACGGCGG
>NZ_JBHSFP010000109.1:0-654 GCF_042654065.1 Sphaerisporangium dianthi | reverse complement strand
CGCACTCCGCCATCCGGCTCGCGAACACCGGCGACGACTCCAGCAACTCAGCGGCCATCCCCACCCACTGCGTCCCCTGCCCGGGAAAAACGAACACCACATCACCCGAACCACCGGACGACGCGACGCCCTTCACCACATCGGGTGCGTCGCCACCCGCGGCGAAGTCGGCCAACGCGGCGAGAAGCCCGGCGCGGTCCCGGGCGACCACGACGGCGCGGTTCTCGAACAGCCCACGACGCGTCAACGAGTACCCGACGTCCGTGATCGGGGTTTCCGGCCGCTCCACCAGGAAGTCGTGCACACGTCCCGCCTGTGCACGCAGTGCTCCCCCGCCGCGTGCCGACAGCACGAGCGGAACCACCACGTCGGGGTCCGCGCCGGGCGCGGCCGCATCCTGCCGGGGCCCTTCCTCGATGATCACATGTGCGTTGGTGCCACTGATGCCGAACGACGACACACCCGCCCGCCGCGGCCGCCCCGTCTCGGGCCAGTCCTGTTCCCCGGTCAGCAGTTCCACCGCGCCGGCCGACCAGTCCACGTGCGAACTGGGCTCGTCCACATGCAACGTCCTGGGCAACCGGCCATGCCGAAGCGCCATCACCATCTTGATCACACCGGCCACACCCGCCGCCGCCTGCGTATGACCGATGT
>NZ_JBHSFP010000108.1:0-654 GCF_042654065.1 Sphaerisporangium dianthi | reverse complement strand
CGCACTCCGCCATCCGGCTCGCGAACACCGGCGACGACTCCAGCAACTCAGCGGCCATCCCCACCCACTGCGTCCCCTGCCCGGGAAAAACGAACACCACATCACCCGAACCACCGGACGACGCGACACCCTTCACCACATCGGGTGCGTCGCCACCCGCGGCGAAGTCGGCCAACGCGGCCTGCAACGTGGTCCGGTCGTCGGTGAGGATCACCGCCCGGTTCTCGAAGACCGCGCGTCGTGCCAACGAGTAAGCGACATCGGCGACGGCGGCATCCGACCGCTCCACGAGGAACTGCCGCAGACGCGCGGCCTGCGCACGCAAGGCTTCCTCGCCGCGGGCCGACAGCACGAGCGGAACCACCACGTCGGGGTCCGCGCCGGGCGCGGCCGCATCCTGCCGGGGCCCTTCCTCGATGATCACATGTGCGTTGGTGCCACTGATCCCGAACGACGACACACCCGCCCGCCGCGGCCGCCCCGTCTCCGGCCAGTCCTGTTCCCCGGTCAGCAGTTCCACCGCGCCGGCCGACCAGTCCACGTGCGGACTCGGCTCGTCCACATGCAACGTCCTGGGCAACCGGCCATGCCGAAGCGCCATCACCATCTTGATCACACCGGCCACACCCGCCGCCGCCTGCGTATGACCGATGT
>NZ_JBHSFP010000107.1:0-654 GCF_042654065.1 Sphaerisporangium dianthi | reverse complement strand
GGGGTGAGTGTGCATTGCTACGCAGAACGAGCCCTTGCCCCACTCCTACTGTGAGCGACGTCGCCGGCGAGCGGCAACCCGAACCACCCGCCGGACGACCCGAAACACCCGGCCCCGAGCCGGAACCCTCACACCAGGAGAACCACCACCATGAACACCATCCGCACGATCCTCACCGGCGCCGCCCTCACCGGAGCCCTCGCCGCCGCCCTTGCCGCCACCCCCGCCCAAGCCGCCACCACCCCGACCACCACCAGCGCCGCCACCGCGACCGCCTCGACCGCCTCGACCGCCTCGACGGCCACCGCCTCCTACGACCGGCACGGCTTCGGCAAGATCTGGTCCGGCTACAGCGACGACGAGGACCGCCACGACCGCTCCTACTTCACCGGCTACTGGTACTCCCACAACGGCTACTACTACTTCAAGGGCGACCTGTTCGACCGCGACCGCGACAACGACCACTCCTACATCGACTTCCAGTGGCACGACGACAACGGCTGGCACGAGAAGATCTACCGCGGCGGCCGCTACGGCGTCTCCCACTTCTCCGGCAAGTTCCGCAAGGGCGGCTTCGACGACTTCCGCATCCGCGTCGGCGAAGGCACCCGCGGCGACTACGACTGGGGCCAGTACCGCTACCTCTTCTAAACC
>NZ_JBHSFP010000106.1:0-734 GCF_042654065.1 Sphaerisporangium dianthi | reverse complement strand
TCAGGCGAAGAGCTTGGCCAGCCAGTCCTGCCATGCCTGCTCCACCTTCTTGGGATCGGCCTTGTCGGCGAAGATGTGGTGACCCACCACCACCGTGTCGTGCTGACCCCGGATGAACCGGTACAACCCACTCCCGGTCCGCACCCCCAGAAAGTCCGGCGCCACGTAATCGGCCACACCCTCGATCGGCGCGAACCCCTCCGGCGTCAACCGGACCCGATCACCCTGCACCACCTTCCCGGTCAGCCCCAGCCCCCGCTCCAGCACCGACCACACCGGCTCCACCCCGCCACCACCCGGCCGCGCGGCGAACACCACCAGCGCGAACTGACCCGGAAAATGAGTCAGATACTGGTCCAGCGTGTGCAGATACATGTCCCAGCCGCGCTCCAACGCCTCCACCTCCGCCTGCCATCCATCACCCAGAACCCCGCTCTGCACCAACCGCAGAACCGTGCCACCCCGCTCGCGCCCCTCGATCAGGAACTCGAACGCCATGAACGTGCCGTCCTGACCCTCCGCCCCCTCAAAGGCGAACCGCCGACCCGGCTCCCACCCGGTCACCCGCGCCTCCACCGGGAAATCACCGAAGAACTGCACCACCCTGCCGCCCACCCGCGGCTCCACCTCGCTGCGACCCAGAAACCAGGAGTCCAACCCCGGACCACCGGACACCGCCTCCCACACCTGCGAAGCACTCGCCCGCAGCTCGATCTCCTTGCGCAACTCGAACG
>NZ_JBHSFP010000105.1:0-763 GCF_042654065.1 Sphaerisporangium dianthi | reverse complement strand
TCATGAACGTCGCCGATCTGGTCGCGATCGACGTGCACACCCACGCCGAGGTCTCCGCGGACGGCCACGAGTCGCTGAGCCCCGAGTTGTCCGCCGCCTCGGCGAAGTACTTCAAGGCGCACCCGCGGCCGGCCATCCCCGAGATCGCCGCCTACTACCGCGAGCGGAAGATGGCCGCGGTGGTGTTCACCGTGGACGCCGAGCACGCCACCGGTCATCCCGCCATCTCCAGCCAGGAGGTGGCGGAGAGCTGCGCCGAGCACGCCGACGTGCTCATCCCGTTCGCCGGCGTCGACCCGTGGAAGGGCAGGGCGGGCGCCCGCGAGGCCCGCCGGCTCGTCGAGGCGCACGGGGTGCGCGGTTTCAAGTTCCACCCGAGCATCCAGGGCATGGCGCCCAACGACCCCGCCGCCTACCCGCTGTACGAGGCCATCGAGGAGCTCGGCGTGCCCGCGCTGTTCCACACGGGCCAGACCGGCATCGGCGCGGGCGTCCCCGGGGGCGGCGGCATCCGGCTGAAGTACTCCAACCCGATGCTCGTGGACGACGTGGCCGTGGACTTCCCCGAGCTGCGGATCATCCTCGCCCACCCGTCCTTCCCGTGGCAGGACGAGGCGCTCGCGGTCGCCACCCACAAGCCGTACGTCTACATCGACCTGTCCGGCTGGTCGCCGAAGTACTTCCCCCCGCAGCTCGTGCGGTACGCCAACACGCTGCTGAAGGACAAGGTGCTCTTCGGCTCCGACTACCCCATGATCACCCC
>NZ_JBHSFP010000104.1:0-862 GCF_042654065.1 Sphaerisporangium dianthi | reverse complement strand
CGCCGCCGCGGCCACGCTGACCGAGGTGACCAACTTCGGCGCCAACCCCGGCAACCTGCGCATGCATCTGTACGTACCGGACAACAGACCCACCAACCCGGCCATCGTGCTGGCCATGCACCCCTGTGGCGGCTCAGGACCCGGCTTCTACTCCTCCAGCGAGTTCGCCTCACTGGCCGACCGATACGGCTTCATCGTGATCTACCCCTCGGCGTCGAAGAAAAGCAACTGCTTCGACAACTGGTCCGAAGCCTCCAAAGCACGCAACGGCCAAACCGACCCGGTCTCACTGATGTCCATGATCACCTACGTCCAGCAACAACGCGGCGGCGACCCCAACCGCGTCTACGCCACCGGCAGTTCCTCCGGCGCCATGATGACCAACGCCATGCTCGCCCTCTACCCCGAAGTCTTCAAAGCCGGCGCCGCCTTCATGGGCGTCCCCTTCACCTGCTTCCCCAACGAAGCCGCCTACTCCCCCGGCGGCAACCCCGCCCCCTGCGTCAACATCACCGCACAACAATGGGGCGACCGCGCACGCAACGCCAACCCCACCTACCGCGGACCCTGGCCACGCATGCAACTGTGGCACGGCACCAACGACAACGTGGTCGCCTACTCCGAACTGGAGGAGGAGATCAAACAATGGACCAACCTCCACGGCCTCAGCCAGACCCCCACCAGCACCACCACCCCACGAACCAACTGGAACCTCCGCCGCTACGCCGACACCACCGGCTCAGTGAAGGTCGAGGCCTACAGCATCCAAGGCGCCGGCCACAACCTGCCCAGCAGCGGCATGGCCGCCGTCGCCATCGAATTCTTCGGCCTCACCGGCACTAACCCCACCCCCACCCCCACC
>NZ_JBHSFP010000103.1:0-886 GCF_042654065.1 Sphaerisporangium dianthi | reverse complement strand
ACCACCCCCACCCCCCACAGCGGCAACGGCCTCAGCAACCTCACCACCCGCCTGCACACCGTCAACGGCCACCTCACCACCGGCATCGACGACGACGGCTGGTTCCACCTCACCGTCCGAACCCCCACGGGAGCCGCCGCGCCCGGCCCCGTCCCGGAACAGGCGCTCCCGCCCGACGCGGTCGTCCCCCGGCTCGTGCGGCCCCCGGCCCCTTCCGCCGGAGCCCGGCGCGTCCGGTCGCGGCTCGCGGCGGCGCGGCACCGGCTGAAACAGACGCTGTTCTGGACGGGCGGGCTCGACGACGACGGGGACACCGGCTTATGGAGGCCCCGCCAGGCGATCCCCGTCACCCTGGTGGTGCTGACGGGATACGCGGCGATCATGCTGATCAACGTGATCGACACCGGCGTGGGCACGGCCGGCCTGCTCGGCTTCGCGGCGTGCCTCACCGTCGACTTCACCCTGCAGATCGTCCACTCGTTCCGCGGACCGCGGGGCTGGTCGCGGCGGGCCCGCGCGCTCACCCTGGTCACCCAGGCGTTCGCCAGCTACCTGCCGCTGCTGTGGATCGACAGCCCGTGGGGCTCCATGGTCGGCTTCCTGGCAGGGTCGGTGCTGCTGGTGGTGCCCGGAGCCGCGGGCTGGGCGCTGTACGCGGCCATCGTGAGCAGCGTCCTGCCGTTGTCGCTGGCCCTCGGCGCGCCGCCCGGCTATCTGGTGTACCTTCCGATCTCCAGCCTGCTCACCGGGCTGATCGTGTACGGCATGAGCTCGCTGTCGACGCTGGTGGCCGAGCTGTACACCGCACGAGGCAAACTCGCCCGCATGGCCGTCACCCGCGAACGATTACGCGTCGCCCGCGACCTGCACGACCTGCTCGGCTACA
>NZ_JBHSFP010000102.1:0-945 GCF_042654065.1 Sphaerisporangium dianthi | reverse complement strand
CTAGGGCGTGTCTGACAATTCGCGGTGGCGGAGCCAGAGCATCAGGCAGCCGATGGTGGCGCCGGCTAGGTAGCGGCTGGCGAGTTTGTCGAAGCGGGTGGCGATGGCTCGCCACTGCTTGAGCTTGCCGAAGCAACGTTCCACCAGGTTGCGCTGCTTGTAGGTCTCAGCGTCGAAGGCATAGGGGCGGCCACCATGGCTGCCCTTACGCTTGCGGTTGGCGATCTGGTCCTTGCGTTCGGGGATGACCGCCTGGATGCCACGCCGGCGCAGATAGGTGCGGATCTTCTTGGAGGAGTAGCCCTTGTCACCGATCAGCCGGTCGGGACGGGACCGGGGCCGGCCTGCGCCGATGCGGGGCAGCCGAAGCTTGGCCATGACCGCTTCGAACGCGGTGCAGTCCACTACGTTGCCTGCTGTCAGGTGCAGCGTCATGGGCAGGCCGCGGGCTTCGGTGATCATGTGGAGCTTGGTGGTGAGTCCTCCCCGGGACCGGCCGAGCGCCTGCCGCCTTTGCGATTGCTTCGTATCGATCGTCCCGCCGTCGTCCCCCCTTTTCGGGCGCCGGCGGCGTGCTGATGGGCACGGGAGATGGTGGAGTCGATGCTGAAACTCCACTCCACCTTGCCGACCGAGTCGTCTTTGACCTGCATCTGCTCCAGCAGGCGCGCCCAGGTGCCGTCGGTGTCCCAGCGTTTGAACCGCTCGTAGCAGGTCTGCCAGGGACCGTAGCGTTCGGGGATGTCGCGCCAGGGCGCTCCGGTCCGTAATCGCCACAAGATCCCGTCGATCACCTGGCGGTGATCCCGCCACGGACGACCACGACCGTCGGTGGCGGGTAGCAACGGCTCGATCCGCTGCCAGGCCTTATCGGTCAGCTCACCACGTCTCACCACGAGGGATCATCTAACCCCAACCACCGTGATCATTTATCAGACATGCTCT
>NZ_JBHSFP010000101.1:0-974 GCF_042654065.1 Sphaerisporangium dianthi | reverse complement strand
GAGCCCGCTGCGGCTCCTGCCAGTTCCGCCGCCGCCCCTGCGGCGGCCGCGGGCGGCACTGACAACGACAAGCCGGGTACCAAGGTCGTGATCGGGTTCTCGGCTCCTGCGGCCGATCATGGGTGGATCGCGGCGATCACCAAGAACGCGCAGGATGCGGCGAAGCAGTACTCGGATGTGGAGTTCAAGCCGGTCGAGCCGACCAATGACATCAACCAGCAGATCTCGGCGGTGGAGTCGCTGATCGCGGCGAAGGTCGGCGCGTTGGTGATCTTGCCGAATGATGGTGAGCAGCTCAACCAGGTCGCGCGTAAGGCGATGGACGCGGGTATCCCGGTGGTCAACCTGGATCGGGTGTTTCCGGACAAGCTGTCGTACCGCACCTGGATCGGTGGGGACAATTACGGCATGGGTGTGGCGGCCGGTACGTATATCGGTAAGACGCTGAAGGACAAGGGCGTCTCCAACCCGGTGATCCTGGAGATTCAGGGCATCGCGACGTTGCCGTTGACGCAGGATCGCAGTAAGGGTTTCGCCGATGCGTTGAAGACGTATGGGTTCAGCGTCACGGCTCAGCAGGACGCGAAGTTCACGGTGGAGTCGGGTACGCAGGTGGCGAGCAATCTGCTGCAGGCGCACAAGAAGATCGATGCGATCTGGAACCACGACGATGACCAGGGCATCGGTGTGCTGGCGGCGGTGAAGGAGGCCGGTCGCAGCGAGTTCTTCATGGTGGGTGGTGCGGGGTCGGCCAATGCCATGCGGGACATCGGGGCTGATAGTGGGGTGTTGAAGGCGACGGTGACCTACAGCCCGACGATGGCGGCTTCGGCGATCAAGCTGGCTCGGCTCATCGCTCAGGGCAAGGGTCTGAGTGATCTGGTCGAGCAGCAGGTGCCGCAGTCGATCACGCTGACGTCGGAGACCATCACCAAGGAGAACGCGCAGAAGTATCTGCCGCTGGGCTTCGAATC
>NZ_JBHSFP010000100.1:0-1046 GCF_042654065.1 Sphaerisporangium dianthi | reverse complement strand
TCCGAGTCGGTCACCGAGGGTCACCCGGACAAGATCGCCGACCAGATCAGCGACGCCATCCTCGACGCCATGCTCAAGGGCGACCCCACGAGCCGGGTCGCGGTCGAGACGATGATCACTACGGGTCAGGTCCATGTCGCCGGTGAGGTGACGACGGAGACCTATGTCGATATTCCGGGTCTGATCCGGGAGAAGATCCTGGAGATCGGGTACGACGCTTCGCACAAGGGCTTCGACGGGGCCTCGTGCGGGGTGTCGGTGTCGATCGGCGCGCAGTCGCCCGACATCGCCCAGGGTGTCGATGACGCCTATGAGGCCCGTGAGGGTGAGGGCGTCGACGATCTGGACCGTCAGGGTGCCGGTGACCAGGGGCTGATGTTCGGGTACGCCACGCGCGAGACCCCTGAGCTGATGCCGTTGCCGATCACGCTGGCGCACCGCATGGCGCGGCGGCTGTCGGAGGTGCGCAAGAACGGCACCGTTCCCTACCTGCGTCCCGACGGCAAGACCCAGGTCACCATCGAGTACGACGGCGACCGTCCCGTCCGCCTGGACACCGTCGTCGTCTCCACCCAGCACGCTCCCGAGATCGACCTCAAGGAGATGCTGGCGCCCGACATCAAAGAGCACGTCGTCGAGCCGGTGCTCGCCGACCTCGGCATCGAGACCGAGGGCTACCGCCTGCTGGTGAACCCGACCGGCCGGTTCGAGATCGGCGGTCCGATGGGTGACGCGGGGCTGACCGGCCGCAAGATCATCGTGGACACCTACGGTGGCATGGCGCGGCACGGTGGCGGCGCGTTCTCCGGCAAGGACCCCTCCAAGGTCGACCGGTCGGCGGCGTACGCGATGCGGTGGGTGGCCAAGAACGTGGTGGCGGCCGGGCTGGCCGACCGGGCCGAGGTGCAGGTGGCCTACGCGATCGGCAAGGCGCAGCCGGTGGGGGTCTTCGTGGAGACCTTCGGCACCGAGAAGATCGACGTGGCGAAGATCCAGGACGCGATTCTGCGGGTGTTCGACCTGCGTCCGGCGGCGATCATCCGTGA
>NZ_JBHSFP010000099.1:0-1413 GCF_042654065.1 Sphaerisporangium dianthi | reverse complement strand
GGCAGCCGTGCAGGATACCGACGAGTCGGTTGGCGAGTTGGCGCAGGGCGGTGTTGTAGCCGACTCCGCGGGCGCGTTGCCTGTCGTAGTAGGCGCGGGCGCCGGGCGAGACACGCAATGCCACCGAGGCCTGGGTCATCAGGGCGTCGAGGAGCCGGTCGTTGTGCACGAACCGGGCCAGGACACTTCTCTTCCTTCCCGAGGCCCGGGTGATGGGGCTGGTTCCGGCGTAGTTCTTGCGGGCCTTGGCGCTGGCGTAGCGGTCGCGGTCGTCGCCGAACTCTGCAAGCACCCGGGCGCCGAGGATCGGTCCCAGCCCGGGCTGGGAGACGATGATCTCAGCGGCCGGGTGCCGGCCAAAACACGCCTCCACCTGCCCCTGCAAAGTCTTGACCTGCTCGCCGATGACGGCCAGGACCGCGACCAGCGCCCTGACAGAGGCCGCGTAGGCCGCGGTGACCACCTCGGGCTGGCCCAGGTGCGCCGCGCGCAGCGCCGTCTGGATCTCGGTGGCACGTGCGGTGAGGTCACCGCGGCGGCGGGCTCGCTTGAGGGCCGCGCTGATCTGCCCGATCGTCAGCTTCGCCGCCGAGGCCGGGTCCGGGGCCTTGGCCAGCAACTCCAGCGCCTCGGTGGTGTCCAGGTCCTCGAATGCCGTCAAGGCGGCGGGGAAGTAGTCGCGCAGCGCGTGCCGCAGCCGCTGCCCGGCCCGGGTCCTCTCCCAGATCAGCGTCTTGTGGGTGCGGGCGACGACCTTGATCGCCTCGGCCCGCGCGCTGTCACCGGCGATCGGTCGCAGCTGGTGGGAGTCGGTGCGGACCATGTCGGCCAGCATGTGCGCGTCGGCCGCGTCGCTCTTGGCGCCCGAGGTGCCCAGCCGTTCCCGGTAGCGGGCGGCCTGCAACGGGTTGACCGCGAACACCGTGTAACCGGCCGCGACCAGCGCCGATACCCACGGGCCCCGATCGGTCTCGATCCCGACCAGGACTTCCACGTCCTCATCGGCGGCCTCACCGATCTGCTCGGCGATCATCGCGTGCAGCCTGGCCATCCCCGCCACGCCTTCGGGCAGCCGGGCCTTGGCCAACCGGCGCCCGGAGGCGTCCATCACCTCCACATCGTGATGCGCCTCGGCCCGGTCATCTCCAATGAACAGTCGCAACAGCTCTCCCCAACCAGAAAACGATCACAAGCAGCAGCCGGCGGGAGAACCCTCAGCGACCTGATCAAGCAGTGCTCACGCCGACGCAGTCAGCGGGCAACGACATCCCAGCAGCGATCAACTCTCCCGGCCAACCAGCGGGGGCACTGTCTTTCGGCAGGACTCGAAGTCCAGGACACGCAAGTGCTCACCCACCGGACGGCTACCAACACCGAGTCTGCCGCAAGGCGACTCGCTAACACTGATTAGGA
>NZ_JBHSFP010000098.1:0-1732 GCF_042654065.1 Sphaerisporangium dianthi | reverse complement strand
CGAAGTCGACCGTGTAGCGGCCCGAGACCAGCCGCTGCCACAACCCGATCCGGTACCCGCCCGGCACCTGCGTGCCCTCGGTGATCGAGTCACCCAGCGGCATCACCCGCACCCCGCCATTGGACTCGGCCGTGGCGGTGCCCGTCGTCAGCGCCGTGCCCAGCGCCACCGTGGCCACGGCCATGAGCGCCGCGGTGAATCCTCGTCTCCACCTACGCATGCACGATCCTCCCGGGCAGCTGCGAGCAGATCCGGCCAGCAGCTCGTGTTAGCGTTAACATTTCTGAATGTCGGCTTTCTTGTTTCTGATACGCCGCGCGGTGGCGCGTTTTCGCGGTCCGGCATGACCGGCCGGGCCGGGCGGCCGGCCGTTCTCCAGCGAGCCACCCCCTGCGGTTCAGGCATTTCACCGCTTCGACCTCTCGCGGTGCACGGAGAACGTCCTGTGAGAGATCGGCGACCGCGGGAGCGGACCGCGAGGACGTGGTGTCCGCCCAGATCTCACCCACACCGGTCGCCGGCACGCCCTTAAGCAGGGCGCTGAATTGTTAACGTTAACAGAGCGATTTATCGGCCGCGTTTCCTCTCCATCGGGCGAGCTGGAGGTGGTGGTTGCGCCGGAGCAAATACGAGGTGGCACAGGGCTGTCAAGGGCCCCGGCCGGGCCGTCGCGGCGGCCGCGGCGACCGAAAGCCACTCACCTGGGTCGTCGGGCCGACCGCATAGGGCTGACCTGGTAGTAGTGATGAAAGTTTCACCGACATGTTCTCGTTCGATGTGACGAAACCACGGCGATACTCCAGTACGCCGAGCCGCCGCAAGTTTCAGAGGGCCGAATCCGGCGCTAATGCAGGTAACGAGCCCTTACGCGGATAAGGTCGTCGAAACATTTCGGGCCAGCCTTGACACGTTTCGTAATACTCCCCACACTGAGTCCCCGAGGCGGTCTCCCCTGCCGGTGGTGGTGCTCTGCAGGGGGCCGCCGTTCGCGACGCTCCGTGGTGTGCGTTCCCTGTTTCTGGGGCGCGGCGTCGATTTCGCGGGAGGTCTCCCGCGAGTGATCCCTTTCCCCGTGATCTCAGTTATGGAGGTTCAGGCATGGGCGCGAACGCCATACTCCCGCCTGGAACCCGGCGGCCCCTTGGTGGCCTACGCCGGGCTTTGATCGCCGGTGCGCTCGGCGTGCTCGGCACGATAACGGCGCTGACGTCGACGCTCCCCGCCGGCGCCGCGGCGAGCACGCTCGGCGCCGCCGCCGCGCAGAGCGGCCGCTACTTCGGCACCGCCATCGCCTCGGGCAAGCTCGGTGACTCGGCCTACACCACGATCGCGAACCGTGAGTTCAACATGGTGACGGCCGAGAACGAGATGAAGATCGACGCCACCGAGCCCAACCAGAACCAGTTCAACTTCAGCAGTGGTGACCGGGTCTACAACTGGGCCGTGCAGAACGGCAAGCGCGTGCGCGGCCACACCCTGGCCTGGCACAACCAGCAGCCCGGATGGATGCAGTCGATGTCGGGCAGCAACCTGCGCCAGGCCATGATCAACCACATCAACGGCGTCATGAACCACTACAAGGGCAAGATCGCCTACTGGGACGTGGTCAACGAGGCGTTCGCCGACGGCAACTCCGGCGGCCGGCGCGACTCCAACCTGCAGCGCACCGGCAACGACTGGATCGAGGTCGCCTTCCGCACCGCCCGCGCCGCCGACCCCGCCGCCAAGCTCT
>NZ_JBHSFP010000097.1:0-1765 GCF_042654065.1 Sphaerisporangium dianthi | reverse complement strand
CCCGCCAGATGGTGTCGGTGGCGACGGCGATGATCCCGTTCCTGGAGCACGACGACGCCAACCGCGCGTTGATGGGCTCCAACATGCAGCGTCAGTCGGTGCCGTTGCTGAAGAGCGAGGCGCCGCTGGTCGGCACGGGCATGGAGTACCGGGCGGCGACCGACGCCGGTGACGTGATCACCGCCGACAAGGCGGGCGTGGTCGAGGAGGTCTCGGCCGACTATGTCACGGTGATGAACGACGACGGCACCCGTACGACCTATCGGGTGGCCAAGTTCAAGCGCTCCAACCAGGGCACCTGTTTCAACCAGAAGCCCATCGTGCGTGAGGGCGACCGGGTGGAGGTCAACCAGGTGGTCGCCGACGGTCCGTGCACCGATGACGGTGAGATGGCCCTGGGCAAGAACCTGCTGGTGGCGTTCATGCCGTGGGAGGGTCACAACTACGAAGACGCGATCATCTTGTCCCAGCGGCTGGTGCAGGACGACGTGCTGTCCTCGATCCACATCGAGGAGCACGAGGTCGACGCCCGTGACACCAAGCTGGGCCCTGAGGAGATCACCCGGGACATCCCCAACGTCTCCGAGGAGGTGCTGGCCGATCTCGATGAGCGCGGCATCATCCGCATCGGGGCCGAGGTGGTGCCCGGTGACATCCTGGTCGGGAAGGTCACGCCCAAGGGTGAGACCGAGCTGACCCCCGAGGAGCGGCTGCTGCGCGCGATCTTCGGTGAGAAGGCCCGTGAGGTCCGTGACACCTCCCTGAAGGTGCCGCACGGCGAGATGGGCAAGGTCATCGGGGTGCGGGTGTTCAGCCGTGAGGAGGGCGATGAGCTTCCTCCGGGGGTGAACGAACTGGTGCGGGTGTACGTGGCCCAGAAGCGCAAGATCACCGATGGTGACAAGCTGGCCGGCCGTCACGGCAACAAGGGCGTCATCTCCAAGATCCTGCCGGTGGAGGACATGCCGTTCCTGGAGGACGGCACTCCGGTCGACATCATCCTCAACCCGCTGGGCGTGCCCGGCCGGATGAACGTCGGCCAGGTGCTGGAGACCCACCTGGGGTGGATCGCCGCACGCGGATGGGACATCACCGGAGTCCAGGAGGCCTGGGCCGAGCGCCTGCGCGACAAGGGCTTCGGCGAGGTCGCCCCGCGCACCAACGTCGCCACCCCGGTGTTCGACGGCGCCCACGAGGAAGAGCTCACCGGCCTGCTCGACAACACCCTGGTCAACCGCGACGGCGAGCGCATGGTCGGCGTCAACGGAAAGGCCCGGCTGTTCGACGGCCGCTCCGGCGAGCCGTTCCCGCACCCGATCTCGGTCGGCTACATCTACATCCTCAAGCTGCTCCACCTGGTCGACGACAAGATCCACGCTCGGTCGACCGGTCCTTACTCCATGATCACCCAGCAGCCGCTCGGCGGTAAGGCCCAGTTCGGCGGCCAGCGCTTCGGTGAGATGGAGGTGTGGGCCCTTGAGGCCTACGGAGCCGCCTACGCGCTGCAGGAACTGCTGACCATCAAGTCCGACGACGTTCTCGGCCGTGTGAAGGTCTACGAGGCCATCGTCAAGGGCGAGAACATCCCCGAGCCGGGCATCCCTGAGTCCTTCAAGGTCCTCATCAAGGAGATGCAGTCGCTGTGCCTCAACGTCGAGGTGCTCTCCAGCGACGGCATGTCCATCGAGATGCGCGACACCGACGAGGACGTCTTCCGCGCGGCGGAGGAGCTCGGCATCGACCTGTCCCGGCGTGAGCCGAGCAG
>NZ_JBHSFP010000096.1:0-1831 GCF_042654065.1 Sphaerisporangium dianthi | reverse complement strand
GTGGACGACGTAGGAGGCGCACTCGGAGATCTGGTTCGGGCCGCACTGCTTCCAGATGGCGCTGTTGCCGGCCAGGAGCATCTTGTCGGCGTCCTGGATCGCCACCCGCTCGACGCCGAAGTTGATCAGCGAGAGCGCGTCCTTGGCGTAGTAGGTCTCGTCGAAGACGATCGCCTTGGGGTTGCCCAGCCGGTCGAGCCTGAGGAAGGCGCCAAACAGCGCCACCAGGATCGGGCCCAGCCACCCCCACAGGGGGTTGCCTGGGAACGGCGGCACGAGCCGGTCGCGGACGGAACCCGGCTGTGCGGGGTCGTCGTGCGGCTCCGGCTGCTCGAAGTCCTGGTTAGGGAAGTCCGTCAGGGCCATCCGGACATCGTACGGGGCGGCTATTACGTCCAGCCTAAGAAACACCTCTTAAGTACCCAATTGGGGGACTCTTGGCTGAGAACGCCCGGCTGATGGCGCCCGCTCCCATGGAACGTTCATGGGAGAGGATGGTCAGCGTGAACGACAACGGCAGGCTGGTTCTGGCAGGGGCTCCGATCGGGCGCGTCGATGACGCCTCGGCGCGGCTGCGGGAGGCGCTCGCGAGCGCCGACGTCGTGGCCGCCGAGGACACCCGCCGGCTGCGCAGGCTCGCCGCCGACCTCGGGGTGGCGCTCGCGGGCCGTGTGGTGTCCTACTACGACGCCAACGAGGTGGCGAGGGCGGGCGAACTGCTCGGCGATCTCCAGGACGGGCGCACCGTACTGGTCATCACCGACGCCGGAATGCCCGGGGTGTCCGATCCCGGATACCGGCTGACCCATCTCGCCGTCGAGGCCGGCATCCCGGTGACGGCGCTTCCCGGCCCGTCGGCCGTGACGACCGCGCTCGCGATCTCCGGCCTGCCCAGCGACCGGTTCTGCTTCGAGGGCTTTCCGCCGCGCAAGCCCGGCGAACGGGCCCGGCGGCTGGCCGCGCTCGCCGCGGAGGAGCGGACGATGGTCTTCTTCGAGGCCCCCCACCGGCTGCGGGCCTGCCTGGCCGCGATGGCCGAGGCGTTCGGGCCCGAGCGGCCCGCCGCGGTCTGCCGCGAGTTGACCAAGACCTACGAGGAGGTCCGCCGCGGCCCGCTCGCCGAGCTGGCGGCCTGGGCCGAAGGCGACGTGCGCGGCGAGATCACGCTGGTCGTCGCCGGGTACGCGCCGGGCGACGCCGAGCCCGACATCGGCGAGCTGGTGCGCGAGGTCGCCCGGCGCGAGGAGGCCGGGGTGACGCGCAAGCAGGCGATCGTCGAGGTGGCCAAGGCGGCCGGCGTCCCCAAACGCGAGCTGTACGACGCCGTCCACCGCTCCTGACCTTGAGGATGATCTGGATACCGGTCGCGTCCGGCGAATAGGGTGCCCGGGTGGCTGTTCGCGTCTTCCTCCCGAGATTTGCCAGAAACCCGCGGCTTTTCGCGAAACCGCCGCTCCTGCCGGTCGGCGCCGCCGGTGGGCATGGTCAGTCGGACGAGGCCGCCGAGGCCGCGGAGCCCGTGCCGGCGCGCGACCGGCTGGTGCCGCCGTTCCAGGGCGGCCGCCTGTGGGGGTGGCTGGGCCCGATCGTGGTGGCGCTGTTCGGGGCGATCCTGCGCTTCGACCACCTCGCCCGGCCCAAGGCGGTGGCCTTCGACGAGACCTACTACGCCAAGGACGGGCTGTCCCTGCTCAAGTACGGCGTCGAGCGCACCTTCCTCGGCTCGGAGGGCGACCCCATCGCCGATCGGCGGCTCGTGGCCGGGCGGAACGACCTGTGGGTGACCTGCACGCCGGACAACCTCGACCCGTGCGCGCTGTATGTGGCGCAT
>NZ_JBHSFP010000095.1:0-2094 GCF_042654065.1 Sphaerisporangium dianthi | reverse complement strand
CGCTCCCACAGGTCGTCAGGAACAAGATCAGCACGCATCCCGGACACACTGCCGACCAAGATCGTCGAGCACAAGACCCGCAGCTCAACCCATTCTAAAACAATCAGAGTGACCAATTCGTCAGCTTTATTGGATTCAGCATCAGCCACACGTTCGTGACGCCTTCATCGCTGACGTCAAAGGTAACCATTCCGTATCGACGCCCCTCATTTCGAAGAATGTATCCGAGACCGTCAGCTGTGTCGCGTCGCTCAAGACGGAGGGCGGGCTGCTTGCGCATCACTCCCATGAACCACCGGGCTACATGATCCGACCCACGGATGACCCGGGGTGCGGCATTGACGAAGCCGCCGCCGTCTACTCGTAGTTCGACGTCTGGAGCCAACACGCGGAGCAGGTCCTCGATGTCCCCTCTGACAGTTGCACCACGGAATGCCCGAACAACCTCATCGTGCTGGTGGGGAGAAACCTGTGCGCGTCTTCCTCGTCGAACGTGGCGGCGTGCGGACGTTGCCAGTTGCCTTGCTGCTGCTGCTGAACGACCTACGACACCAGCAATCTCGTCAAACGGGACGCCGAACACATCATGCAGGACGAACGTCACCCGCTCTGCTGGGGTCATGGCCTCGAGGACCGTCAGCAATGCCATGCTGACAGCATCATCGAGGGTGACACGTTCGAGCGGATCAGCAGCGAGATGACTGGAGTTCAGTGGCGCAATGGCTGTGTCTGCAAAGAGGTCAGCTGGAATTGGTTCCGGCAGCCATTGCCCGACGTACGTCTCCCGTCGTGCCCGCGCGGAACCCAGCAGGTCGAGTGAGATGCGGCTCGCAACTCGAATCAGCCATGCTGCAGGCGCGGCAATTTCGTCGCGTTCCTCGGGCTCAAGGCGGTACCACCTCACATATGTCTCTTGCACGACGTCCTCGGCATCGGCCAGGGTGCCCATCATGCGAAAGGCTAGCGACAGCAGACGATGCCGCTCCGCCATGACCGAATCGAGAGCCCGTGATTCATCACGCTCGGCTTTTCCGAACTCTGCGGATTCGACAGGAAGATCTTCCGGCATGGGGACCTTTCCATTGGAGCGCAGTACGCCTAACCTATTGCTTGGCGGTCAGACGTTCCCGCCTCTCTCCACTATCGCATTCAGGCGGTGGGGATCCCTGTAACCGGGTACCGCACGGTGCCTGTCCGGCACGCGCCGCGCGGAACCATGGCATCGAGAGACTCCTGCCCGTCCACGGTCACAACCTCACGATCGTCTCCGCGATCGGCCAGAGTGGCACGGAAGAGGTCGTCGTGGTAGAACCGGTCGGGTCCAGCGATCTCGACCACACTTCCCGGCTCCAGCGTCGTGACAGCCTCGGCGAGCAGCTCGACGACTTCGTCCAGCTCGACGGGCTGGATGAATGACCTCGGAGCGAGAACCTTTCCGTCCACGGTGTGCTGGTCAATGAGGACAGGAATGTAGCTCTGGAACTGGGTGGCCCGAATGATGGTGGCGGGGATCGAAGCGGATCGCACGGCCTTCTCCTGCGCCACCTTGCCGAGGTAGTACCCGATCTCAGATGCGTCCCCTTCCCCGACGCCGACAATGGAGAGCACGATGTGATGACGCACACCTGCCCGCTTGCCCTCCGCAGTCAGGTTGTTGATCGCTCCCTCGAAGAACGAGATTGCACCCTCCGCATCAAAGCAGGGGGTGTTGAGGACGTTCACGACGGTGTCGACTCCGACGAGAGCCTCGGTGAGCCCCTTGCCCGAGATCACGTCGATCCCGTCCTCGAGTCCTCCCGAGACCACCTCGATGCCCTTGGCCTCCAGGTTGTCAGCAAGGCGGGACCCGACACGGCCGCGCCCACCAGCGATGAAAACCTTCATTTCCTCACTCCGTTCCGGGGCACCAGTCGCTGCCCTCACCAACAGGACGACGCAGGCCGGAAAAATGTGAGGTTGCGAAGCAGGCTTGCTACTACACCGTGTCCAATGTGGTGAGGCGGAGGAGTCGCTTGTAGCAGCACAGGGCGGCGGCGAGTCCGAGAAAGGCCAGGTGGATACGGGGATCGCGTTCGTAGCGGGGGCTGAGCCGGC
>NZ_JBHSFP010000094.1:0-2370 GCF_042654065.1 Sphaerisporangium dianthi | reverse complement strand
CGTACACCCGCAGCTCACTCGAACCGGTGGACGTCCACTGCTGACCGGCCTGGCCGTTGCAGTCGTAGATCTGCGCCTGGGCGCCGTTGGCCTGCGAGCCGCCGGTCACGTCCACACATCGGCCCGAGCCGACGCCGCGGATCGCACCCGCGCCACCGGCGGTGGGCGTCGGGGTCGGGGTCGGGGTCACGGTGGGGGTGGGTTCGGGGCTGGGGCTGGGGCCCCCGGCGTTGAGAGCGTTCAGGACGGAGGTGTAGGCGGCCTTCTTGTTGAAGTTGCCGTCGAACAGCAGGGGGGTGTCGCCGGAGCGCCAGGAGTACTTGTCGGTGACGCCCCAGACGGTGATGCCGGTGCAGCGGGAGACGGCGAGGCAGGCTTGGGTGACGCGGCGGTAGGCGTCGGCCTGGGTGGATCCGGAGCCGCCGATGTCGAGTTCGGTGATCTGCACGTCGACGCCGAGGGCGGCGAACTGGGCGATGTTGCTCTGGTAGTTGCTCGGGGGGTTGCCGAAGTGCGACTGCAGGCCGACGCAGTCGATGGGCACGCCGCGGGCCTTGAAGTCCTTGACCATGTTGTAGACGCCGCGGGTCTTGTTGGCGTTGGCGTCGTCGATGTTGTAGTCGTTGTAGCAGAGCTTGGCGGCCGGGTCGGCGGCGCGCGCGGCGCGGAAGGCCTCTTCGATGAAGCCGTTGCCGAGTTTCTGGGTGAAGACCGAGCTGCGCAGGGTGCCGACGGCGCCGCCGTCGTTGAAGGCCTCGTTGACCACGTCCCAGGTGTGGATCTGGCCCTTGTAGTGGCCCATGACGCCGTTGATGTGGTTGGTCATCGCGGTGCGCAGGTCGGCGGTGGACAGGCTGGAGACCCAGCCGGGCAGCTGGCCGTGCCAGACCAGGGTGTGCCCGCGGATCTTCATGCCCACGCTCTGGGCGTGAGTGACGATCCGGTCGGCGGAGGTGAAGCGGAACGAGTTGCGGGAGGGCTCGGTGGCGTCCCACTTCATCTCGTTCTCGGTGGTGACCGAGTTGAACTCCCGGTCCCAGGTCGCCACGTAGGTGGAGTCGTTCAGGTGGCTGGCGGAGATCGCCGCGCCGAAGTAGCGGCCGCTCTGCGCCGCCGCCGCGCCCAGCGTCGAGGCGGCGGCGCCGGCGGAGGTGGGGATCACCAGCGCGGTGACCGCGCCGAGCACTCCGACCACGCCGGCGACCGCCATCCGGCGGGCACCGCGGATCGGCCTTCGGGGTCCATCTGGGGGTATGGCGTTTTCGCCCATGCCTGAGCCTCCACAACTGAAATCGATGAGATCCGATGAGAAAGGGGGAACGCGGAGGGACAACGGACGACCGGCGGCGTAGCCCAGCGCCGCACCTCGTGGTGCCGCGGACGGCGCCACTGGCGTCACGAACGACGGCCCCTGCCCTCCACCACCGGTACAGGCAAGAAGAAGCCGTCTTCGGGATTCAGTGTGGAAACCTTCTCGTAACATGTCAAGACTGACACGAATCGATTCGACTGCCGGGTGACGTGTTCCTCCGGCCTTTCGGCTGATGGAAGCGGCCGAGTACGTTCTCCGGCCGGTGCGTCCCCGGCCACGCCACGTCGGCGATGGATGAAAGTTGCATCACGGCGCGGCGACCGCGCGGTACGGGCCCTGCCGGGCGAGAAGCGGCGAAAGCCGGCGCGACCGTGGCCGCGCCGGCGGGGTTGGATTGAGCGGAGCCGGAACGGCGTGTGGCAGCGCGGCTCGTGGAGTCCGAGGCGAGATCGCGCGACCGCTCCGCGGCCCTCCGGCGACACTGCCGGGAGGGGCCGCGGGCGAAGGCGATCTCCGCCGGTTACGCGACGGTGCAGAGGGTGTTGTTGAGGCGGAACTGGCTGGGCGCCGTGTTGGTACCGCTATAGGTGCCCTGGAAGCCGAAAGTGGCGTCGGCTCCGGGCGCGATGGTGCTGTTGTAGCTGACGTTGCGCGCCGTGGCCTGCGTGCCCGACTGGGTCACGGTGGCGTTCCAGGCGTTGGTGACCTGCTGGTTGCCCGGCCAGGTCCACGTCACGGTCCAGCCGTTGACGGTGGTCGTACCCCGGTTGGAGATGGTGACGTTGGCGGTGAATCCGTTGTTCCAGGTGTTGGGGACGTAGGCGACCCTGCACGAAGAATCCCCCGGCGTCGGCGTCGGCGTCGGCGTCGGGGTCGGCGTGGGAGTCGGCGTGGGAGTCGGGGTCGGCGTGGGGGTGACGGTGGGGGTGACGGTGGGGGTGGGGGTGGGGTTAGTGCCGGTGAGGCCGAAGAATTCGATGGCGACGGCGGCCATGCCGCTGCTGGGCAGGTTGTGGCCGGCGCCTTGGATGCTGTAGGCCTCGACCTTCACTGAGCCG
>NZ_JBHSFP010000093.1:0-2526 GCF_042654065.1 Sphaerisporangium dianthi | reverse complement strand
CAACCCGATCCGGTACCCGCCCGGCACCTGCGTGCCCTCGGTGATCGAGTCACCCAGCGGCATCACCCGCACCCCGCCATTGGACTCCGCGCTGGCGACACCGGCTCCCGTCGCCGTACCCGCCGCGACCACGGCCACGGCCACCAGCGAGGCCGTCAGCCATCGCCTCCATCTACGCATGCTCAATCCCTCGCGGCCTGCCGCCGGCACGTCCAGCCGATCAGCGTCGTTAGCGTTAACATCGTGGACTTCTCATCAGCTGGTGCGAGTGGCGGGAATTCCGGACCGCCGGATTCGAGGTCGCCTGTCGCATCGCATGGACGCTCTCCGGTCGCCTGTGTCGGCGCGCACCGGAACGCGGCGAAGCCGGAATGCCCCACCGCGAGATGGCGACCTGCACGCGGACCGTCTCGGCCGTCTCTTGTGAACATGAAACTCCCTGGGGGAAAGATCGGCGGCGACCGGTCCGGGCTTGTGGCGGGTGACGGACGGGGCTTTCGAGCGCCCGAGATCCCACGGTCGGCCCCGACCTGTCTCGGCGTGCCGGCGGCGGCTCCGGCAGGACAATTGTTAGCGCTAACACAACTTCAGGTGAGCCGGTTACTCCCTCCACGCGAGCCGGACGAGGTGGTGGTGTGGCGGAGCAAATACCGCGCGACACGATGCGTCAAGACTTCCGACCGGCCTCGTCGTGATCTTCCGGTTCGCCGGAGCGGCCCATCTGCCCTAACAAGGGACGGCCGCACCGCCGCGGGAGCCCGTGGTGATGAAACGTTCACCAGGCCGCGACATGGCATGGCCGTTTCGCACCGGCACAGGCTTGCCAGAGCACCCGGCCATGAGATCGAACCGCTTTCTGATGGTCTTGACATGTTTCTCCCTCGTTTTCACACTGGGTCCGCAAGGCGGTTTCCTCCTGCCGGAGTCGGTGGTGAGCGGCAGGAGCCCCTCGGTTGCGACACGTCCCGGCGGCGGGCCGGTCGTCGATCGCGGGTCTCCCCATCTCTCATTGATCCAGCGCTGGAGGCTCACGCATGGGCGAAAAGGCCCTATCCCCAGATCAGACCCGGCGACCATTCGGCCCGCTGGTCGTCGTGGTCGTCCATCTGATGGTTTTGGCCCTGGTGTCGGCGGGATGGGCCGTCGCGGACGCCGCGCCCGCCACCGCCGCGAGGAACGCCGCCGCGGCGGCCGCCCTGGTGACGACTCCGCCGATGGGCTGGGCGTCGTGGAACACCTTCGCGGCCCAGATCAACTACAACGTGATCAAGGCCCAGACGGACGCGATGGTGTCCTCGGGCATGAAGGACGCCGGCTACCAGTACGTCAACATCGACGAGGGCTGGTGGCAGGGAACGCGGGACGCCGCCGGCAACATCACCGTCGACACGGCCGAGTGGCCGGGCGGGATGAAGGCGATCGCCGACTACATCCACAGCAAGGGCCTGAAGGCCGGCATCTACACCGACGCCGGTCGCGACGGATGCGGCTACTACTACCCGACCGGCCGGCCGGCCGCTCCGGGCAGCGGCAGCGAGGGCCACTACGACCAGGACTTCCTGCAGTTCTCCCAGTGGGGCTTCGACTTCGTCAAGGTCGACTGGTGCGGAGGGAACGCCGAGGGCCTGGATTCCCGCCGCACCTACCAGGCGATCAGCGACGCCATCGGCAGGGCCACGGCGCAGACCGGCCGGCCGATGGTGCTGTCGATCTGCAACTGGGGCAACCAGAGCCCGTGGGACTGGGCGCCGGGCATGTCCACCATGTGGCGCACCAGCGGCGACATCATCTACTGGGGCCAGGCCGCGTCGATGGATCGCGTGCTCGCCAACTTCGACTCCGCCCAGCACGCCTCCGCACAGACCCCCGGCCACTACAACGACCCCGACATGCTCATCGTCGGCATGCCGAACTTCTCCGCGGCCCAGAACCGCACCCACATGAGCCTGTGGGCGATCTCGGGGGCTCCGCTGCTGGCCGGCAACAAGCTCACCGACATGAGCGCCGAGACCAAGGCCATCCTCACCAACCGGGAGGTGCTGGCCGTCGACCAGGACTCCCTCGGGCGGCAGGGGGTGAAGGTGGCCGAGGATCAGAGCGGGCGCCAGGTGTACAGCAAGGTCCTCTCGGGCACCGGCCGCCGGGCGGTGCTCCTGCTCAACCGGACCACTTCCTCCGCCGCCATCACCGCTCGGTGGTCCGACCTCGGCCTCACCGGCTCGGCCACCGTGCGCAACCCGTGGACCGGGACCGACGCCGGGACCTTCAGCGGCGGCTACACCGTCACCGTGCCGGCCCGCGAGGCGGTCCTTCTCACCGTCACCGCCAGTGAGGCGGGTCCCAGTCCGACGCCGACGCCCACTTCGGGCACCGGCACGGGTGCGATCAAGGGTGTGGGTTCGGGCCGATGTGTGGACGTGACCGGCGGCTCGCAGGCCAACGGCGCCCAGGCGCAGATCTACGACTGCAACGGCCAGGCCGGTCAGCAGTGGACGTCCACCGGTTCGAGTGAGCTGCGGGTGTACG
>NZ_JBHSFP010000092.1:0-3040 GCF_042654065.1 Sphaerisporangium dianthi | reverse complement strand
CGAGGTGGTTGCCCTCGGCCGTGTGGTTGTAGACGACGTCGAGGATGACCTCGATGTTCGCCTCGTGCAGGGCCTTGACCATCGCCTTGAACTCCAGCACCTGACCGCCCCGGCCGCCGGAGCTCGAATAGGCGTTGTGCGGGGCGAAGAAGCCGATGGTGTTGTAACCCCAGTACTCGGTGAGCCCGCGCTGTTCCAATGTGCGCTCGGTGACGAACTGGTGCACCGGCATCAGTTCGAGCGCCGTCACTCCTAGCCTCGCAAGATGGTCGACGATCTCTGGATGGCCGAGCGCGGCGTAGGTGCCCCGAATGCGTTCCGGAATGCGCGGATGCCGTATCGTCGCCCCGCGGACGTGAGCCTCATAGATCACCGTGTCGTGGTACGGCGTGGCCGGGGGCCGGTCGTGCCCCCAGCCGAAGAACTCGTTGATGACCACCGACTTCATCGAGTAGGGCAGACTGTCGACCGGGCTCGGACGGTACCGCGAGAAGCCGCGATCGTCGCCGAACAGAGCGTCGTCCCAGCGAAGCCGGCCGTCGACGGCTTTGGCGTATGGATCGAGCAGCAGCTTGGCCGGGTTGCAGCGCAAGCCCATGACCGGGTCGTAAGGACCGTGTACGCGATACCCATAGCGTTGTCCGGGCCCGACTCCTGGAAGGTAGGCGTGCCAGATGAACCCTTCGACCTCGGTGAGCCGAACGCGCTCTTCGATCCGGTCGTCGTCCAAGAGGCAGAGCTCGACCGTCTCGGCGGCTTCTGTGTAGAGCGCGAAGCTCGTTCCTGCGCCGTCATACGTGGCACCCAGGGGATACGGGTCACCAGGCCACTGCTCTGTCACATCGTCTCCTTGCCGGTCTCGGCGTATACGTCGACAAACGCCCTTCGGGGCGGCGTTTCACCGAACGGGGCAAACGGGTATGCGACAACACTGCATCTCGAGGCGGGCATCATCAAGGACGCTCGGATCGATATCCGATGCGAACATGCGGCAGATGTCGAGTGTCTCTCATGGTCATCCTCGCGGCGTATGTCTCAGGCGTGAGCCGCAGCTGCTGGGGAGTCGTTCTCGGGCGCCCCGCTGAGACTTGAGGTAGATCCACAGCGCATCCATAAGTTCGGCCGATTCGATGAATGCCCGACTTGTTCAACGCGGCTCCGCAGGGTCCCTCAATGCTTCTCGAGCTGCTGCGATGCGGGGCGAATTCCGCAGCCGCGGGCCGGCGGCGCTGGGGGATGATGTGGACGCTCACTACCGCTGGTCCGCCGATGGCCCATTCGGGCATCATGACGGACAGGAGCTCAAGTGCGCCGCTGGTCTGCAGAAGGTCGCCGTAGCTGTATGGGGAAGGGGAATATATCGCATCGCATACCGTAATGGCATTGCGGACTTGCAGGAAAGCGGGACGTGAGTGACGAGACCAGAATCCGGCCGGTTCGCCGTGGCGGGTCTCGTCCGGTCGTCCGCTTCGAGTTCGCGGAGGCGGGGACATAATCGCGGTTATGTGCCGGTCCCGTGTTACGCTCGAAAGTGATCACTCCTCTGCGAAAGAAGATCATCAATGAGCGTGACATCATTCCCGCTTACCCTGCGCGTCACCGTGAGCGGGGCGACGCCGGACGAGCTCAGAGAGAAAGCCAGGGCTCAGGCCCTGAGCTTCTTCGGCCCCAGTTCCGAACTCGACATCATCAGCGCCGAGGCCGAGTCGGACGAGGAGCGTCCCGATCACTACCGTGCGATCGTCAAGTTCCGGCGCGTCGCCTGAGGGGCCTCTGCGGCTGGAGACTCCCTCCGAGTGCTCGGCCGCGATCGTCGGCCGGGCCGGCGGACGCCGATCCGCGAGGTGAGAACTCTCTGGAGCGAGCGTGATCTGCCGTGATGGCCGTGACCTTCGCCGGCGCCTCGAGTGTCCCAATGGAACAGACCGGAATTGGATCTATGGATGGGCCATGGTGACTTCGTAGGATCATGCGGTCAGCCGCGAATGATCTCCCGCTCGAGGTGAGCACACCGATGTCCTATCCACCACCGCGGTATTTCGCGGACCACGGCGCCGCGAGTGCGGCCTACCGGCCCGTCGGCACGCAGCCGGATCTCACGATCGGGGTGAAGTCGCGGGTCGGTTATCTCGCGACCGGAGCGACGACCGGCGAGCAGTTCGGTCTGTATCGCTGGGACATGGCCGCGATTCCGAACGGGCCGGGCGCCCATTTCCATCGGACCATCTCCGAGTCGTTCTTCATTCTGGAGGGCACCGTCTCGCTGTACGACGGGGAACGGTGGCTGGCCGCCACGCCGGGCGACTTCCTGTACGTGCCACCGGGCGGAGTGCACGCTTTCAGCAACGACTCGGGCGCACCCGCCTCCATGCTCGTGCTGTTCGCACCGGGAGCGCCCCGGGAGGCGTACTTCGAGGAACTCGCCGAGATCGTCTCCTCGGGCCGTCAGCTCACGCGGCAGGAGTGGACCGAGTTGTACGCCCGTCACGACCAATTCGACGCGATGTGACGCACCGCCCGGTGGCGCGACGGTCGGGGACCGCCGCGCCACCGGTGTGCCGGTTCGGGTGTGGTGAGATCAGCTCGCGCTACAGGAGACCGTGGGCCAGGTCGTGTTGCCGTTGGTCTGGATGGTCACGCCGAAGTTGTTGCCGCTGCCGTTGGGCTTGGCGGTCAGCACCTGGGCGCTGGGATAGCTGGCGCTGGTGTTCCAGGTGGCGATGATCTTGGCTGGGGACGGGACGTTCATCGTCACGGTCCAGTTGCTCGAACCGCTGACCGCGACGTTGAGGTTGTACCGGTCGCTCCATGACTGGCCCGCCGACAGCGACGCGGTGCAGCCGCCGCCACCGCCGCCACCGCCACCGCCGCCACCGCCGCCACCGGAGGAGCCGCCGATGGTGATGTTGGAGTTGCCGCTGCTCTGGTAGCCCTCGGTGGCCAGGATCTGGTAGTCGTGGCTGCCGAGGTTCATGCCGTAGCGGGCCCAGGCGTCGAAGTGGTTGCCGGCGGTGATGGTCCCGCCGGTCTTCTTGGACTG
>NZ_JBHSFP010000091.1:0-3057 GCF_042654065.1 Sphaerisporangium dianthi | reverse complement strand
GCGGATACCCCGGATCGATCCCCGCCAGCACCCCCGCCACCGCACCCCGATCACCCACATCACACGCCACCACACCCACCTCGGCACCCAGACCCGACAGCTCGGCCACCAACCCGGCAGCACCCGGCGCCGCCAACCCCCGACGACTGGTCAACACCAACCGCCGCACCCCATGCGCCACCACCAAATGCCGCGCCACCAACGCCCCAAGACCACCGGTCCCCCCCGTCACCAACACCGTCCCCTCCGAACCCCACACCGAAGAAGACACCGGAGAAGAAGGGACGGCGGAGGGAGAAGGGGAGACAGCCTGCCCGAACGAGAGGACCTGCCCAGACGCGGCGGCCTCCTCGAGGGAAGGAGTCCGCGCGGACGCGGGGACCTGACCGGAGGAAGCAACCTGCTCGGACGAGGAGGCCTTCACCAGGCGGGGCACCAGCACACGGCCATCACGCACCGCCAACTCCGGCTCACCCACCCCCACCACCCGGCCCAACTCCACCGACCCATCCCAATCCACCAACCCGAACCGACCCGGATTCTCCGCCTCCGCCGCACGCACCAACCCCCACACCGGAACCTGCACCACATCCACCAGGTCACCAACCCCGGCGACCACACCACCCCGCGTCACCACCACCAACCGCGAACCCGCGAACCGCTCATCCGCCAACCACTCCCGCACCACCACCAACACCCGATCCAGCACCGACCGCACCCCAGCGGGCACGTCAGTCTCGGGTGTCTCGCACGTCAAGACCACGGCAGACGGCACCGCACCGGAGGCAGGAAGGTCCTCCCAGCGCGCCCATTCCACACCGCCGTCACTCGAGGAAACCGGCGACCATTCCATGACCAGCAACGACCCGGCACCACCTGATCGGGCCGCGCCCAGCTGCTCCTCCGACACCGATCGGCCGACGAGGGAGTCGACGGTCAGCACCGGTTGGCCGGTCTCGTCCGCCACCTGGATGGTCACGCTGTCCTGTCCGGACGGCATGGTCCGGACTCGCAGGGCCGTGGCGCCGGTCGCGTGCAGGGTCACGCCGTTCCACGCGAACGGCAGGACCGTGTCGCCACCGCGCCGGCCATCGTCCTCGACGAGGCCCGCGTGCATCGCCGCGTCCAGCAACGCGGGGTGGATGCCGAATCTCTCCGCCTCGGCGTGCGCCTCCACGGGCAACGCCACCTCGGCGAACACCTCCTCGCCGCGCCGCCAGGCGGCCTTCAGCCCCTGGAAGACGGGACCGTACGCGTAGCCCTGTTCGCGGAGGAGGTCATACGCGCCGTCGATGTCCACCCGGACGGCGCCAGGCGGCGGCCATGCGGACAGGTCGAACGACGGCACCGCCGCAGCGGACGCGAGCAGACCCTCGGCGTGTGAGACCCATGGCGCGTCCGCCTCGTCGCTCCTGGAGTAGATGTTCACCGGCCGCCGACCGGCCTCGTCGGCGGCGTCGACCACCACGCGCACCTGGACGCCGCCGCGCCTCGGCAGGACCAGCGGCGCTCGGAGGGTGAGTTCCGCCACCACGTCGCAGTCGACCTGCTCGCCTGCCCGGATCGCCAGCTCGACGAAGCCCGTCCCGGGCAGCAGCACAGTGCCGAGGACGTCGTGGTCGGCGATCCATGCCTGCGTGCCGACCGACAGCCGGCCCGTCAGCACGACGCCGTCCGACTCCGGTGAGGACACGACCGCACCCAGCAGCGGATGCTCCGCCGCGTCCAGACCGGCCGAGGCCAGGTTGCCGATCTCCTTGCCGAACCAGGAGTCGGCCAGGTACTCCCTCATGCCCAGCCAGTAGCGCTTGTGCTGGAAGGCGTAGGTGGGCAGGTCCACCCGGCGGGCGCCGGTCCCGGCGAACAACGCCGACCAGTCCACCCCCACACCCACCGCATGCAACTGCCCCACACCCGAAACCACCGACACCGGCTCCACCCGGCCCCGACGCACCAACGGCACGAACACCGCCTCGCTGTCCCCAGCCAGACACCCCGGCCCCATACCCGACAGCACCGCATCCGGACCCACCTCGACGAACCGGGTCACACCCTTCGCCTCAAGAGTCCGCACCGCGTCGGCGAACCGGACCGGCTCACGCACATGCCGCACCCAATACCCCGGCGAGTCCAAACCCTCGGCCACCTCACCGGTCAACGCCGACACCACCGGAATACGCGGCTCGCTGAACGACAGCCCCTCCACCACCGAGGCGAACTCCGCCAGCATCGGATCCATCAACGGCGAATGGAACGCATGCGACACTCGAAGCCGCCGCACCTTACGCCCGGACGCCTCGAACTCCGCGGCGATCTCCAGCACCGCCTGCTCGTCTCCGGACAGCACCACCGATGCGGGACCGTTCACCGCCGCTATGCCCACATGAGCCGACCCCGCCGCCCCGGCCCGTGCCTGCAACGCCTCCAGCGCCGCCGCGACCTCCTCCTCGCCGGCGCCGATCGCCACCATCGCCCCACCCGACGGCAGCGCCTGCATCAACGCGCCACGCGCCGCCACCAAAGCCGCCGCATCCGCCAGCGACAACACCCCCGCCACATGCGCCGCCGCGACCTCACCGATCGAATGACCGGCCACGAAATCCGGACGCACACCCCAGGACTCCACCAACCGGAACAACGCCACCTCAAAAGCGAACAACCCCGCCTGAGCGAACACCGTCCGATCCAGCACCGCAGCATCAGAACCCCACAGCACATCCCGCAGCGAAACAGCCGCATCACCGGTCAGCCGGCCGCCCTTTTGCTCATCCGCCCTGTCGCCCACGAGCCCGTCCAGCTGCGGGGCCAGGTGCTTGTCCAGCTCGGCCACCGCAGCGTCGAACGCCTCGGCGAAGACGGGGAACTCGGCGTGTAACTCCCGGCCCATACCGAGCCGCTGCGCACCCTGACCGGTGAACACCAACGCCGTAGCACCCTCACCACGAGCACGACCCACCACCACACCAGCCTCGGAACGACCCTCAGCCACCGCCGCCAGACCCCGCACCAACTCATCGCGATCCCGGCCCACCACAACCGCACGATGCTCCATCGCCC
>NZ_JBHSFP010000090.1:0-3370 GCF_042654065.1 Sphaerisporangium dianthi | reverse complement strand
TTCGATGGTCATGAGGGGTGCAATGAGGTTTTGAATGTGACGCGTCCTGACATTGTGCGGGGGGTGCATGACGCGTATTTCGCGGTGGGTGTGGATTGTGTGGAGACCAACACGTTCGGGGCGAATTTGGCGGCGTTGGGGGAGTATGGGATCGCTGATCGGGTGTTTGAGTTGTCGTTGGCGGGGGCGCGGTTGGCGCGGGAGTCGGCGGATGGGTGGTCGGTGGGGGATGGGCGGCCGCGGTTTGTGTTGGGGTCGATGGGTCCGGGGACGAAGTTGCCGACGTTGGGGCATGTGGGGTTTGGGGCGTTGCGTGATGCGTATGAGTTGAATGCGGCGGGGTTGGTGGCGGGTGGGGCTGATGCGTTGATCGTGGAGACGTGTCAGGATTTGTTGCAGGTGAAGGCTGCGGTGTTGGGGGCGCGGCGGGCGATTGACGCGGCGGGGCGTGATGTGCCGGTGATCGCGCAGGTGACGATCGAGACCAATGGTGCGATGTTGCTGGGGTCGGAGATCGGTGCGGCGTTGACGGCGTTGGAGCCGTTGGGTGTGGATGTGCTGGGGTTGAATTGTGCGACGGGTCCGGCGGAGATGTCGGAGCATTTGCGGTATTTGGCGAAGCATGCGGGTGGGGGGGTGTTGTTGTCGTGTATGCCGAATGCGGGGTTGCCGGAGTTGACCTCCGATGGGGCGCGGTATCCGTTGTCGGCGGGGGAGTTGGCGGATGCGCATGAGGGGTTTGTGGGGGAGTATGGGTTGGCGTTGGTGGGGGGGTGTTGCGGGACGACGCCGGAGCATCTGGCTCGGGTGGTGGAGCGTGTGGGGGGGCGTGGGGTGGTGGCGCGGCGGCCGCGTCGGGAGGCGGGGGCGTCGTCGTTGTATGCGCATGTGCCGTTCCGGCAGGACACCTCGTATCTGGCGATCGGTGAGCGGACCAACGCCAATGGGTCGAAGGCGTTTCGTGAGGCGATGCTTGCGGGGCAGTGGGATGAGTGTGTGGACATCGCGCGGGCGCAGTCGCGTGATGGGGCGCACATGCTGGATTTGTGTGTGGATTATGTGGGCCGTGATGGGGTGGCCGACATGCGGGAGTTGGCGTTTCGGCTGGCGACGGCGTCGACGTTGCCGATTGTTCTGGATTCGACCGAGCCTTCGGTGATCGAGGCGGGGTTGGAGATGCTGGGTGGCCGGGCGGTGGTCAACTCGGTGAATTACGAGGACGGGGATGGTCCGGATTCGCGTTTTGTGAAGATCATGCGGTTGGTGAGGGAGCATGGCGCCGCGGTGGTGGCGTTGACGATCGATGAGGAGGGTCAGGCGCGGACCGCGGAGTGGAAGGTGCGGGTGGCGTCGCGGTTGATCGAGGATCTGGTGCGCAACTGGGGGATGCGGGTCGAGGACATCATCGTGGATTGTCTGACGTTCCCGATCGCGACGGGGCAGGAGGAGACGCGGCGGGATGGGGTGGAGACGATCGAGGCGATCGCGGAGCTGAAGCGGCGTTATCCGGGGGTGCAGACCACGTTGGGGTTGTCGAACATCTCCTTTGGGTTGAATCCGGCGGCGCGGATGGTGCTGAACTCGGTGTTTTTGCATGAGTGTGTGAACGCGGGGCTGGATTCGGCGATCGTGCACGCTTCGAAGATCGTGCCGATGGCGCGGATCGGTGATGAGCAGCGGCAGTTGGCGTTGGACATGGTGTATGACCGGCGTCGGGAGGGTTATGACCCGCTTGCGTTGTTCATGGAGTCGTTCGCGGGGGTGGATGCGGCGTCGTTGCGTCAGGGGCGGGCGGCGGAGCTGGCGGGGTTGCCGTTGTGGGAGCGGTTGAAGCGGCGGATCATCGATGGGGAGCGGAAGGGGCTGGAGGCAGACCTGGAGGAGGCCCTGGCACAGCGGCCGGCGTTGGAGATCATCAACGAGGTGTTGCTGGAGGGGATGAAGACGGTCGGGGAGTTGTTCGGGTCGGGGGAGATGCAGCTGCCGTTCGTGTTGCAGTCGGCGGAGGTGATGAAGGCCGCCGTCGCCTACCTGGAGCCGCATATGGAGCGGGTGGAGGGGCAGGTGAAGGGGCGGATCGTGCTGGCCACGGTGAAGGGGGACGTGCACGATATCGGTAAGAACCTGGTGGACATCATCTTGTCGAACAACGGCTATGAGGTGATCAATCTGGGGATCAAGCAGCCGGTGTCGGCGATTTTGGAGGCGGCCGAGGAGAAGGACGCCGATGTGATCGGCATGTCGGGGCTGTTGGTGAAGTCCACGGTGATCATGAAGGAGAACTTGCAGGAGATGAACTCCCGCAAGATCGCCGCTCGGTTCCCGGTGTTGCTGGGTGGGGCGGCGTTGACCCGGGCGTATGTGGAGCAGGATCTGGCCGAGATCTTCAATGGCGAGGTGCGGTACGCGCGGGACGCTTTTGAGGGGTTGCGGTTGATGGATGCGTTCATGGACGTCAAACGCGGCGTTAAGGGGGCGCAGTTGCCGCCGTTGCGGGCCCGGCGGGTCAAGACCGGCGCCACGTTGGAACGCACCCCGGTGCGGGAGTTGCCGGCGCGGTCGGATGTCGCGGCCGGTAACCCGGTGCCGGTGGCGCCGTTCTTTGGTGAGCGGGTGGTCAAGGGGATCCCGTTGGCCGATTACGCGGCGTTTTTGGATGAGCGGGCCACGTTCATGGGGCAGTGGGGGCTGAAGGCGGCTCGTGGGGGCGGCGGGCCCTCCTATGAGGAGTTGGTGGAGACCGAGGGGCGGCCGCGGCTGCGGATGTGGCTGGAGCGGTTGCAGACCGAGAACCTGTTGCAGGCCGCGGTGGTCTACGGCTACTTCCCGTGTGTCAGTGACGGGGATGATCTGATCATTTTGGATGAGGCGACCGGCTTGGAGCGGACCCGGTTCTCTTTCCCGCGGCAGCGGCGTGATCGGCATCTGTGCCTGTCGGACTTCTTCCGGTCCAAGCAGTCGGGACAGGTGGATGTGGTGGCGTTCCAGGTGGCCACGATGGGGTCGCGGATCTCGGAGGCGACCGGGGAGTTGTTCGCCAAGAACGCCTACCGGGACTATCTGGAGTTGCACGGGTTGTCGGTGCAGCTGACCGAGGCGCTGGCCGAGTACTGGCACGCCCGGGTCCGCACCGAGCTGGGCATCGGCGGCCAGGAGGCGCTGGCGGACATGTTGAAGGTCAACATCACCGGCTGCCGGTATTCCTTCGGCTATCCGGCCTGCCCCAACCTGGAAGACCAGCGGCAGCTGTTCGAACTGCTGGACCCGGCCCGGATCGGGGTCACCCTGTCGGAGGAGTTCCAGCTGCATCCCGAACAGGCCACCTCCGCCCTCATCGTCCACCACCCCGAAGCCAAATACTTCAACGTCT
>NZ_JBHSFP010000089.1:0-3962 GCF_042654065.1 Sphaerisporangium dianthi | reverse complement strand
TTCACCGCCGAACCACGCAACACCGCCAACACCCGACGCCCATTACGCCGCGCATCCGACAACCGCTCCAACAACACGATCCCGGCGCCCTCCCCCAACCCGGTGCCGTCCGCACCCTCCGCGAACGCCTTGCACCGGCCGTCCCCGGCGAGACCGCCCTGACGTGAGAACTCCACGAACGTGGCCTGGGTCGACATCACGGTGGCGCCACCCGCGAGCGCGAGCTCGCACTCGCCGTTGCGCAGCGACTGCGCCGCGAGGTGCATCGCCACCAGCGACGACGAACACGCCGTGTCCACCGTCACCGCCGGCCCCTCGAAACCGAACGTGTACGAGATTCGGCCGGTCGCCGCGCTCGGGGACCCCGCGGTGGCCGCGTAGCCTTCGAGCCGGGCGGGATCGCCGGTGAACAACGTCGCGTAGTCCTGGGGCATCAAGCCGGTGAACACGGCGGTCCGGCTGCCCCGCAGCGAAGCCGGATCGATCCCCGCCCGCTCCACCACCTCCCACGACACCTCCAGCAGCAACCGCTGCTGCGGATCCATCGCCAACGCCTCACGCGGCGACACACCGAAGAAACCCGCGTCGAAATCGGCCGCACCGGCCAGGAACGCGCCCCCGGCCGGGTACGTCGCGTCCGTCGGGGTGGGACCGGGCGCCCACCCGCGGTCCACGGGGAACGGGTCGACGACGTGTGTGCCCTCTTCGACGAGACGCCAGAGATCGCCGGCGAACCGGACGCCGCCGGGGAACCGGCAGCTGATGCCGATGATCGCGATCGGCTCGTCGGCAGTCGCCTGGTTCCGGGGGGTGGCGGCCACAGCCGGTTCGGAGGCGACCAGCTCGGCGTGCAGGCGGCCGGCCACCGCCACGGGGGTCGGGAAGTCGAAGACCAGGGTCGCCGGCAGCCGCAGGCCGGTCGCGACGGCCAGGCGGTTGCGCAGCTCGACCGCGATCAGCGAGTCGACCCCCAGGTCGGTGAACGCCCGTGCGGGGTCGACCGTCGCCGGCGAGTCGTGGCCGAGCACGGCCGCCAGCTCGGTTCGAACCAGAGCGCGCAGGATGTCACGCTGTTTGGCCTCAGGCAGGCCGGCCAGGCTCGCCGGCAGACCGTGCTGACTGCGGCCGGCACGCCGCCGCCTCCGGGTGGTGACCAGCCCGCCGAGCACCGGGGAGGGCTCGGGCAGGGCGGCGACCTTCGCCAGGTCAAACCGGACCGGCGCCAGCACGGGTTCGTCGTGGCCCATCGCGGCGTCCCACAGCGCCAGCCCGTCGTCCTCGGACAGCGGGATCACACCGGTCCTGGTGAACTGCCTCGGGTCCCGGCGCGAACCATCCGCCAGGTTGGTCCACGGTCCCCACGCCAGGGAGGTGGCGGGCAGTCCTCGTGCACGCCGCCAGTGCGCGAACGCGTCGAGGAAGGCGTTCGCCGCCGCGTAGTTGCTCTGGCCCGCACTGCCGACGATGCCGGCCGCCGAGGAGAACACCACGAACGACGTGAGGTTCAGGTGCTCGGTCAACCGGTGGAGGTTCATCACCGCATCGACCTTGGGGCGGAAAGACGTGGCCAGCTGCCCCGGGGTCAGCCCGGTCACCACCGCGTCGTCCAGCACGCCGGCGGTGTGCACGACCGCGGTGAGCGGGTGCGCGGCGGGAATGGCGTCCAGCACCGCGGCAAGCGCCGATCGGTCGGCGACGTCACAGGCGGCGAGGGTGACCTCGGCACCGAGCTCCGTCAGGTGTGCCGCGAGCTCACGCGCACCATCGGCGGCCGGTCCGCGCCGGCCTGCCAGCACGAGCCTGCGGACGTGGTGTGCCGACACCAGGTGGCGGGCGATCTTCACGCTCAGTGCCCCGCCGGCGCCGGTGATCAGCACGGTTCCCTCGCCGTCCACCGCCGGGCGGACGGCCGCCGGCCCGGTCGCCGTGCGTGCCAGCCTGGGCACGTGGGCGGTGCCCTGGCGGATGGCGAGTTGGGGTTCACCGCTGCGCAGTGCTGAAGGCAGCGCGCGGTACGACCGTGGGTCGTCGTCGATGTCGACCAGCACGAACCGCTGGGGGTGCTCGGTCTGCGCGGACCTCAGCAGGCCCCACAGCGGAGCCTGCACGAGATCGGGCACCTCGTCCGCCCCTGCCGCGACCGCGGCACGGGTGACGAGCACCAGGCGGGACTCCGACAGCGTGTCGTCGCCCAACCAGGACTGCACCACTCCGAGCAGGCGTTCGGTCCGCGCACGGGCCGCCTCCGCCAGGTCATCGACGTCGGCCGCGCGGTTCGATTCCGACAGCAGGACAACGTCCGGCGCCGAGCCCCCGGCGTCGATCGCCGTGCGGACCTGTGAAAGGTCCCGGGCGGTTGCGACCACCATGCCCTCCCGTCCGAGGACGCCCGCGAGATCGGTGTCGTCGCCGTCGTCGCCGTCGAGAACGACGCACTCGCCTGTCAAGGCGGCGGGCTCACCGGCGGACGGCGGCAGCGCGGTCCACGCCACCCGGTACAAGGAGTGCCCGGCCCGGTCGCGCACGCGAGCCAGTTGCTCGGCCGACACCGGCCGGAGGGCGAGCGACTCGATGGTCAGCACGGGTGCACCGGTGTCGTCGCCGACCGCCAGGCGCACCGCGTCCAGACCTGCGGGGGTGATGCGCACGCGGAGGCCGGTACCGCCGTCGGCGTGTGCCGTCACGCCTGACCAGCTGAACGGCAGCCTCGCCCGGCCGTCACCGCTCCCCCCGGCACCGGCCACCGCGATCGCGTGCAGCGCCGCGTCGAGCAGCGCGGGATGCAGGCCGTAGGCACCGTCGCCCGTCGGCGGCTGTTCCGTCTCCGGCAGGCTGACCTCGGCGAACACGTCGTCGCCGAGGCGCCAGGCCGACCGCAGGCCGCGGAACAGCGGTCCGTAGTCGAGCCCGTCGTCGGCCAGCCGCTCGTACAGGCCGGTGAGCTCGATCGGCGACGCACCCGGGGGTGGCCATGTCGTCAGGTCGTCGCCCGCAGCGTGGGGGCCGTCGCCGGCCAGCACGCCGGTGGCGTGGCGTGTCGGGGCCTGCCGGTCCGTGCCATCAGCCGGTTGGGAGTACACGCTCAGCCGGCGGCGTCCTGCCTCGTCCGCCGGCTCGACGACCAGCCGCAGGTGTACGACGTCCTGACCGGTCAGGATCAGCGGTGCTTCCTGTGTCAGCTCGTCCACCCGCCGACAGCCGATCTCGTCGGCCGCGCGTACGGCCATCTCCAGGAAGGCGGCGCCCGGCACGAGCACGGACCCGAGCACGCTGTGATCCTCGAGCCACGGGTGGGTGTCCAGGGACAACCGGCCGGCGAACAGCCACACATCCGACCCCGGCACGGTCGTGGCGGCCGTCAGCAACGGATGCCCGGTGGGGTCGAGCCCGAGGTCGGCCACGTCGCGCAGCCCACGAACACCCGGCGGCAACCAGTAGCGGCTGCGCTGGAAGGGGTAGGTGGGCAGGCCGGTCGGGCGGCCGGTGGGGAGAAGGGCGGCCCAGTTGACCGGTACACCGCGCACGAACGCCTCGGCCAGGGAGGTCAACATTCGCGTCCTGTCGCCGTCGTCCTGGCGCAGCGTGCCGACGACCACGGCTTCCGCGGCGGCGTCGCCGAGGCTCTCCTCGATGCCTATGGTGAGCGTGGGCCGCGGACTGATCTCGATGAACTTCCGGTGCCCCATCTCCGACAGCTGCTGGACGGCGGTCTGGAACCTGACGGGCTGGCGGAGGTTGCGGTACCAGTAGCCGCCGTCCAGCTCGGCGCCGTCCACCCAGTCCCCGGTGACCGTGGACAGGAAAGGTACCTCGACCGAGCGTGGCTCCACACCCGCCAGCTCGGCCAGCAACTCATCCCGCAACCGGTCGACCTGCGCCGAGTGGGCGGCGAAGTCCGTCCCCTCCAGCCGCCACCGCATCAACCCCGCCACCGACAGACGACGCTCCAACTCCGCGACGGC
>NZ_JBHSFP010000088.1:0-4038 GCF_042654065.1 Sphaerisporangium dianthi | reverse complement strand
TGGCCTCGCTTCGCTCGGCGTGCTCGGGGCGCCTTTGAGGCGGCGCCGTTCGTCGTCGTTCACGAGCGCTCGTCCCTCGCACTCGCTCTCTCCTCCTCACGACACCGCCGCGCCCCGAGCAGTGCCGGCTTGGCCTCGCTTCGCTCGGCGGGCTCGGGGCGCCTTTGAGGCGGCATCCGGGCGGCCTTGCGGAGTGTGCGGGGCGGGTGTTGGAGGGGCGGAAAGGATGATCTTTTCCGTGTCGAACGGACTAGCCCGGCGGCGGTCGCGCCGTATCGGAGGACTAGCCCGTGAGGGGCCTGTACAGGCGCATTTTGTCGACACAGGGCAATGGTGTGACCACGCAGCGTGATGAAATGAATTTCTTGAGGGGAGAAACTGGTCTTGACGTTGCTTGTAGGGCCAAGACCAGCTAGTTTCCCCTCCCGTCCGAGTACATCGACAGAAATTCGAGGTGACCCGGCGTGGCTCTTCCTCCCCTGACCCCCGAGCAGCGCGCCGCAGCCCTGGAGAAGGCTGCCAAGGCCCGCAAGGAGCGTGCCGAGGTCAAGAACCGGCTGAAGCACGGCGCGGTTTCTCTGGCTGAGGTGCTGAAGGATGGTCAGACCGACGACGTCATCGGCAAGATGAAGGTGTCGGCACTTTTGGAGTCGCTCCCCGGCGTGGGCAAGGTCCGCGCCAAGCAGCTCATGGAGCGGCTCGGTATCGCCGAGTCCCGTCGCGTACGGGGCCTCGGCGCCAACCAGCGCGCCGCTCTGGAGCGTGAGTTCGGCGGTGCCGAGAGCTGATCTCGGCTCGCGGAGCAAGATTTACGGGGGTGTGGTGTGACCGGTACGTCCTGGCCCGAAGAGGGCGGAGCCCACGAGGCTCCCGTTTTCGGGGGGTTCGGGACGCATGGCGGTGATCCCATGCCTCCATCCGGGAGTCCGGAGGCGACGATGGTCTCCTCCGGACCGACGGGAAAGCGCCTGACGGTCCTTTCAGGGCCGTCGGGCGTCGGCAAGTCCACGGTCGTCGCCGAGCTTCGGCGGTCCCACCCAGAGGTGTGGCTGTCGGTCTCGGTGACCACCAGGGCCCCCCGCCCTGGTGAGACCCACGGCGTCGAGTACTACTTCGTCGGGGATCAGGAGTTCGACCGCCTGGTCGCCGGCGGTGAGCTGCTCGAGTGGGCCGAGTTCGCCGGCAACCGCTATGGGACGCCCCGCGCGCCCGTCGAGCGCAAGCTCGCCGAGGGCGTGCCGACGCTGCTGGAGATCGACCTCCAGGGCGCGCGGCAGGTCCGAGGATCCATGCCCGAGGCCCTGCTGGTCTTCCTGGCCCCACCGAGCTGGGAAGAGCTCGAGAGCCGCCTGCGCGGCCGCGGCACCGAGCCCGAGGACGTCATCGCGCGCCGCCTGGCCGCCGGGCGCGTCGAGCTGGCCGCCGAGAAGGAGTTCGACCTCTCGCTGGTCAACACGGCCGTCAAGGACGTGTGCGGCCGGCTGGTAGCCTTGCTGCAGTGACGATGGGCGAGGCCTGAGCGAGTCGGCCCCGCCTTTCCGCTTGGTATCCTTCGAGGCCAAGACCGAAGACTCGACATTCGACTGAGAGGCCGACGACGTGGCAGGCACTGCCCCGGTTGCCGAAGGCATCACCAACCCGCCGATCGACCAGCTGCTTGAGGTCGTCGACAGCAAGTACAGCCTGGTCATCATGGGCGCCAAGCGCGCGCGCCAGATCAACGCCTACTACTCCCAGCTCGGCGAGGGCCTGCTCGAGTACGTGGGTCCCCTGGTCGAGACCCACGCCCAGGAGAAGCCGCTTTCCATCGCGCTGCGCGAGATCTCCGAGGGCCTGCTGAGCTCCGAGCCCATCGAGGGCTGACACCTTCCCCGGCGACCCGAGCCCGACACCACTCCGCCCGGAGACCGCGATGGCGAGTCACGACCGCGCCAGGCCGAGCGTCGTTCTCGGCGTCGGCGCGGGCATCGCCGCGTACAAGGCGTGCGAGCTGCTGCGGCTGTTCACCGAGTCGGGGCACGACGTCCGGGTCGTCCCGACCCGTGACGCGCTGCGCTTCGTCGGCGAGCCCACGTGGGCTGCCCTGTCGGGCAACCCCGTCACCAGCGAGGTGTGGGACTCCGTCCACGAGGTGCCGCATGTGCGCATCGGCCAGGGCGCCGACCTCGTGGTGGTCGCCCCGGCGACCGCCGACATCCTGGCCAGGGCCGCGAACGGCCTGGCCGGCGACCTGCTGACCAACACCCTGCTGACCGCGCGATGTCCCGTGGTCTTCGCTCCCGCCATGCACACCGAGATGTGGGAGCACCCCGCCACCCGCGCCAACGTCGCGACGCTGCGCGAGCGGGGCTCGCTGGTCATCGACCCCGCCGTGGGCCGGCTGACCGGCGCCGACACCGGGCGCGGGCGCCTGCCCGACCCGGCGCAGATCTTCGAGTTCTGCCGCTCGGTCCTGGCCGGGCGCGAGCGCGACCTGGCCGGCCGCCGCGTGGTGATCTCCGCGGGCGGCACCCGCGAGGCCCTCGACCCGGTCCGCTACATCGGCAACCGCTCCTCCGGGCTCCAGGGGTACGCCCTGGCCCGCACGGCGGCGGCGCGGGGCGCCGAGGTCACACTGGTCGCCGCCAATGTGGCCCTGCCCGACCCCGCGGGGGCCACGGTCGTGCGCGTCGAGTCCGCGCTCGACCTGCGCGCCGCGGTGTTCGAGGCGGCGGAGAACGCCGACGCGGTGGTCATGGCGGCGGCCGTGGCCGACTTCCGGCCGACCGCGCGCAGCGGGTCCAAGATCAAGAAGACCTCGGCCGATCCCGAGCCCGTGCACCTGACGAAGAATCCCGACATCCTGGCCGAGTTGTGCGAGCGGCGCAGAAACGGCGGCAAGCCCGCCCCCGAGGTGATCGCCGGCTTCGCCGCCGAGACCGACGACGTGCTCGCCAACGGCCGGGCCAAGCTCGCCCGCAAGGGCTGCGACCTGCTGGTCGTCAACCAGGTCGGCGAGGGGCTGGCCTTCGGCACCCCCGACAACGCCGCGGTGGTCCTGGTGGCCGGCGGCGAGCCCGTCGAGATTCCCCGCGGCCCCAAAGAGGCCCTCGCCGACGTCGTCTGGGACCTGATCGCCCCCCGTCTCAGCTGACGGCGAGGCCGCAGGGGAGCGTCTCCCGGCGGGGCCCGGCCATCAGCCGCCGGACGCAAGGGTCCTCAACCGGACCTGTCCGCCCTGGCCGGGGCTTCCGTGTCACCGGACCCGAGGGGGTTCCGCGGGCCGTTCTCGCGGGCTCGCGGGCCACAGATCTCTGACCATCAGCGCATAGCAGGACGAAGGTGCTTGATGGCGGGCGTTTCCCGGCGGATACTCCAGGTGGATGCCGGACCGGGAGGGCTTGACTATGCCGGTGACCGCCGCCATCAGGGGACGCTGCCGTGCCCTGCTGCCAGCAGGTGAGGACATTCACTATGTCTTCCCTGTCGCCTTGGTGCGCTCGGGCGGCGTGGCCAACTACATGGTCGTCGTCACCGACAGGTCCGTCACCGTGCTGGCCACCAAGGTGTTCAGCAGGTACGAGCCCGCCGCCGTTTGGGCCACCTACCCACGTCAGACCCGCCTTGGACCCGTGCGGTTCGCCGCCGGGCCCACGATCCAATTGGGTGGTACGGTCTTCGAGGTTGACGATGAATACGTCGCGGTCGTCGGCGCGGCGGACGCCGAGGCGTTCTCGCCCGGAGACCTGCCGCAAGATCCGCTTCCCGACCTGTGAACCGCGTCGGCCACGCCCACATGCCAGGACGGTAGAGCGGCGCCGCTTCAGGTAAGGCTAGACTCGGCGGAGCGCTTCGGCCGTCTCACGCCCAAGCCAACGACGTCAGCAGCCGCTGCATGAGGAGCCACTGAGTTGTCCCGCCGCCTGTTCACTTCCGAGTCGGTCACCGAGGGTCACCCGGACAAGATCGCCGACCAGATCAGCGACGCCATCCTCGACGCCATGCTCAAGGGCGACCCCACGAGCCGGGTCGCGGTCGAGACGATGATCACTACGGGTC
>NZ_JBHSFP010000087.1:0-4526 GCF_042654065.1 Sphaerisporangium dianthi | reverse complement strand
TCTCGGTGATGGTGTCGCTGGCGGAGCTGTGGCGTTCGTATGGGGTCGAGCCTGCCGCGGTGGTGGGGCATTCGCAGGGTGAGATCGCGGCGGCGTGCGTCGCGGGGGCGCTGTCGCTCGGCGACGCCGCCGCGGTCGTCGCGCTGCGGTCCCGTGCCTTGCGGGCGTTGGCCGGCACCGGCGGCATGGTCTCGCTGGGGCGCACACCGGACGACGCGCGGGTGTTGGTGGACCGCTGGGCGCCGGGACTGTCGATCGCCGCCGTGAACGGCGCCCGGTCCGTCGTCGTCTCCGGCGAGGACCAGGCCCTTGAGGAACTGCTCGCACACTGCGCGGAACACGACATCCAGGCTCGGCGGATCGCCGTCGACTACGCCTCCCACTCCGCACAGATCGAGACGCTCCGCGACGAGCTGCTGGCGGCGGTCGCCGGCATCTCCCCGCAGCGCGCGCGGATCCCGTTGTACTCGACGGTGACCGGGACGGTGCTGTCCGGCGAGCAACTGGACGCCGACTACTGGTACCGGAACCTGCGGCACACCGTGCTGCTGCACGAGACGGTGGAGCGCCTCGACGCCGACGGCTTCGGCTTCCTCGTCGAATGCAGTCCACACCCGGTGCTCGCCACCGGTCTCCGGGAGACGCTGGAGGCACGGGGAAGTACCGCCGCGGTGCTCGGCACCCTCCGGCGTGACCAGGGTGGTCTCGACCGGTTCCTGGCGAGCGCGGCGGAGGCGTGCGTGCGGGGCCTCGATCCCCACTGGGCCGCCGCGCTGCCCGAAGACCACGCCGTGCCCGCCGGTCTGCCGACCTACCCGTTCCAGCGCGACAGGTACTGGCTGGACCCGGGCCGGACCATGACCGCCGATGTCACCTCGGCCGGTCTCGCCTCGACCCGCCACCCGGTGCTCAGCGCGGCCGTGCGGCTGGCCGAATCGGGCACAACGGTGTTCACCGGCAGGTTGTCGCCGGCCGCGCATCCCTGGCTGGCCGACCACACGATCGCCGGCATCGCTGTGCTGCCCGGCACGGCCGTGGTCGAGCTGGCCCTGTGGGCGGGCGACCTGCTCGGCTGCGACCAGGTGGACGAGCTGATCCTCCGGACGCCGCTGGTGATACCGGCGACGGACGCGGTCCTGCTGCAGCTGACGGTCGCGGAACCGGACGAGGTCGGCGTCCGGGAGCTGCGGCTGCATGCGTGCGTCGAGAACGCGGCGGAGGACGGGACGTGGATCCTGCACGCGACCGGATCGTTGTCCGGGCCCGGTGCGCCACGCACGGGTGACCTGTCCGCGTGGCCTCCCGCCGGCGCCACCGAGGTCGACGTCCAGGACCTCTACGAGCGGATGGCTGAGGCGGGCGTCGAGTTCGGGCCCGCGTTCCAGGGCGTCCGCGCCGCCTGGCGGCGGGCCGGCGAGGTGTGCGCGGAGGTCGAGCTGCCCTCGGCGCAGCAGGACGACGCCGACCGGTACGCCGTGCACCCCGCGTTGCTCGACTCGGCGCTGCACGCCATCGGCCTGTGCGACTTCCTCGGCGACGCGGTGACCGCGCTCCGGCCGTTCTCCTACACCGGAATCCGGGTGTACGCGGCGGGCGCCACGACGCTGCGCGTGCGACTGTCCGACGCTGGTGACGGCAGAGTCCGGCTGGTGGTGGCCGACGGGACCGGCGCCCCTGTCGCCGAGGTCGACTCGCTGGTCCTGCGGCCGGTCTCGACCGAACAGGTACGGGCAGGCGCCGCCACCCACCACGGCTCCCTGTTCCGGGTGGACTGGCGCCCGGTCGAGGCCACCGCGGCGCCGGAGCCGGGGTACTGGGTGACCGTCGGCGAACCGCGGCCGGAGTGGCACCGGATGGTGACCGCCGCCGATGGCGGTGAGACAGCGAGGTACGCCGATATCGAGGCGCTGGCCGAGGCGATCGACGCCGGTTCGCCCGTTCCGGACGTGGTGTTCGCGGCAGGCACGTGCGCGGGCGCGCCGGCGGGGCTGGCGGAGAGGGCCAGGGCCGCGGTCGATCGGGTGTTGGCGCTCGCGCGGACGTGGTCCGCCGACGAGCGCTTCGCCGCCGCCCGGCTGGTGGTGGTGACCAGCGGTGCGGTGGCCGTCGAACCGGACGACCGGGTGCCCGACCCGGCAGGCGGCGCGGTTTGGGGACTGGTGAGGTCGGCGCAGTCCGAACACCCGGGCCGATTCGCACTGCTGGACGTGGCCGGGGACGCGGTGTCGCCGCGCCTGCTGCGGCTCGCCGTCGGATCCGGTGAACCACAGCTCGCCGTGCGCTCAGGGCGTGTGCTGGTGCCGCGCCTGGCCAGGGTGCCGTCGACGAGCGGCACCACCGACCCCGCCCCGGTGTTCGACCGGATGGGCACGGTGCTCGTGACCGGCGCCACCGGAGGTCTCGGCGCGCTGCTGGCGCGTCACCTGGTCAGCGAGCACGGCGCCAGGAACCTGTTGCTCGTCAGCAGGAGCGGCGCGGAGGCGGCCGGCGCCACCAGGTTGCAGGCCGAACTGCTCGAACTCGGCACCGATGTGACCCTCGCCGCATGCGACCTCGCCGACCGGGTCGCGGTGTCCGAACTGCTCGAACAGGTCCCGGCGAGCCGGTCGCTGACCGCTGTGATCCACCTGGCCGGGGTGTTCGACGACGGGCTGCTGTCCTCGCTGACCCCCGGGCAGGTCGCGGCGGTGCTGCGTCCCAAGGTCGACGCCGCGGTCATCCTGCACGAGCTGACGGCCGGCATGGGGCTGTCCGCCTTCGTACTGTTCTCCTCGGTGGCGGGCACCTTCGGCGGGGCCGGTCAGGGCAACTACGCCGCCGCCAACGCGTTCCTCGACGCGTTGGCCCAGCACCGCCGGGCACAGGGAATGCCGGGCCGCTCGCTCGCGTGGGGGCTGTGGGCCGAACGCGCCGGTATGGCCGGTCAGGTCGAGGCGGCCGCCTTGGCCCGCGGCACGCGTCGTGGCGTCGCGCCGATGTCGGCCGAGGAAGGGCTCGCGCTGTTCGACGCGGCGTGCCGCGCCGAGGACGCGGTGCTGGTGCCGATGCGGCTCGACCATGAGGCGCTGCGGGCGAGAGCGGCGTCCGGTGATGTCCCGCCGCTGCTGCGCGGCCTGGTCCGCCGGCCTCGGCTCCGGGCGACCGCCGCCGAGGCGACCTTCGCGCAACGGCTCGCCCGCGCGTCCGATGCCGAACGCCGGCAGGTGCTGCTCGACGTGATCCGGGAACACGCGGGCGGCGTGCTCGGCTACGAGTCGCTCGGCGAGCTGGACGGCGACAAGCCGTTCCGGGAGATGGGGTTCGACTCGCTGACCGCCGTCGAGCTGCGGAACCAGCTGAGCGCGGTGACCGGCCTGCGGCTACCGGTGACCCTGGTTTTCGACCACCCCAGTCCGGAGATGCTGGCCGACCGGCTGTACGACGGGCTCTTCGGAGGCCCCGGGGCGGGCGAGCCGGCGGACGAGGACGACAGGCGGATCCGCGAGGCTCTCGCGACGTTGCCGATCGCCCGCCTGCGCGCCGTCGGTCTGCTCGACACGCTGCTGGACATGACCGGCGACGGGACCGGAACACCGCCGCCCGCACCGCCGGAGAACCGGGACCGGATCGAGGCGATGGACGCGGCGTCGCTCGTTCGGCTCGCCCTCGCCGACACCAAGGGCACGCTATGACGGAGACAGGGTCTGCTATGGACGGTTCGTCGGCGGAGATGGTCGACGCCCTGCGTGCCGCGCTGCTCACGAGCGACCGGCTGCGGCAGGAGAACAGGCGGCTCGCGGCCGCGTCGACCGAGCCGGTCGCGATCGTGGCGATGGCGTGCCGGTACGCGGATGTGGCGCGGAGCCCGGAGGAACTGTGGTCGCTGGTCCACGCCGGCAGGGAGGCGATGAGCGGACCGCCCACCGGCCGGGGATGGGACCTGTCCGCCGGTGACCCCGAGCTGTGCGGTGGTTTCATGCATGACGCCGGTGACTTCGACGCCGGCTTCTTCGGCATCTCGCCCCGCGAGGCCGTCTTGGTGGACCCGCAGCAGCGGCTGCTGCTGGAGGCGTCCTGGGAGGCGATCGAGAGAGCACGCATCGACCCCCGGTCACTTCGCGGCAGCCGGACCGGCGTGTTCGTCGGCGGCTCGGCGCACGAGTACATGACCTTGCTGGCCTCTGCGCCCGGCGGGGTGGACTACCTGGCGACCGCAGCGTCCGGCAGCGTGCTGGCCGGCCGGATCTCCTACACGCTCGGCCTGGAAGGCCCGGCGATGACGGTGGACACCGCGTGCTCGTCGTCGCTGGTGGCGCTGCACCTGGCTGTGCGGTCCCTGCGCGACGGCGAGAGCTCTCTGGCCCTGGCCGGTGGGGTTTCCGTGATGGCGACACCCGGACCGTTCGCGGCCTTCGCCGCCCAGGGCGGTCTCGCCGGGGACGGCCGGTGCAAGTCGTTCGCGGCCGCGGCGGATGGGACGGGTTGGGGGGAGGGTGTCGGTGTTCTTCTGCTGGAGCGGTTGTCGGATGCGCGGCGTAACGGGCATC
>NZ_JBHSFP010000086.1:0-5007 GCF_042654065.1 Sphaerisporangium dianthi | reverse complement strand
ACCGACTCGTCGGTATCCTGCACGGCTGCCTGAAGACCGGCACGCCCTACAGCGAAACGACCGCCTGGTCGCATCACGCTCAGAGTGCTACGGCTTGACATTCAAACTCCTGGGATGTCTTTCGGCGTCCCCGGCCGGCGGGCCGCCGGCATGGACCTAGGTCACGCCAAGTCCGGCCGTGCGGCTCTACAGCCGGGCCACCGCGAGGGGCGAGGCTGACATCCTGGAGGTGATCCCCATGGCGCGGATACTCGTGGCCCACGGTTCGAAGAGAGGTTCGACCGCCCAGATCGCCGAGTGGATCGGCGAGGTGTTGCGGGACGACGGCCACGAGGTCGACGTCCTGCCGGCGGACAAGGCGCGGCAGGTGCTCGGGTACGACGCGGTGATCCTCGGAGGCTCCCTGTACGCGGGCAGGTGGCACGCCGCGTCGCGGCGCTTCGCCCGCCGCCACGCGAAGACGCTCGAGGCCTGCTCGGTCTGGCTGTTCAGCAGCGGGCCGCTCGACCACTCCGCCGTAGATCACGACATCGCGCCGGTGGCGCAGGTCGCCGGGGTCATGGCCTCGGTGGACGCGCTCGGGCACAAGACCTTCGGCGGCCGGCTGCTGGAGCGGCCCCGCGGCTTCGTGGCCTCCATGCTCGCCAAGTCGAAGGCCGGCGACTACCGCGACCGCGAGCTGGTCAGAGCATGGGCGAAGGAAGTGTCGAGCCAGCTGGACCGGCCCGCCGACCGCGGGGACGGCGGGGCGGAGAGGACGGGGACGTGAGCGCCGGGCGCGTCGTCGCAGGGGTGGACCACACCGCCGCGTCGCACCGGGCGTTGTCGTGGGCGGCGGCCGAGGCCTCCCGGCGCGGCGCCGAACTGGTGGCCGTCCACGCCTGGGACGGGACCTCCGCGTCGCACGCGCCGTACGCGCCCGCCCAGCGGCGGATGGAGGCCGAGCTGCGGCACATCACCGAGGAGACCGCGGCCCTGCGGGCCGTCTCGGAGGTCGCCCGCCTGCATCCGGAGGTCGTGGTGCGCCGCTGCCTGAATCTCGGCAGCCCCGCCAAGGAGCTGCTGCACCACAGCGAGGGCGCGGACCTGCTGGTGCTGGGGTCGTCGCTCACCGCCTCGGGCGAGCGCCGGCTCGGCCCGGTCCTGCTGGCCTGCCTTCGCCACGCGCCCTGCCCGGTGGTCGCGGTGTCCGGTGAAGGCGTCGCCCGCGAGGACGGGCCGGTGGCCGCCGGACGCCCGCACGCCGCGAACAGGACATGACACGGGCCGGAGACACCGAAGGCCGCTCCCAGCATGGGGAGCGGCCTTCGCCGGTCCGTCCCGGGCCGCCCGCCGCGCGGCAGGCGGCCCGTCGGGCCGTGGACGGTCAGTTGCGCACCACCGCGACCGGGCAGGTCGCGTGGTGCAGCAGGGCGCGGCTGACCGAGCCGATCAGCAGCGCGCCGACGCCGCCCCTGCCGTGGGAGCCGACGACCACCAGGTCGGCCTTCTCGGAGGCGCTGATGAGCGCGTCGGCGGGGTGGGCGCACAGCACGTCCTCGATCAGCTTCACACCGGGGTAGAGGGCGGCCACGTCGGCCAGCTTCTTGCTGACGGCCTCCTGCTGGGCCCTGCGGACGTCGTCCATGTCGTAGGAGACCTCGGGGGCGTAGGCGTGCACCGGGAGCTGCCAGGCGTGGACGGCGCGCAGGATGGCGCCGCGCAGCAGGGCCTCGGTGAAGGCGTAGGGCAGCGCGGGCTCGCATTCGGGCGAGTCGTCGACGCCCACGACGATCTCGCCGTGCTCGGTCCGCTCACCCTGGCGGACCACCACGACCGGGCCCCGGGCGTGGCCGGCGACATGGCCGCTCACCGAGCCGACAAGGGCTCCGACGAAGCCGCCCAGGCCCCTGCTGCCCACCACGACCTCCGTGGCCTCCGTGGCCTGCTCGCACAGCACCTCGGCCGGGTAGCCCTCGACGATCTCACCGGCGACCGCGATGTCCGGGCTGCGCCGCCGGGCGCTCGCCTTGGCGTCGGCCAGAACGCGGTGGGCGCCCTCGACGAGGGTGTCCGCCATCTCGGGCGGGGCGGGGTAGCGTGCGATGCCGTAGGGCCGGCGCTCGACCACGGTGACGATGCGGAGGGGGACTCCCCTGCGGGCGGCGTCATCGGCCGCCCATTCCACGGCGGCGGTTCCGGGCGCCGAACCGTCGGTGCCCACCACGATTCTGTCGGACATGATGCCTCCACTCACCTGACCGTCCGCTCGCCGGATCGGCCGGATGCCTCTGCTTCGAGCAAAGCTCGCCGCGGCCGTCCCGAGCAGTGCCCTAGGGCTCGCCCGCGCGGGACGTCGGCCCTCCGCGGGAAGGTCCTTGGTCACCCGCGGCCCGCTCCGGCCTCGCCCCGGCCCGTTCCGGCCTCGCCGGCGGCGCGCTCGCCGGGCCGCCGGGCTCGCTCGGCGTCGCGGGTGGCGGCCCGGTCACTGCTGAGGGACGGCGGGCAGCACGAGGACCGGGCACCGCGCGTGGTGCAGGAGGGCGTGGGTGACCGACCCGAGCACCAGCCCGGCGAAGCCCCCGCGCCCGCGCGAGCCCACGACCAGCAGCTCGGCCCGCGCGGACGCCTGGAGCAGGACGTCCACCGGGTGCCCGGGCAGGACGAGCTCGCTCACCTTGACCTCCGGCGGGCTCTCCGGCCACCGGCGCGGCCCGGCGGCCGGCCCCTCGCGCTCGGCCTGGCCGGGCGCGGTGCCCATGGCGCGGACCACGACGAGCTCCGCGTGGCGCAGGCCGGCCTCGAAGAAGGCGAACCGCAGCGTCTCGGCGTCCGCGCCCGCGCCGTCGACGCCCGCGACGATCTGCGGGAGTGCGCCCTCCGGCACCGCCCGCACGACGGCCACCGGGCAGGGGGCGCGGCCGGCGACGCCGAGGGCGACCGACCCGAGCAGCAGGCCGCGGAACCCGCCGAGGCCGTGGTTGCCCACCACGAGCAGTTCGGCGTCCCGGGCGGCGGCGATGAGGCCGGCCCGGGGATCGCCGGGCAGCCGGGCGGTGCTCACCCCGACGCCCGGTGCGGCCTGGCGGACCTGCTCCAGCGCCTCGCCCATGATCGTGTCGGCGCCCTCGCGCATCCACCGCGCGACCTCGGCGTAAGGGCCGCCATCGGCCTCGCAGGCCCATGCCGGCATCGCGTGGGTCACCCGCACCTCGCTGCCGCGCAGCGCCGCCTCGAGGGCGGCCCAGCGCGCGGCCTCCAGACCGGCCGGCGACCCGTCGACTCCCACTACTATCACGGCGTCCCTCCCCCTGTCCGTACCGTTCCATCACACCCACCGGGCGCCGCGGGGGAACAGAGCCCAAGGTCCCGCTCACCGGCCGCGCCGTCCGCCGTCTACTCCGGCGCCGGGCGCGGCGCGCGTTCAGAGGGAGGACGGCTCGGGATCGCCGGTGCGCAGCTCGGCGGCGGGACGACGGGGCGCGCGCGGCACGCCAGGGCCGTATCCGAACCTGATGATCATCTGGGCGTGGCCGCGGCGGTGGCGCGGATCGGCGCGGTGGCGCATGTCCCGCAGGTCCAGCGGCTGGTTGAGGAACGAGGCCGACAGCCCGTGCGAGGCGGCCACCAGCAGCACCCGCTGCAGCGCCTGCCCGGCCCGCAGCCAGTCGAGCGGCCGGTCGCCGGGGGTGGTGAGCACGGCCAGCTGGGGGCGGGACTCGAAGCGCTCGGGCGTGCGCGCGTTGCGGACGCCGAAGTAGCGCACGAGGGCGGGGTCGTCGGCCGGGGGAGGCCCGAGCACGTAGGTGGGCAGGCCGTCCGCGTGGGTTCCCCCGATCGTCCACGCCCGCGTCTCGGCGAGGTAGTCGTGGTCGGCGGACAGCTCCTCCTCGGCGATGGCGGCGTAGTCGAGAAGGTCGGCCGCGGCGCGCATGGTCGGCAGGACCAGGTTTGCGCCCTCCCTGGAGGCGGCGATGCGCAGGTCGGCGAGCACCCAGGGGGGCACGCGCCGGTCGCTGAACGGCTCGCGGCTGGTGCGGCGGCGGCCGATGGCGGCGTACAGCTCCTGTTCGGGGGCGGTGGGCGGGCCGAACGGCGCCATGCGGACCAAGGCGAGCAGACGGGGCTCCTCGGGAGAGGGCAGCGCCCACACCGACGGCAGATGCCCGCTCACGCGCACGGCCAGGCGAAGGTTGAACAGGGCCGCGCCACAGCTCACGTGCATGGACCGTCCGCGCGGATCGGCGACGCGCAGCCTGCGGTCGGGATCGGCCAGCAACTCGACCGACTTCTCCCCCACGATCCGGAAGCGCCATGGCTGGGTGTTGAGGACCGACGGCGCCTGGCCCGCCGCGGCCAGCAGCCAGCGAACCCCAAGGTCGGTGGCGGCGGGAAAAGGCATCACGTACCTCCTTCATCGATGTTGCGTATCCGAGGCTCGTGTCCGCGGGCGCGGGCGGGACAGAGGCCAAGGTCCCTGTCGCCGGCGCGGCGGTCCCGAGGCCGGGGGTGCGGCGCGGCACGCGGAAGGGGCGCTGAAGAGGCCGGAAGGAAGGATCCGCCGATGGCGTGCGGCGCGCGCCGATGGCGTGTCCGCGGAGATGAGGGACGAAAGTCCCGCCGGGCGGGGATGTGAGACCGCCCACGGGCGAGTCGTCCGGCACTGCCCGGCACCCGCCCCGAAGCGGTGTGCTTGGCGTGACACACGAACAGTGTTCCCCCCGCACTGAAAGGGGCCGATCATGGCTCTCACCGAAGGGCGTCACCAGAGCGACGCCGCCCCCCGCGACACCCACGCGCAGGCCGGCCCCACCGCCGTCGACCACGTGTGGGCCGTGGTCCGCCTCGCGCTCGGCTGGACGTTCCTGTGGGCGTTCGCCGACAAGCTGTTCGGCTTCGGCTTCGCCACCCCGGCCGCCAAGGCCTGGGTCAACGGCGGCAGCCCCACCACCGGGTTCCTCAAGGGCACCAAGGAGTCCGCGCTCGGCGGGTTCTTCACCGGCCTGGCCGGACAGGCGTGGGTCGACT
>NZ_JBHSFP010000085.1:0-5179 GCF_042654065.1 Sphaerisporangium dianthi | reverse complement strand
CCCGATGCCCGTTACGCCGCGCATCCGACAACCGCTCCAGCAGAAGAACACCGACACCCTCCCCCCAACCCGTCCCATCCGCCGCGGCCGCGAACGACTTGCACCGACCGTCGGGAGCCAGACCGCGTTGCCGGGAGAACTCGATGAACGGCCCCGGGGTGACCATGACCGAAACCCCACCCGCGAGCGCCAGCCCGCACTCGCCGTTGCGCAGCGACTGGGCCGCCAGGTGCACGGCCACCAGGGACGAAGAGCAGGCGGTGTCCACGGTCACCGCCGGGCCTTCAAGACCGAGCACGTAGGCGATCCGCCCTGACATGACACTGCTCGCCGTGCCGGTCAGCATGTGGCCCTCGCTGTCATGGTCCGCGGCGGTGAGCACGCCCACGTACTCCTGCGACGTCCCTCCGATGAACACACCGGTCCGGCCGCCGTGCAGGGAACGCGGGTCGATCTCCGCCCGTTCGACCGCCTCCCACGCCGTCTCCAGCAACAGCCGCTGTTGGGGGTCCATCGCGACCGCTTCACGGGGCGAGATTCCGAAGAAGGCGGAGTCGAAGGCGCCTGGCGCGATCAGAAAGCCGCCTTCGCGGGTGTAGGACGTGCCGGGCCGGGCCGGATCGGGGTCGAACAGCGCGCCGAGGTCCCAGCCACGGTCGGCCGGGAATTCCCCGATCAGGTCGGCGCCGGCGCTGACCGCCGCCCACAGTTCGGCGGGCGAGTCGATACCGTGCGGGTAGCGGCACGCCATGCCCAGGATCGCGATCGGTTCGCGGGCTCGCTGCTCCACTTCGGCCAGCCGCGCGTGCGCTCGGCGGCTGTCGGCTATTGCACGTTGCAGGTACTCGCGAAGCTTGGCCTCTTCGGACATCCGCGCATCAGCTCCTCAGGCGTCAACAGTTGCGAACCGGGTGGGTCACGAGAGCGGGAAACCCCGGTCGACCAGGTCGAAGAGTTCTTCGTTCGTCGCCGCGCCGAGGTCCTCGTCGGGCGACCCGGACGAGTCCTGCCACCGCGACACCAGCTCCCGGAGCAGGCCGGTGATCCGTCCCCGTTCGTCGAGGCCCGGATCCAGGGCGGTGATGGCGTCACCGAGCCGCGTCAGCTCGGCCAGCACCGAGTCGACCCCGCCGAGTCCCTCTGGCACCAGCTCGGTCCCAAGGAATCGGGCCAACGCCAGCGGTGTCGGATGATCGAACACGAGGGTGGTCGGCAGCCGCAGTCCGGTCGCGCCCGTCAACCGGTTGCGCAGCTCGACCGCCGTCAACGAGTCGATGCCCAGTTCCTTGAACGCTCGTCCCGCGTCGACCTCGTCGGACGCCCCGTGGCCGAGGACGACGGCGGCGTTCGACCGAACGATGTCGAGGAGCAGCCGGTCGCGTTCGGCCGGCGCCATCCCGGCCAACCGGTCGGCCAGCGCCTGCCCGTCACCACCCTGCCCCGCCGCCTGTGCCAGGCGGCGGGCGCCGCCCTTGACCAGCCCGCGGAGCAGCGGGGATACCGAGTCGGCGCGCAGCACATCCGGGGTCAGCCTGGTCGGCACGGTCATCGCGAGGTCGACAACGCCGGCGAGGTCGAACAATGCCAGTCCTCGCTCGTTGTCCAACGGCGCCATGCCGGACCGCGCCATGCGCCTGACCTCGACGTCGCCGAGGTGCGTGGTCATGGCGCTGCGCTGCGCCCAGAAACCCCACGCCATTGAGGACGCGGGCAGTCCCCGTGCCCTGCGGTGGTGCGCCAGCGCGTCGAGGAAGGCGTTGGCCGCCGCGTAGTTCGCCTGGCCGGCGCCGCCGAACGTGGCGGCCGCGGAGGAGAACAGCACGAACGCCGACAGCGGCATGCCCTCGGTCAGCTCGTGGAGGTTGACCGCGCCGTCGACCTTGGGCTGGAGCACCCGGTCTAGCTGCTCATCGCTCAGCGACTCGATCAGGCCGTCGTCGAGGACTCCGGCGGCGTGCACCACAGCGGTGAGGGGATGCTCCTCCGGCACGCCGGCCAGCACCCGGGCGAGGGCGTCGCGGTCCGCCACGTCGCAGGAGACGACGGTCGCGTTCGCGCCGAGCTCGGTCAGCTCCGCCAGCAGTTCCTCGGCGCCGGGTGCGGCCATACCGGCCCGGCTGGTGAGCACCAGGTTCCGCAGGCCGTACGTGCTCGCCAGGTGACGGGCCAGCAGCCCGCCCAGGGTGCCGGTGGCGCCGGTGATCAGCGCGGTCCCGTCCGGGTCGAGCGGCCGGGGGAGGGTCAGCACCGCCTTGCCGACGAGGCGCGCCTGGCTGAGCGCGCGGAGCGCGGCCGGTGCCCTGCGCACGTCGTAGACGGTCAGCGGCAGCGGTTCGAGCGCACCCGTCTCCAGCAGGGCGACGATCTCGACCAGCATCTCGTGCATGCGCTCCGGCGCGGCCTCCATGAGGTCGTAGACCTGGTAGATGACCCCCGGATGGGCGGCGGCGACCTGATCCGCGTCTCGCTTGTCGGTCTTGCCCATCTCCAGGAACCGGCCGCCGCGTGGGAGGAGTCGCAGGCCCGCGTCGACGAAGTCCCCGGCGAGGCTGTCCAGCACGACGTCCATGCCGGCACCGCCGGTCGTGGCCAGGAATCGTGCCTCGAACTCAAGTGTCCGCGAGCCGGCGATGTGGTCCTCGGCCAGCCCGTGGGCCCGCAGGGTGTCCCACTTCTCGGGGCTGGCCGTGCCGAACACCTCGGCGCCCAGGTGCTGGGCGATCCGGACCGCGGCCGTGCCGACGCCGCCGGCCGCGGCGTGCACGAGCACGGACTCACCGGGCTGGAGCCCGGCGAGGTCCACCAGCCCGTAGTACGCGGTCAGGTAGGCGATCGGCACCGCCGCGGCCTGCTCGTCGGACCAGCCTTCCGGGATGGGCACGAGCCAGCGGTGGTCGGCGACGGCGACGTGACCGAATGCCTGGTAGCACACGCCCATCACGCGGTCGCCCACCGCGATGCCCGTCACGCCCGGGCCGGTTTCGAGCACCAGGCCCGCGGCCTCCGACCCGATGTGCTGCTGGTCCGGCAGCACGCCGAGGCCGACGATGACGTCGCGGAAGTTCACCCCCGCCGCCCGCACCGCGATGCGGACGTGGCCGGCGGGCAGCGGCTCGTCCGTGTCGGGGCCGGCGACGATGGCGAGTTCGTCGAGCGTTTCCCCGCCGACGCTGTCCAGCTGCCACGTCCGTGCGCGGGGCGGCGGCACCAGCGAGTCGCGTGCGTTGACCCTGGCCAGCCGCGGGCAGGTGACCGCGCCGGCCCGGACGGCGACCTGGTGCTCCCCGGTCGCCAGAGCGGCGCGCAGGGCGCCGAGCGATTCCGGTGTGTTGTCGAGGTCGACGAGGACGAGCCGGCCGGGGTGCTCCGACTGGGCCGAGCGCACCAGTCCCCACACCGGGGCGTTGCCGAGGTCGTCCACCCCGTCGCCCGTGCCGGCGGCGACGGCGACGGTGGTGACGATCGCCAGTCGCGCGGCCGTGAACCGCTCGTCGGCGAGCCACCGGCGCACCAGGTCCAGCGTCCGCTGCAAGGCCGCACGCACCGCGGCGGGCACATCGGCCGCGTGGCTCGGGGGGAGGTGGGCGACGACCACGTCCGGGACCGCGCCGTCGACGTCGTCGAGGTCCGCCCACACCACGACGTCCGGTTCCGCTTCCGACAAACCGAGCGTGTCCGTCCCGAGCACCGCGATGCCCGGGCGGGCGTCGGACGCGGGCGCGGGTATCCAGTCGAGGTGGTACAGCGAGTGGTCGTAGCCGCCCCGCAGGTCGTCGGCGGCCACCTCACCGAGCATGAGTGACCGTATCTCGGCGACGGGATGGCCGGCGGGGTCCGCCGTCGTCAACCGCACCGCGTCGCCCGCCGTCCTGGACAGCCACACCCGCAGCGCCGTGGCCCCGGACGCGTGCAGGCTCACCCCGTTCCAGGAGAACGGGAGCCGGAGCCGGTCGTCGCCGGTCTCCAGCAGCATCATGGTGTGCAGGGCGGCGTCGAGCAATGCGGGATGCAACCCGGTCCGCGCGGCGTCGGCGTGTTGCCCCTCGGCCAGCCGGACCTCGGCGAAGATGTCGTCGCCGCGACGCCATGCCGCCGCCAGCCCTCGGAACGCCGGACCGTACTGGTAGCCGGCGTCGGCCAGGCGGGTGTACAGGTCGCTGATGTCCACCGTTTCGGCGTCTCGGGGCGGCCACTGTTCGGGCATCGGCGTGGCCTGCCGCGTGTCGGTGGTCAGCCTGCCGGTGGCGTGGCTGGTCCACGGCATGCCGACGGCGCCGTCCACCGGCCGCGAGTGGACACCGAGAGTGTAGCCGCCTTCGTCGGCGGCTTGGGCGCGGACCTGCACGTTGAGCGCGGCGTCACGCGGCAGGATCAGCGGCGCGTGCACGGTCAGTTCGTCCACGTGGTCGCAGCCGGTCAGGGCGCCGGCCTGGATGGCGAGCTCGACCAGGACGGCGCCTGGCACGATCGTCTCGCCATTGACGGCGTGGTCCGCGAGCCACGGATGGGTGGATAGCGAGAACCTGCTGGTCAGGAGGACTCCCGTGCCGGCGGCGAGCTCGACGGTGGCGCCGATCAGCGGATGGTCGGCGCCGTCCAGCCCGGCGGCGGAGACGTCGCCGGTCGAGGCGCCCGCCTCCGGCCAGTAGCGCTGCCCTGCGAAGGGGTATGTCGGCAGCTCGACGAATGCGGCCGCGGTGTTCGCGAAGGAGGTCTGCCAGCCGACACGGACACCGTGCACGTAGGCCTGTGCGAGGGAGTTCGTGTAGCGGTCGAGCCCACCGTCGTCGCGGCGGATCGTGGCCAGGGCGACGGCGTCGGCGTGCCGTTCGTCGATGGTCTCCTGGATCCAAGGCAGCAGTACCGGGTGCGGACCGACCTCGACCAGCACGTCGCAACCCTGGTCGAGCACCGCCCGTACAGCGGTCTGGAACCTGACGGGCTGGCGCAGGTTGCGGTACCAGTAGCCGCCGTCCAGCTCGGCGCCGTCCACCCAGTCCCCGGTGACCGTGGACAGGAAAGGTACCTCGACCGAGCGTGGCTCCACACCCTCCAGCTCGGCCAGCAACTCATCCCGCAACCGGTCGACCTGCGCCGAGTGGGCGGCGAAGTCCGTCCCCTCCAGCCGCCACCGCATCAACCCCGCCACCGACAGACGACGCTCCAACTCCGCGACGGC
>NZ_JBHSFP010000084.1:0-5183 GCF_042654065.1 Sphaerisporangium dianthi | reverse complement strand
GCACCCCGCGCCACATCCAGCAACGACCAATCCACCAACGGCCCCAACACCGCCGCGCACTCCGCCATCCGGCTCGCGAACACCGGCGACGACTCCAGCAACTCAGCGGCCATCCCCACCCACTGCGCGCCCTGCCCAGGGAAAACGAAGGCGACCTTGCCGTCGCGTGCCCGTCCGGTGAGGACGCCGGCGGTGGTCCTGCCTTCGGCGACCGCGCTCAGCTTGCGCAGCACTCCCGCGCGGTCGTCGTCCAGCACGGCGGCGCGGTGTTCGAAGACGGACCGGCTCGTCAACAGCGCGTGCCCGGTCGCCGCGAGGGAAACCTCCGGCCGTTCGGCCAGGTACGCCCGCAGCCGGGCGGCCTGTGCGCGCAGGGCGGCGTCCGTCCGCGCCGAGATCACCAACGGCGGGACGGTCGCGGACTCGGGGGTGGTGTCGTCGCCGGTCTCCTCCGCCTGTTCCAGGATCAGGTGCGCGTTGGTGCCGCTGATGCCGAATGAGGACACTCCCGCCCGCCGCGGTCGCCCCGCGTCCGGCCAGTCCCCCTCCTCGGTCAGCAGCCGCACCGCGCCGGCGGACCAGTCCACGTGCGGACTCGGCTCGTCCACGTGCAGCGTCTTCGGCAACCGGCCGTGCTGGAGCGCCATGACCATCTTGATCACACCGGCGGCACCGGCGGCCGCCTGCGTGTGCGCGATGTTCGACTTGACCGACCCCAGCCACAGCGGCCGTTCAGGATCGCGCTGACCATAGGTCGCCAGCAACGCCTGCGCCTCGATGGGATCACCCAGCGTGGTGCCGGTGCCGTGCGCCTCCACGACGTCCACGTCGGACGCGGCGAGACCGGCGTTCACCAACGCTTCACGGATCACGCGCTGTTGCGCCGACCCGTTCGGCGCCGTCAACCCGTTGGAGGCGCCGTCCTGGTTCACCGCCGAACCACGAACCACCGCCAGCACCCGGTGCCCATTGCGCCGCGCATCCGACAACCGCTCCAACAGCAGAACCCCGACGCCCTCGCCCCAGCCGGTGCCGTCCGCGGCGCCGGCGAAGGACTTGCACCGGCCGTCGCCGGCGAGACCGCGCTGGCGGGCGAACTCCACGAACGCCGCGGGCGTCGCCATCACGGCGACGCCGCCCGCGAGCGCGAGCTCGCACTCACCGCCCCGCAGCGACCGCGCGGCGAGGTGCATGGCCACCAGCGACGAGGAGCAGCCGGTGTCCACGGTCAGCGCCGGGCCTTCGAGGCCGAACGCGTAGGCGATCCGACCGGACGTGACGCTGCCGGACGTGCCGGTCATCCCGAAGCTCTCGGCCTCGTCCGCGCCGGTGGGCAGCAGCGCCGCGTAGTCCTGGGAGGCACACCCGATGAACACGGCGGTGCGGCTGCCGCGCAGCGCGGTGGCCGTCAGCCCGGCTCGTTCGAACACCTCCCACGAGGTCTCCATCAGCAGGCGCTGCTGGGGGTCCATCGACCGCGCCTCACGCGGAGAGATCCCGAAGAACCCCGGGTCGAAGTACGCCGCGTCGTGCAGGAACCCGCCGACCTGTGTGTGTTGGTCGGCCAGGTCGTAGCGCTGCCATCCCCGGTCCTGCGGGAAGGGCGCCACCGCGTCCCGCCCATCCGAAACCAGTGACCACAGGTCTTCCGGACTGGTGACACCACCGGGGTAGCGGCAGGCCATGCCGATGATCGCAATCGGTTCGCCGTCGGTCGCGCCCGGCTTCGGGGTCTCCTCTGCCGCCCCTTCGCCGCGCAGCTCCGCGAGCAGCATGCCGGCCAAGGCCCGCGCGGTCGGGTGGTCGAACACCAGCGTCGCCGGCAGACGCAGGCCGGTCGCGGCGCCCAGCCGGTTGCGCAGCTCCACCGCGGTCAGGGAGTCGAACCCGAGTTCCTTGAACGGAACCGTGACGCCGATCGGGTCCGTGCCGGCATGGCCGAGCACGGCGGCCGCCTCTGCGCGCACCAGGCCGAGCAGCGCGTCGTCCCGTTCCGCTTCGGTGAGTCCGGTCAGCCGGCGCCACAGCGGGGTGTCGCGTGGGCCGGTGCCTGCGGGCGGCGCCGACTCCGCCGCCAGCACTTCGGCAGCCTCGGGGATCTCGTCGATCAACGGGCGCCGGCGGGCCAGCGTGAACGTGGGGGTGAACCGCTGCCAGTCCACGTCCGCGACCGTGACCGTGGTCTCGTCGTGCTCGACCGCCTGCCGGAGGGCGGTGACGGCCACCTCCGGTCGCATCATCCGGAGCCCTTGCCGGGCGAGGAACTGCTCGGCACCACCCCGTGCCATCCCGGTGTCGGCCCAGCCGCCCCAGGCCACCGAGGTCGCCACGAGGCCACGGGCGCGCCGGTCCTCGGCCAGGGCGTCCATCGCCGCGTTGGCGGCCGCGTACGCACCGCCGCCCGCGCTCCCCCAGCTCGCCGCCCCGGAGGAGAACAGCACGAACGCGTCGAGGTCACGCTCGGCGAGCAACTCGTCCAGCACCAGGGCGCCGGTGACCTTCCCTCCGATCACGTGTGCGGCGGCCTCCGCACCGGTGTTGGCGATGGTCGCCTGCAGGCCGACACCGGCGGCGTGGACGACGGCGGTCAACGGCTGCGCGGCGGACACGGCGTCGAGGACCTCGGCCAGGCCGGCGCGATCGGCGGTGTCGCAGGCGGCGAGGGTGACCCGGACACCGAGACCCGCGAGTTCCTCCGCCAGTTCGGCCGCCCCGGGCGCCTCCTGGCCGCGCCTGCTGAGCAGCACTAGGTGTTCGGCACCGTTGGCCGCGAACCACCGAGCCACGTGGGCACCCAGCCCGCCCGTTCCGCCGGTGACGAGCACCGTGCCGCGGGGCCGCCACTCGCGCACCGGCCTCGCGTCGCCGAGCGGCGCGCGGACCAGCCGTCGCACGAACAGCCCGGCCGGCCGGATGGCCACCTGGTCCTCGACCCGCTCGCCGGCCAGCAGCGCGCACAGGCGTTCGGCGTCCCGCTCGTCCGGCTCCTCGGGAAGGTCGACGAGGCCACCCCAGCGCTGTGGTTGTTCCAGCCCGAGGACCCGCCCGAGGCCCCAGATCTGTGCGGCCCCGACCGACCCCCGCTCGCCGGGCACAACGGCCACGGCTCCCCGGGTGACCATCCACAGCGGCACGTCGAGGTCCGCGTCGTCGAGTGCCTGCGCGAGGACCAGGGAGCTCGTCACCCGCGCGGTCAGCTCGTGGTGGACGTCGTGCCGCCGGTCGTCGAGTCCTAGCAGGGAGAGCACACCGGTGATCCCGCCGTGCCGTGCGACGAGATCGCGCACCAGTTCCGCCGTGGCCGGCCGCTCCGCCGAGGGACCGAGCGCCAGCGGCACGATCCGTGCGCCGCAGGCACGGAGCGCTTTCGCACACGCCTCAGGCACCCCGGTGTCGGGGTGGTTCGCCGGCGTCACCACCAACCAGGTGCCGGTCATCTCCCGCGGCGCCTGAACGGTCAGCGGGCGCCAGACCACGCGATAGCGCCAGGAGTCCACGGCGGACTTATCCCGGCGCCGCCTGCGCCACGAGGACAGCGCCGGTGCAAGCGTCTCCAGGGACCGCCGCTCGGTGGGCCCGACGTCCAGTGTCCGGCACAGCGCGGCCACGTCACCGTGATCCACCGCGTCCCAGAACGCCGACTCCGGCCCGGTGGCATCGGCGGCCGGTGACGGTGGCGCCAGCCAGTAGCGCTCGTGCTGGAAGGCGTAGGTCGGCAGCTCGACGGGTGGTCCCTCGGCCGGCCCGAAGAACTTCTCCCAGCGCACGTCCGCACCGTGGACGTACGCCTTGGCCAGTGACCGGAGGAACCGGTCGGCTTCCGGCTCGTCACGTCGGAGCGAGCCGAGGACGACGGCGTCGGCGCGCCGGTCGTCGATGATCTCCTGGACAGGCGGCAGCAGCACGGGGTGGGGGCTCACCTCGACCAGGACATCGCAGCCCTCGTCGAGCACCGTCGCCACCGCGTCGGCCAGTTTCACGGTCTGCCGGAGGTTCCGGTACCAGTAGCCGGCGTCGAGGGTGGCGGTGTCGACGAACCCGCCGGTGACCGTGGAGCAGAACGACACGGCGGCCGGTCTCGGGGTGATGTCGGCAAGCTCGCGCAACAGTTCCTCGCGCAGGCCCTCGACGTGGGACGAGTGGGAGGCGTAGTCCACCGCGATCCGCCGGGCCCGCACACCGTCCGCCTCGCAACGGGCCGCCAGCTCCGTCAACGCCGCGTCATCGCCGGACACGACCACGGACCTCGGCCCGTTCAGCGCGGCGAGGGACAACCGCCCAGCGCTGTCGGCCACGAGGTCCGCCGCCGACTCCGGCGGCAGACCGACCGACAGCATTCCCCCGCTTCCCGCCAGCGCCATCAACGCCTTGCTGCGGGCCACCACCACCCGCACCGCGTCGGTGAGCGACAGCGCACCGGCGACACAGGCCGCCGCGATCTCACCCTGCGAATGCCCCACCACCGCGACGGGCTCGACCCCGCACGAACGCCACAGCTCCGCCAGCGACACCATCACCGAGAACAACACCGGCTGAACGACACCGACCCGCTCGAGCGGTTCCGACCCGCGCACCACATCCAGCAACGACCAGCCCACCAAGGGTTCCAACGCCGCCGCGCACTCCGCCATCCGGCTCGCGAACACCGGCGACGACTCCAGCAACCCGACAGCCATCCCCGCCCACTGCGATCCCTGCCCGGGGAACAGGTACACGGCGCCGCCGCCGCGCAGTGCCGTTCCTTCGACGACGGTGGGCACCGGTTCCCCGTCCGCCAGCGAACGCAGCGCCGAGGAGACGCCGGCGTGGTCGGCGTACACGACCGCACGGGACGCGAAGGAGGTTCGGGCGCCGGCGAGCGTCCGCCCGATGTCGTGTGGTGTCAGCTCGGGTCGCTCGGTGACATGGGTGAGCAGGCGTCGCGCCTGAGCGCGCAAAGCCGCGTCCGTGCTGCCGGACACCACCCAGGGCACGGTGGCCGAGACGACCGGGGGTGGCGCGTGTTCGCCGGACGTCCGGAGGTCCGGCTCGTCCATTGGCGCCTGTTCTATGATGGCGTGTGCGTTGGTGCCGCTGACCCCGAACGAGGACACCCCGGCCCGCCGCGGCCGCCCCGTCTCGGGCCAGTCCTGTCCCTCGGTCAGCAGCCGCACCGCACCCGCCGACCAGTCCACGTGCGGACT
>NZ_JBHSFP010000083.1:2153-5530 GCF_042654065.1 Sphaerisporangium dianthi | reverse complement strand
CTACCTATAAAATTTTGTCCGGCGGTGTCCTACTCTCCCACACCGTCCCCGGTGCAGTACCATCGGCGCTGGAAAGCTTAACTTCCGGGTTCGGAATGTAACCGGGTGTTTCCCTTCCGCTATGACCGCCGTAACCCCTTGAAACAACAACCAACCCACACGGGCATGGTCCGTTGCCTCTGAGTCACATAGTGGACGCGAGCAAAAACTTTGTGATCAAGTCCTCGGCCTATTAGTACCGGTCAGCTCCACACCTTACGATGCTTCCACCTCCGGCCTATCAACCCAGTAGTCCACTGGGAGCCTTACCCCCACAACAGGGTGGGAGACCTCATCTCAAGGCAGGCTTCCCGCTTAGATGCTTTCAGCGGTTATCCCTCCCGAACGTAGCCAACCAGCCGTGCCCTTGGCAGAACAACTGGCACACCAGAGGTTCGTCCGTCCCGGTCCTCTCGTACTAGGGACAGCCCCTTTCAAGTCTCCTGCGCGCGCAGCGGATAGGGACCGAACTGTCTCGCGACGTTCTAAACCCAGCTCGCGTACCGCTTTAATGGGCGAACAGCCCAACCCTTGGGACCTACTCCAGCCCCAGGATGCGACGAGCCGACATCGAGGTGCCAAACCATCCCGTCGATATGGACTCTTGGGGAAGATCAGCCTGTTATCCCCGGGGTACCTTTTAGCCGTTGAGCGACGGCGCTTCCACATGCCACCGCCGGATCACTAGTCCCAGCTTTCGCTCCTGCTCGACCTGTCGGTCTCACAGTCAAGCTCCCTTGTGCACTTACACTCGCCACCTGATTGCCAACCAGGCTGAGGGAACCTTTGGGCGCCTCCGTTACCCTTTAGGAGGCAACCGCCCCAGTTAAACTACCCACCAGACACTGTCCCCCACCCGGATCCACGGGCGCGGGTTAGACATCCAAAACGACCAGAGTGGTATTTCACCAATGACTCCACCAGAACTAGCGTCCCAGCTTCACCGTCTCCCACCTATCCTACACAAGCCGTCCCAAACACCAATGTCAAGCTGTAGTGAAGGTCCCGGGGTCTTTCCGTCCTGCTGCGCGTAACGAGCATCTTTACTCGTAGTGCAATTTCGCCGGGTCTGTGGTTGAGACAGCGGGGAAGTCGTTACGCCATTCGTGCAGGTCGGAACTTACCCGACAAGGAATTTCGCTACCTTAGGATGGTTATAGTTACCACCGCCGTTTACCGGCGCTTAAGTTCTCACCTTCGCCGAGACGAATCCCAGCTAAGCGGTCCCCTTAACGTTCCGGCACCGGGCAGGCGTCAGTCCGTATACATCGTCTTACGACTTCGCACGGACCTGTGTTTTTAGTAAACAGTCGCTTCCCCCTGGCCACTGCGACCCCCACCAGCTCAAGGCGCAAAGCCCATCACCAGCAGAGGTCCCCCTTCTCCCGAAGTTACGGGGGCAATTTGCCGAGTTCCTTAACCACAGTTCACCCGATCGCCTTGGTATTCTCTACCTGACCACCTGAGTCGGTTTAGGGTACGGGCCGCCGGCACACTCACTAGAGGCTTTTCTCGGCAGCATGGGATCACCCACTTCACCACAATCGGCTCGGCATCACATCTCACCCTACATGCGGCACGGATTTACCTATGCCACGGGCTACATGCTTACCCCAGGAACAACCATCGCCTGGGATGGGCTACCCTCCTGCGTCACCCCATCGCTTACCTACTACCAGATCAGGCCAGGCGTTCAGCCTCACCCAAGCTCCGAAGAGCCGCGGGGGCTTAAGGACCCTTAGTATCACTGGATTCGATATGGGCGCATACCAGCGGGTACGGGAATATCAACCCGTTGTCCATCGACTACGCCTGTCGGCCTCGCCTTAGGTCCCGACTTACCCTGGGCGGATTAGCCTAGCCCAGGAACCCTTGGTCATCCGGCGCAGAAGTTTCTCACTTCTGATTCGCTACTCATGCCTGCATTCTCACTCGCACAGCCTCCACGGTTGGGTCACCCCACCGCTTCGCCGGCTGCACGACGCTCCCCTACCCACCCACACAAGGTGTGAGTGCCACGACTTCGGCGGTGTACTTGAGCCCCGCTACATTGTCGGCGCAGAATCACTTGACCAGTGAGCTATTACGCACTCTTTCAAGGATGGCTGCTTCTAAGCCAACCTCCTGGTTGTCACTGCGACTCCACATCCTTTCCCACTTAGCACACGCTTAGGGGCCTTAGTCGGTGGTCTGGGCTGTTTCCCTCTCGACTACGAAGCTTATCCCCCGCAGTCTCACTGCTACGCTCTCACTTACCGGCATTCGGAGTTTGGCTGACGTCAGTAACCCGGTAAGGCCCATCAGCCATCCAGTGCTCTACCTCCGGCAAGAAACACGTAACGCTGCACCTAAATGCATTTCGGGGAGAACCAGCTATCACGGAGTTTGATTGGCCTTTCACCCCTACACACAGGTCATCCCCCAGGTTTTCAACCCTGGTGGGTTCGGTCCTCCACACGGTCTTACCCGCGCTTCAACCTGCCCATGCGTAGATCACTCCGCTTCGGGTCTACAGCATGCGACTAAAAAACGCCCTATTCAGACTCGCTTTCGCTACGGCTCCCCCACACGGGTTAACCTCGCCACACACCATAACTCGCAGGCTCATTCTTCAAAAGGCACGCAGTCACATCACAACCATCCGAAGACGGTTAAGCTCCTACGGCTTGTAGGCACACGGTTTCAGGTACTATTTCACGACCCCTCACCGGGGCGCTTTTCACCTTTCCCTCACGGTACTCGTTCACTATCGGTCATCAGGGAGTATTTAGGCTTACCAGGTGGTCCTGGCAGATTCACACAGGATTCCTCGAGCCCCGTGCTACTTGGGATCCCCTCAAACAGTCGACAAGGTTTCGCCTACCCGACTCTCACGGTCTACGGCGCAACTTCCCAGAAGCTTCGACTACCCCATCGATTTATCACTGCTTGGAGAAACGGCAGCCTCTCCCAGAGGGTCCCACAACCCCACACACGCAACACCTGCCGGCTATCACACGCGCATGGTTTAGCCTCATCCGCTTTCGCTCACCACTACTCACGGAATCACTGTTGTTTTCTCTTCCTACGGGTACTGAGATGTTTCACTTCCCCGCGTTACCACCAACCGCCCTATACATTCAGACGGCGGCAACACCACATGACTGGTGCTAGGTTTCCCCATTCGGACATCCCCGGATCAACGTCTGGTTGGCGACTCCCCGAGGCTTAACGCAGCCTCCCACGTCCTTCATCGGCTCCTGATGCCAAGGCATCCACCGTGTGCCCTAAAAAACTTGGCCACAAAGATGCTCGCGTCCACTATGCAATTCACAAACAACGAACAGACAACCGCTCCC
>NZ_JBHSFP010000082.1:0-5868 GCF_042654065.1 Sphaerisporangium dianthi | reverse complement strand
CGCCCGGCGCGGCGCGCCGGTCACGCGACCGGTTCCCGCCGCGCCGGGCGGCGTCCCAGTTCCCCGGTCGGCACCTGGTGGGTCTCCCTGGCGGTGGCGACCGCGACCGCGCTGATGGCGCAGAGGATCGCGGTGAAGATCCCGACGCCGGTCCATCCGTGCAGGCCCAGCCAGCCGTCCGGGGAGACGATGCCGGCGGCGGAGGCGACGGCGAAGCCCGCGATCGCGAAGCCGATCTGGGTGCCGATCGCCATGCCGGACATGCGCACCTTGGTGCTGAACATCTCGCCATAGAGGGAGGGCCAGATGCCGTTGGCGGCGCTGTAGACGACGCCGAGCGTGAGGATCCCGACGGTGAAGACGAGCGGATAGCTCTTGGCGTTGATCGCCGCGAGGTAGGCGAAGATCATGATGGGGCTGCCGACGGCGCCCACGAGGAAGACGGGCCTGCGGCCGACGCGGTCCGACAGCCGGGCCCACAGCGGGATGGCCGCGAGGGCGACCACGTTGGCCGCGATGCTGACCCACAGCATGGTCGCCTTGTCGAGCCCGATCTCGTCGCTGGTGGCGTAGTTGAGCGCCCAGACCGTGAAGATCGTGCTGACGGTGGCGATCAGGGCAGCGCAGACGACGCGCAGCACGCTCGCCCAGTGGTCGCGGAAGAGCACCGCTAGCGGCATCCTCGGCACGGTGCCCTGGGCGACCTCCTGTTCGAACGCGGGCGTCTCGGCGAGCCTCCTGCGGATGACCCAGCCGGCCACGGCGACGACGACACTGAGCAGGAACGGCACCCGCCACCCCCAGCTGAGCAGCTGTTCCTCAGGGAGGGCCGCCACCGGAATGAAGACCAGGGTCGCCAGGATCTGGCCGAACTGCGTTCCGTTGAGGGTGAAGCTGGTGAAGTAGCCGCGGCGGTCCTCGGGTGAGTGCTCGAGCGTCATGGAGTTGGCGCTGGCCTGCTCGCCCGCCGCCGACAGGCCCTGCAGGATGCGCATGAGCACCAGCAGCACGGGGGCGAGGCCGCCGATCTGGTCGCGGGTGGGCAGGCAGCCGATCAGGAAGGTGGACACGCCCATGAGGACCAGGGTGAAGACCATGATCTTGCGCCGGCCGAACCTGTCGCCGACGTGGCCCAGGATGACGGCGCCCACCGGCCTGGCTGCGTACGCGACGCCGAAGCTGGCCAGCGACTGCAGGGTGGCGGTCGCGGGGTCGGAGGTGTCGAAGAAGACCTTGGAGAAGATCAGGGCGGCGGCGCTGCCGTAGATGAAGAAGTCGTAGTACTCCAGGGCACTGCCGATCCACGCGGCGACGGCCGCCTTGCGTGGAGTGCCCTGGTTGACGCGGGGTGGGCTGTCGGTCACGTGTGGCTCCTCGGTGACGTGGTCGACGGTCCCCCGGATACCGTTTCCCGCTGTTTACGAACTAGGTAGTTAATTAACGTCGCGGCAATGCTGCAGGTGACCCCCGTCACATGTCAAGGTCGCCCGGCTCGAAGCCGCCACCGGCTCGCCGGCCCTCCGGTCCCGATCGGCCGGCGGGGCTCCGGGCCGGCCGGGAGCCCGTCCGCGCGGACGGCCGTCCCGCGCGCCGCGCCCTTGCCACGTCTAGCGAAGTAACGTACTAGTCCGTACATTAGAGCCTGTCCCACTCCCCCGAGGCCGTCCCGCGCGACGCCCCCCAAGGCGTCCGGCGCCGGAGAGGAAACACCGATGGACGCGTTCCTGACCGGGCTGATCGGCTCCGGCATCGGCCCGTCGCTCAGCCCGGCGCTGCACGAACGCGAGGCCGCCCACCACGGGCTGCGCTACATCTACCGGCTGCTGGACACCGACGTCCTCGGACCGGACGTCGGAGAGCTGCTCCGCGCGGCGCGCCGCCTCGGCTACGACGGGCTCAACATCACCCACCCGTGCAAGCAGTCCGTCATCCCCCACCTGGACGAGCTGTCGCCGGACGCGCGCATGCTGGGCGCGGTCAACACCGTCATCTTCGACGGCGAGCGCGCCATCGGCCACAACACCGACTGGACGGGCTTCGCCGAGTCCTTCGCCCGCGGCCTCCCGGACGCGCCCACCCGGCGCATCGTGCAACTCGGCGCGGGAGGGGCGGGGGCGGCGGTCGCGCACGCGCTGCTCACCATGGGCGCCGACCAGGTCACCCTCGTCGACGCCGACCCGGCGCGCGCGAGCGCGCTCGCCGCCGGGCTGACCGGACGGTTCGGGGCGGGCCGCGCCCGTCGGGCGACCCACGACGACCTGCCGGAGCTGCTCGCCGGCGCCGACGGCCTGGCCCACGCCACGCCCACCGGCATGGCGGGACACCCCGGCCTGCCGCTGCCCGCGTCGCTGCTGCGCCCGGACCTGTGGGTCGCCGACATCGTCTACCGGCCGCTGGAGACCGAGCTGCTGCGCCGTGCCCGGGCGCTCGGGTGCCGGACGCTGGACGGCGGCGGCATGGTCGTCTTCCAGGCCGCGCACGCCTTCCGGCTGTTCACCGGCCGCACCCCCGACGCCGAGCGGATGCTCGCCCACCTGGTCGACCTGGTCACCGCCTAGAGGAGGAGACGTGCGCAAGTCCATCGCCACCGTGTCGGTGAGCGGCACGCTGACGGAGAAGCTGGCCGCGATCGCCGCCGCCGGATTCGACGGCGTGGAGATCTTCGAGAACGACCTGCTGGCCTGCCCGCTCCCGCCGGAGGAGATCCGGCTGCGCGCCGCCGACCTGGGCCTGACGATCGACCTGTACCAGCCGCTGCGTGACTTCGAGGCGATGCCGGTCCCCGACCTGCGGCGGGCCGAGCGCAAGTTCCAGGTGATGGAGCGGCTCGGCGCGGACATGCTGCTGGTCTGCTCCAACGTCTCCCCCGACGCGGTCGACGACGACGAGCTGGCCGCGGCCCAGCTGCGGCTGCTGGCCGAGCGGGCCGCCGCGCACGGCATCCGCGTCGCCTACGAGGCGTTGGCCTGGGGAAGGCACGTCAACGAGTATCTGCACGCCTGGCGTATCGTGCGCCTTGCCGGCCACCCGAACCTGGGCGTCTGCCTGGACAGCTTCCACATCCTGTCGCGGGGCTCGGACCCGATCGGCATCGAGGCGATCCCCGGCGAGAAGATCTTCTTCCTCCAGCTCGCGGACGCGCCGCCGCTCGCGATGGACGTGCTCCAGTGGAGCCGCCACTATCGCTGCTTCCCCGGGCAGGGCGGCTTCGACGTCGCCGGTCTGACCGGCCACGCGCTGAACGCCGGATACACCGGCCCCCTGTCGCTGGAGGTGTTCAACGACCACTTCCGGCAGGCCGACGCCGGACGCACCTCCCGTGACGGCATGCGCTCGCTCATCGCGCTCGAACAGGCCCTGGACGGGTCCGCGCACCCCGCCGCGCCCACCGGCTTCGCCTTCGCCGAACTGGCGGCCTCCGGTGCCGTCGTCGAGGTGCTCGCGGCGCTCGGATTCGCCCGTACCGGCCGCCACCCCACCAAACCGGTGGAGCTGTGGGAGCAGGGCGGGGCGCGGCTGCTGCTCAACGCCACCGGGGGCGATCCCGCGTTGCTCGCCATCGGGCTGGACACCCCCGATCCGGCCAAGGCCGCCGGCCACGCCCAGGCGCTGCTGGCTCCGGTCCTGCCGCGCGAGCGCGAGCGGCAGGAGGCGGCGCTCGACGCGGTCGCCGCCCCGGACGGCACCCAGATCTTCTTCTGCGACGCGACGTGGCTCGGCGACTTCAGCCCCGCCGGGCCGGTCGCCGGAGAGATCACCCGCATCGACCACGTGGCGCTCACCCAGCCCTGGCACCATTTCGACGAGGCCGCGCTGTTCTACCGCGGCGTCCTCGGCCTGCGCGCGCAGGAGAGCCTGGAGGTGGCGGACCCCTACGGCCTGCTCCGCAGCAAGGCGATGTCGGCGCCCGGCGGCGCGGTGCGCATGGTGCTCAACCTCGCCCAGGTCGGCACCGGCGACATCGCCCGGCAGCACGTCGCGCTCGCGTGCCGCGACGTGCTCGCCGTCGCCCGCAGGCTGCGCGCCCGGCGTCCGGACCTGCTGCTGCCGATCCCGGGCAACTACTACGACGACCTGTCCGCGCGCTACGACGCCGACCCCGCGCTCCGCGAGCTCCGCGAGCTGGGCGTGCTCTACGACCGCGACGAGCACGGCGAGTTCCTGCACCTCTACACGGTCACGCTGGGCCGGGTCTTCTTCGAGATCGTCCAGCGAACCGGCGGCTACCAGGGGTACGGAGCGGTCAACGCCCCGATACGGCTCGCCGTGCAGCGCGCCGGTGGTCACTAGGATGGGCGGATGACCCCGCAGCCCGCCACCAGGGAACGTCAGCGTGACGCCGACCGCACCAAGGCGGAGATCCTCGAGGTCGCCCAGCACGAGTTCGCGCGGCACGGCTACGCGGGGGCGCGGGTCGACGAGATCGCGTCCCTCATGCGCACCACCAAGCGCATGATCTACTACTACTTCGGCAGCAAGGAACAGCTGTACATCGCGGTCCTGGAGAAGGCCTACGCCGAGGTGCGCGCGGTGGAGCGCACGGTGGACGTCGACCACCTGGCGCCGGTCGCGGCGATCCGCACGCTGGCCGAGCTCACCTTCGACCACCATGACGCGCACCGCGAGTTCATCAAGCTCGTCGCCATAGAGAACATCCATCGCGCCGAGCACATCCGCAAGTCCGAGGCGCTGGCCAACCTGGGCACGCCGGTGCTCGACCTCATCGAGCGCATCCTCGCGGCCGGCACGGCGAGCGGCGAGTTCGTCGCCGAGGCCGACGCCATCGACGTGCACATGATGATCAGCGCCTTCTGCTTCTTCCGCGTGGCCAACCAGCACACCTTCGGCGCGCTGTTCGGGCGCGACATGACCGCGCCGGAACACCGCGCCCACCAGCGCCGCATGATCGGCGACATGATCGTGGGCTACCTGCGCGGCGCGGCCTCCATCTGACGCGGCGTCCCGCCGCGGAGCCGCGCGCCCGGCGCCACGGACTGTGATCACGACGTGCTGAAAGATTCATCGACGATCCCGTCCCGGCACGACGGCACCGCGGACGGTACCGACGTCGGAGCGTGTTCGCGGACGCCGACGCGAGAGGGCGCCATCGACACTTTTGACATGTTACAGACAGGTTTCCAAACTGGGTCCCGAGGCGCTTTCCGCGGTCGGATCGGTGGTGTGGCGGCGGGGATCTCCTTTCCGTGACGTCCTCGTGGCGCGCGTTCCCGGTCATAGTCGGGGCGGCGGGCACGCTTGGGCGTCGCCGCGTTTTCCCGCTGTTTCCGAGACTCAGTTGTGGAGGCTCCGGCATGAGCACGAACGCCACCCCCCTGGATCGATCCCGGCGATCACGCAACACTCGCCGGATGCTGCTCGCCTGTGCCCTCGGTGTACTCGGCACGATCACGGCGCTGACGTCGACGCTGCCCGCCGGCGCCGCGGCGAGCACGCTCGGCGCCGCGGCCGCGCAGAGCGGCCGCTACTTCGGCACCGCCATCGCCGCCGGCAAGCTCGGCGACTCGGCCTACACCACGATCGCGAACCGCGAGTTCAACATGGTGACGGCCGAGAACGAGATGAAGATCGACGCCACCGAGCCCAACCAGAACCAGTTCAACTTCTCCAACGGCGACCGGGTCTACAACTGGGCCGTGCAGAACGGCAAGCGGGTCCGCGGCCACACGCTGGCCTGGCACGGCCAGCAGCCCGGATGGATGCAGTCGATGTCGGGCAACACGCTGCGTCAGGCGATGATCAACCACATCAACGGCGTGATGGGCCACTACAAGGGCAAGATCTACGCCTGGGACGTCGTCAACGAGGCGTTCGCCGACGGCAACTCCGGCGGCCGGCGCGACTCCAACC
>NZ_JBHSFP010000081.1:0-6382 GCF_042654065.1 Sphaerisporangium dianthi | reverse complement strand
CTGCAACGGGCAGAACAACCAGAAGTGGCGGTTCAACGGCGACGGCACCATCACCGCCGTCGGGGCGAACAAGTGCCTGGACGTGCCCAACAGCGCCACCGCCAACGGCACCAAACTCGCCATCTGGGACTGCAACGGCGGCGCCAACCAGCGTTGGACCCGCACCTGACATACGGAACGTCTTCGCCGGGGGCGGGCGACCGCCCCCGGCTCCGGCCGGCAGGTGACGCCGGTTCACCCCCCCGAAGAGGAGAACTATGCAGCCTTCATCCGTTCCCCCGCCGGACCCTGCCGTGCCCCGGCGGCGCTCCCCGGCGGCCGTCGCAGCATCCGTGGCCGCCGTGCTGGCCATGGTGCTGGCGACCACGCTGACCTGGACGGCTCCCGCGTCGGCCGCGGCGACGCCGTTGCTGAGCGCCCTTTCAGGACGCTGCCTCGACGTGAAGGGCAACGTCGACACGCAGGGCACCGCGCTGGACATCTGGGACTGCACCGGTCAGGCCGGCCAGGCGTTCGAGCTCACCTCCGCGGGAGAACTGCGGACGATGAACGGCACGCGGTGCGTGGACGCGTACGGCAACCAGACCGCGCCCGGCACGCAGGTGATCATCTGGGCGTGCAACGGGCAGAACAACCAGAAGTGGCGGAAGAACTCCGACTACTCCATCACCGGCGTCCAGTCGGGTCTGTGCCTGGACGTCAACAGGGCCGGCACCACCAACGGAACCGCCGTCATCCTGTGGACCTGCAACGGGCAGAACAACCAGAAGTGGCTCACCTCAGGCCCGACCCCGCCGCCGACGCCGACGGCCACGGCCACGCCCACGGCCACGCCCACGGTCACGCCCCCGCCCCCGGGCGCGCGCCCGTGCGACATCTACGCTTCGGGCGGTACGCCGTGTGTGGCCGCGCACAGCATGGTGCGGGCGCTCCTCGGCAGCTACAACGGCAACCTGTACCAGGTCAGGCGCTCCTCCGACAACACGACCAGGAACATCGGCCTGCTGAGCGCGGGCGGCTACGCCAACGCCGCGGCCCAGGACTCGTTCTGCTCGGGCACCACCTGTGTCGTCACCGTCGTCTACGACCAGTCCGGGCGAGGGAACGACCTGTGGTACCAGGGATCGAGCGTGGTCCCCGGCTCGCCGCAGAGCAAGCCCGCGACCGCGACCACGGAGTCGCTGACGGCCGGCGGCAACAAGGCGTACTCGCTGTACATCAACCCCGGTAACAGCTACTGGAGGGACGGTCACCTGACGGGCGTCCCGACCGGCAGCGCGCCCGAGGGCATGTACATGGTGACCAGCGGCACGCACGTCAACAGCGGCTGCTGCTTCGACTACGGCAACAGCGAGACGACGCGCAAGGCCGACGCCGCGGGAGCGATGGACGCGATCAACTTCAGCAGGCAGTGCTGGTTCGGCGGATGCTCCGGCAGCGGTCCCTGGGTCCAGGCGGACCTGGAGTGGGGCCTGTTCCCCGGCGGAAGCCAGTCCTGGAACCCCAACCAGCGGGCGTTCACCAGCAAGTTCGTCACCGCGGTGCTCAAGAACAACGGGACGACGCGGTTCGCGCTCAAGGGGAGCGACGCGCAGTCGGGCAGCCTGTACACCCTGTACGACGGCTCGCTTCCCTCGGGATACAACCCCATGAAGAAGCAGGGGGCCATCATCCTGGGCAGCGGCGGTGACTGCTGCAAGCCCGACGGCGGCGCCAACCTCAGCGCGGGAACCTTCTACGAGGGAGCCATGGTCGCGGGGTACCCCTCCGACGCCACCGAGAACGCGGTGCAGGCCAACATCGTGGCGGCCGGCTACCGCTGACCGCCGGCCCGCTCGCCGACCACGCGAGCGGGCCCTCACCGGCTCGGACGCCGGTCGATCGGTTCGTCATGGGACCGGCCGGCCGGCTTTCCGGCATGCGCGGGAAAGGGCCCTGGAAACCGCGTCTTCACGTCAATGACACGCCATTGACATCGCTTCTCGGCGCAACCTAGGCTGCGTTCGAATCGATTCGACGCAGGACATCCTGGGATGAAACGCCTCCCGCTCATGGAGCCGAGCCGCTCACATGGGCGCACAGCCCCCCTAGTGAAGGAGTCCGAGATGACCGTCGGCGACATCGTCCGCCGAGCCCGCCTGTGGCGCTCCACACCACCGCGACCGGCGCCTCCCGTCCACCCGTCCCACCCCCTCGTGGCCAAGGAGTCACGTGCCGACGTCACTTCCGGCGGGCGGCGCCGAAGCCGCAGCGGGATCGCCGCCTTCCTCGCCGTCGCCGCGCTCGTCGCGGGACCCATCGTGACGGCCACCTCGCCGGCCCAGGCCGCGGACCAGTCCATCTCCGTCGACTTCTCCGCCGGCGGCGGCTCTCCGACCTACCGGGCCTCCGGTTGGATCTACGGGATGACCGAGAACGGGGCGAACCCGCCGACCAACTACTTCACCGACGTGAAGTTCCGGTACATGCGCGCCGGCGGGGCGCAGCTCGACAGCCCGGGCGGCTGGGTGTCGGGCAAGTACGACCGCCGGTGGAACGCCACCCGCGCCCAGCTGCTGCGCACCCGCTCCCTGGGCGGGGAGTTCGTCCTGCTGGTCCACGACCTGTGGGGCGCCGACGGCTACCCGATCTCGCGCTTCCCCGGCGACAACGGCAACTGGACCGACTACGACAACTTCCTCACCCGCCTGATCAGCGACGTGCAGGCGACGGGCGCCCCGGTGCAGTGGGACCTGTGGAACGAGCCCAACATCACGCTGTTCTGGAACCGCCCCCAGTCGCAGTACTTCGAACTGTGGCGGCGCACCTACCAGCGCGTCCGGGCCGCGTTCCCGTCGCAGCCGATCGTGGGCCCGAGCCTGGCCGGCGTGCCGTCGACGGGCGGCTGGTGGACCCAGTACCTCGACTACATCAAGGCCAACAACGTGGTGCCCGACATCATCAGCTGGCACTCCCTGCCCGGTGACCCGGTGTCGAACGTGGCGACCGCGAACACCACCCTGAACTCCCGCGGCATCCCGCACTCGCGCCCGTACCAGATCAACGAGTACGGGGCGTCCAACGAGCAGAACCCCGCCGACGGCGCCTGGTACATCGCCCGCCTGGAAAGGGCCGGCGCCGACGGCCTGCGCGCCAACTGGGCCGGTGGGAACAACCTGCACAACGACCTCGGCAACCTGCTCGTCCACAACTCCTCCGGCCAGTACCAGCCGAAGGGCGAATGGTGGGCCTACCGCTTCTACGGCTCGCAGACCGGTCAGACCGTCTCGGTCACCCCCAGCGCCAACTACGACGCGTTCGCCACCAAGGCGAGCGGGAACGCCAAGATCCTGGTCGGCGGCGGCACCACGACCGGCAACGTCGCCGTCAACCTGCAACGCCTGGACACCACGAGCGGCATCGTCGAGAACAACCAGGTGAGAGTCCTCACCGAGCGCATCCCCTACAACGGCGGCGGCGCCGTCACCGGCCCGGTCACCGTCCAGAACTCCGTGGTGACCCTGTCCGGCAACGGCACGACGGTCAACCTGCCGCACACCGCCATCGACGACACCTTCACCATCACCCTGCTTCCCCCCTCCTCCGACCCCGGCCCGACCCCCACCCCGACCCCGACCCCGACCAGCGGGTCGACATCGGTGTTGCGCAACGTCAACGCCAACCGGTGCCTGGACGTCCCGAACTCGACCACGACCAACGGCACCCAGCTCCAGCTCTGGGACTGCGGGAGCGGCACCAACCAGCGGTTCACCTACACCTCGGGCAAGCAGCTGCAGGTGTACGGCAACAAGTGCCTGGACGCCAACGGGCGGGGCACCAGCAACGGCACCCAGGTGATCATCTGGGACTGCAACGGCCAGAACAACCAGCAGTGGAACGTCAACAGCGACGGCACCATCACCGGGGTGCAGTCCAACCTGTGCATGGAGGCGAGCAACTTCGGGACCGCCAACGGGACCAAGGTCCAGCTGTGGTCCTGCACCGGCACGAGCAGCCAGAAGTGGACCAGGAGCTGACCCGGTGACCGGCGGGCACCACCCGCCTCCCCCATGAACGCCCGAGGCCGGCCGGATGTGCGATCCACATCCGGCCGGCCTCGGGCCTTACGCTGTGAGAATCGGTCAGGTGCGGGTCCAGCGCTGGTTGGCGCCGCCGTTGCAGGACCAGATGGTCAACTTGGTGCCGTTGGCCGTGGCGTTGTTCGGCACGTCCAGGCACTTGTTCGCCCCGATGGCGGTGATGGTGCCGTCGGCGTTGAACCGCCACTTCTGGTTGTTCTGCCCGTTGCAGTCCCAGATGATCACGTTGGTGCCGTTGGCCGTGCCCCCGTTGTACACATCGAGGCACTTGTTGCCGTAGACCCGCAGCTCACCGCTCGCGGTCGGCGTCCACTGCTGGCCGGCCTGGCCGTTGCAGTCGTAGATCTGCGCCTGGGCGCCGTTGGCCTGCGAGCCGCCGGTGACGTCCAGGCACCTGCCGGAACCGGTGCCCCTGATCCCACCCGTGCCCGTGGGAGTGGGCGTGGGAGTCGGCGTGACGATGCCGCCTCCGGTCACGATGTACATGGCCGCCCCGTGCCCGGGCACCGACGCGCTGATCGTCGCGGACGAGGAGGACGTCGTGTGCGCCCACAGGTCACGTACCGAGTAGGAGGCCGCCGACCCCAGCCCCAGAGCGGAGGCGGTGGTGGAGACCGTCGAGGTCGAGGTGCCCCGGTTGAGCAGCACGACCGCGACCGAGCCGTTGGACATCGGCTTGCGCCAGACCTCCAGGTTCCCGTTGTCGCTGATCTTGTGGCCCTGCCGGCCGCCCCAGTCCTGGTTGACCGCGATGACCTCGGTGTTGGTGAGGATGGTGCGGGTGTCGGAGCTCATCGTGCGGATGTCGTTCCCGGCGATGAGCGGCGCGTTCAGCAGCGACCACAGGCTGAAGTGCGCCCGGCCCTCGGTCCCCGTCACCGAGCCGACACCCACCTCCAGCATGTCGGGGTCGTTCCAGCCCCCCGGACCCGAGTACGCGTCGAGCCCGACCTGCTGGTCCAGGATTCCCATGATCGAGTTCCAGTTCGACCCGATGTCACCGGTGTTGCGCCAGGAGTTGCCGACCGGCATCCCCCAGGTCCACACGCTCTCCTGGCCCCAGTTGCACAGGCTGTACACGATCGGACGCCCGGTCGCGGCCAGCGCGTCCCGCATGGCCGTGTACCGCTGCTGCCCGTTCCTGCCCTGGTGGTCGCCGCAGTTGTCGTACTTGAGGTAGTCGATCCCCCAGGACGCCCACAGGTTCGCGTCCTGCTGCTCGTGGCCCAGGCTCGCCGGGTAACCCGCGCAGGTGGTGGTGCCGGCCGAGGAGTAGATGCCGAGCTTCAGCCCCTTGGAGTGGACGTAGTCGGCCAGGGCCTTCATGCCGCTGGGGAACTTCTGCGGGTCGGGCACCAGGTTCCCGCTGGAGTTGCGGCTCATGGTGGACCAGCAGTCGTCGATGTTGACGTAGGTGTAGCCCGCCGCCGCCATGCCGCTGGAGACCATGGCGTCCGCGCTCTGCCGGATGAGCGTCTCGTTGACGTTGCAGTAGAAGCTGTTCCAGTCGTTCCACCCCATCTGCGGGGTACGGGCCAGACCGTTCTCGAGAGCGGCGACCGGCGACCTCTCGCCGCCGAGCGCGACCAGGGAGCCGGCGGCCACTACCGCCGCCAGCGCCAATCCAAGAATTCTTCGCATCTGATTCCTCTGTTGCTGGGATCGGGAGATCCGGGTGATCCGCCCGGCGTTCTCGAAGGTCCCGGAAGCGGGGGGCGCTCGGGTACCTGCTCAGACTCGGGGGGTGGGGGTCTCAGGTACGGGTCCAACGCTGGTTGGCGCCGCCGTTGCAGGACCAGATGGCGAGTTTGGTGCCGTTGGCGGTGGCGCTGTTGGGCACGTCCAGGCACTTGTTCGCCCCGACGGCGGTGATGGTGCCGTCGCCGTTGAACCGCCACTTCTGGTTGTTCTGCCCATTGCAGTCCCAGATGATCACCGTGGCGCCGTTGGCGGTGCTTCCGCCGTTCACGTCCAGGCACTTGCCGCCGTACACCCGCAGCTCACTCGAGCCGGTCGCGGTCCACTGCTGGTTGGCCTGGCCGTTGCAGTCGTAGATCTGCGCCTGGGCGCCGTTGGCCTGTGACGAGCCGGAGACGTCCAGGCAGCGGCCCGAACCCACACCCTTGATCGCGCCCGTGCCGGTGCCCGGAGTGGGCGTCGGCGTCGGACTGGGGGTGCCGCCTGGCTGGCCGATGGTGCCGGGGACCGACAGCAGGGCGTTGTACCAGGTGGCGGCCATCTTGTCGTAGCCGCCGGAGGTGGGGTGGATGCCGTCGATCAGGTCGGCGGTGGTCAGCGCGGCG
>NZ_JBHSFP010000080.1:0-7294 GCF_042654065.1 Sphaerisporangium dianthi | reverse complement strand
ACGACCGTCGGTGGCGGGTAGCAACGGCTCGATCCGCTGCCAGGCCTTATCGGTCAGCTCACCACGTCTCACCACGAGGGATCATCTAACCCCAACCACCGTGATCATTTATCAGACATGCTCTAGGGCGTCACCGTCACCTCACCGGCGCCTCGTGGCCCAGGCCGGCCCGCTCGGCGTCGCGTACGGCCGGCCCCGGCGTACCGGGCCACCAGAATCGGTCCCCGAGCAGGGTCACCAGGGCCGGGACGAGAACGCTGCGGACCAGGAGGGTGTCGAGCAGCACTCCGAAGCCGACGATGACCCCGATCTGGGTGAGGGTGATCAACGGGAGCACGCCGAGCACGGCGAACACCGACGCGAGCAGGATGCCGGCGCTGGTGATCACGCCGCCGGTGACCGCGAGCGCCGCGACGATGCCCCCGCGGGTGCCGAGCAGCGGCGTCTCCTCCCTCGCGCGGGTGATCAGGAAGATGTTGTAGTCCACGCCGAGCGCCACCAGGAACAGGAAGCTCAGCAGGGGGACGCTGAGGTCCAGCGCCGGGAAGCCGAAGAAGTGGGTGAAGGCGAACCATCCCGCGCCGAAGGCGGCGGCGAAGCTGGCGACCACCGTCAGGACGAGCGTGATCGCGGCGACGACCGACCTCAGCAGCGCGAGCAGCACCAGCAGCACCACGGCCAGCACCAAGGGGATGACCAGGCGCTGGTCGCGGGCGGCGGCGTCCCGGTCGTCGAGGTCGGAGGCCTCGGCGCCGCCTACCACGGCGTTCGCGCCGGGAACGGCGTGGACCGCCGCGCGGAGGGCCCTGACCGCGGCGAAGCTCTCGTCGCTGCCCGGCTCGGCGCCGAGCACCGCCTCGGCCCGCGTGTACTGAGGCGTCCGCTCCACGATCGTCACCCGTGGGCCGCCCGGAATGCCGGCGGCGGCCGCCCGCACCTGCTCGGCGGCGGCGGTACGGGAGATGATCACCACGGGCTGGGCGCTGCCCGCGGGGAACGCCCGGCTCAGCGTCTCCTGCCCGGTGATGGCCTCGACCCGGTCGCGGAAGCGCTCGGTCTGCGACAGGCCGCTGTGCACGCCCGCCGCCCCCGCCGCGAGCACGGCGAGCAGGCCCAGGCTGACGGCGGCCATCAAGGCGGGACGCCGTGCGACCGCGCCGCCGACGCGCGCCCACGGCCCGGTGCGCGTCGGGTCGGCCTGTCCCAGCTTCGGGGAGAAGGGCCAGAACAGGCCGCGGCCGAAGCAGACCATGGCGGCGGGCAGCACGAGCAGGGCGTACCCCACGGCCGTGACGATGCCGATCGCCCCGGCCAGGCCGATGCCCCGGTTGAACGGCGAGAGCGCGAAGGTCAGCGTGCCGAGGGCGAGGGTCACGGTGGCCGAGCTGGCAAGGATGGCGGGCGCCGCCGAGCGGACGGCGCCGGTCATGGCCGAGTGCCGGTCGCCGTGCAGGCGGAGTTGCTCGCGGTAGCGGGCGATGAGCAGCAGGGCGTAGTTCGTGCCCGCGCCGAACACCAGCACGGAGGTGATGCCGAGGGTGGAGTCGTCCACGGTCAGCCCGGTGGTCCGGGTGAGAATCGCGACGACCTTGGCGGCGACCTGGTCGGCCACGCCGATCACGCTCAGCGGGACCAGCCACAGCCAGGGGCTGCGGTAGGTCAGCAGGAGGAGCAGGGCGACCACCGAGGCGGTGACGGCGAGCAGGGTGATGTCGGCGCCCTGGAACACCGCGGCCAGGTCGACCTGGAAACCGGCCCCTCCGGTCACCTCGACGCGCGCGCCCGCGGGCAGCCCCGCCCGGCCCTCGGCGCGGATGCGCCCGACCGCCTCGGTCAGCTCGGCGTTCGACAGCGCTCCGGCGAGCGGCACGGTCAGCAGCGCCACGTCGCCCTTTCCGGAGAAGACGGGGGGCGGCGTCCGACCGCCCACGGCGAGCGCGGCCATCCGGCCGGCGTCCGCGGTGACGGCGTCCTTGTCCTGCGGGGTCAGGCCGCCGTCGCGGCTGTAGACCACCAGCGCCGGCAGCACCTGCCCGCTCGGCAGCTGTTGGCGCAGGCGGACCACGGTCGCCGACTCCGCGCCCTTGGGCAGGGCCGCCGCCGGGTCGGTGTCGACCTCGGCCGCACCGCCGAAGCCCAGCGCCAGGCCGGAGAGCAGGATGGCCACGGCGATGGTCGCCCACTTGCCGTGGACGCCCCACAGCGCCGCCCAGCCCATATGCTCTGGTCGATTCATCACGGCACGCCCCGCCTCAACTATTTCAGGTGATGGAATATTTCTATCCTGGAAAGAGTAGGGCGGGACGAGCGTCATCGGCAACCACCGTGGCAGGCGACAACAAGGAGGCCACCGTGTCGGCAGACCAGCCCGGCGGCGACGCCGCGAGTCCGCTGGAGCTGATCACCTTGATGCGCCGGCTCAACGTCGAGCTGGACCGGTTCGTCGAGCGGTTCGCCGTGGACCACGGCCTGCACCGCACCGACCTCAACGCCGTCGTGGTGATCATGGACGCGGCGCGCGAGGGCCGGCCGCTCACGCCCGGCGCCCTCGGCGCGGCGCTCAACCTCAGCGCTCCCGCGACGACCGCGCTGCTGAACCGGCTCGAGCAGGCCGGCCACGTCGAGCGCAGCCGCAGCGAGACCGACCGCCGCAAGGTCGAACTGGCCCTGCACTCCCAGGCCGTCACCCTGGCCAAGGAGTTCTTCACTCCGCTCGCCCGGCACCTGTCGGAGGCACTCGCGCCGTTCACCGGCGAGGAGCGCCAAGTGATCCTGCGCTTCCTCACCGGCAGCATCCAAGCGTCCGTCGCCGCCCGCGGCGGCCTCGGGCCCCGCTGACGCCCCCAGCCCGCCGGTTTCGCGCCTGGGCGGCCGCGGGCGGAGCAGGGCAGGCGGAGCGGAGCGGCCACGGGCGGAGCCGGGTGGGGCGGGGCAGCCGCGGCGGGGTGGGGCGGTTGAAACTCGCTTGCAGAGCGGGTCGCAAGGGAGGTGAAAGCATCCCCGCGCACACTGCGGTCATCACGAACAGAAAGGACCGCCTCCGATGAGGATCACCCGCACCCTGACCGGCCTCGCGATCACCACCGCCTTCGTCGCGCTCGCCCCCATCGCCGCCCAGGCCGCCGCCACCGGGTCGTCGGACGCGGTCACCGCCGGCACCACCTCCTGGGGCTCCTACTACGCCCCGCGGCACGCGGCCAAGGCCCTCGGCTCGCTCACCGCCACGGGCGAGGACCACGCGGACATCCCGGTCGCCGGCACCGTGAAGATCTCCGGGAAGGTCTACGACCTCAGCCGCAAGCCGTCGTGCGGGTTGGCGGTCTTCCGCATCACCTACCGCGACGGCAAGGGGAACCTGCCCTTCAAGCACCACAGCGTCCGCGACTGCTCCTACGGCTCCCCCAAGCGCTTCGCGGTGAGGTTCAAGAACGTCTACCAGGTCGAGCTGAAGGTCTGTTCCGAGCCCAAGTCCGCCAAGCCCTCCCTCAACTGCCTGTACGCGGGGACGTGGAAGATCCTTTACCTGTCGAAGTGATCCCGGCGAACTGCCCCGTCCGGCGAGCGGAGCATCGACGGCCGGCGCGGCGGCACGGCGGACGACGTGCCGCGCGGCGGCCTCGCCGCCAGGGGGAAATGTCGGAGGGGCCTGGCACGATCGGGGCATGAGCGAGGACTTGAGAGGCAAGGTCGCCCTGGTCGCCGGGGCGACACGAGGGGCGGGGCGCGCCATCGCGGTCGAGCTCGGCGCCGCCGGCGCGACGGTGTACGTGACGGGGCGCAGCACACGGGGGCACCGCTCCGAGATCGACCGGCCCGAGACCATCGAAGAGACCGCCGAGCTCGTCGCCGCCGCGGGCGGCGAGGCGATCCCGGTGCGGGTCGACCACCTCGAGCCCGATCAGGTGAAGGCGCTCGTCGAGCGCATCGGCCGCGAGCAGGGCCGGCTCGATGTCCTCGTCAACAACATCTGGGGCGGCGAGCAGCTGTTCAGCTGGAACCAGAAGCTCTGGGAGCACTCGCTCGACACGGGCCTGCACATCCTGCGCCTGGCGATCGACACCCACATCGTCACCAGCCACCACGCCCTGCCGCTGATGCTCAAGAACCCGGGCGGCCTGGTCGTCGAGATGACCGACGGCACCGCCGGGTACAACGCCGAGAACTACCGCATCTCCTTCTTCTACGACCTGGCCAAGACCTCGGTGATCCGCATGGCGTTCGCCCAGGCCGAAGAGCTCGCCCCCCATGGTTCGACCGCCGTGGCGCTCACCCCTGGCTGGATGCGCTCCGAGATCATGCTCGACGCCTTCGGCGTCACCGAGGCCAACTGGCGTGACGCGCTGTCCGGGCAGCCCCATTTCGCCATCTCCGAGACCCCCGCCTACGTCGGCCGCGCGGTCGTGGCGCTGGCCGCCGACCCCGAGCGCGCCCGCTGGAACGGCCGGTCACTGTCCAGCGGCGAGCTGGCCCAGGTCTACGGCTTCACCGACGTGGACGGCAGCCGCCCCGACGCCTGGCGCTACCTCGTGGAGGTACAAGACGCGGGCAAACCCGCCGATACCACCGGCTACCGCTGACCCCGCCGATCTCGGACGGTGAAGGCACGCCCACGGGTGATGTCCCCTTCGCCGCTGGTGCGTTTCCGCAGGTGACGCATCCCACCGTTAGAATGGCCTCCTACCTCCAGGTGGTCGCGGAGGGCGTCCGGCACCGGTCCGGTCACGCCCCTCGCTTAACGCGGAACCACGTCACGCCGTCCGTGTGACGGAAGGCCGGGCAGTCCGTCCGTGCGGCGGAAGGCCGGGCACGCCGTCCGTGCCACGCCGGCATGGGCGGCGTCATGCCGTCCGGGCCTCCGCGTGCGGCCCGACGGGAGATCGGGCGAAGGAGAGACCGAACTCTCCGGCGGGCCGCCGCATCTGGAAAGGGGCGCCCTGGTGCCCCCGGAAAGCCCTGGTGCCCCCCGGAGAGGAGAGCGGTGTGCCGCGGCAGGCGGAATCCGACACTGAGCTGGTCCTCGCCGCGCGGTCCGGTGACGCGGCGAGCCTCGGGCTGCTCATCGCGCGGCACATGGCGGGCATGCAGGCGGTCGCGCTGAGCGTGCTCGGATACGGGCCGGACGCCGAGGACGTGGTCCAGGACGCCGTGCTGCTCGCGATGCGGCGCATCGGAGACCTGCGCGACCCCGCGGCCGTGGGCCCATGGCTGCGGGCGATCGTCCGCAACGGATGCCGGATGCGTCTGCGTGAGACGCGCGCCATACCGCTGGAGGACATGGAGTCGCTGGCCCTGCCGTCCAGAGAGCCGACACCGGAGGAGCTGCTCGACGGCCGTTCACTGCGCGACTGGGTCTGGAAGGCGCTGGACGAGCTGTCCGAACCGGTGCGCCTGGTCGCCCTGCTGCGTTACTTCAGCGACGTCTCCTCCTACGACCAGATCGCCGCGCTGTGCGGCGTGCCGGTCGGCACCGTCCGCAGCCGGCTGAGCCAGGCCAGGGCAAAGCTGCCCGAGGCGCTGCGCCGCACGGCCGACCTGGCGCACGATGACGCCGCCTCGGTCACCATGGCCCGCCGCCGGGAGGCCGAGCAGATGATGGCCGCAGCACAGCGGGGGGCGTTCGCCGACGTCATCGAGGATTACTGGCGGCCCGACGCCGAGTTCGTCAGACCCAACGGCGAACGGGCGCCGGACGGCCGGAGGTTCGCACTGCGGGGGATGGAGACCGACCTCGCGGACGGCGTGCGTCAGCGCATCACCAACGTGGTGGCCGGTCGGGACCTCACGATATGGGAGGCCGATCTGATCAGTCCGCCGGACGACCCGGCCCACTGCCCGCCCAGTGTGGTGTGGCTGCACCTGCTTCGCGGCGGCCGGGTGCGACGCCTGCGGCTGTTCCACCCGCGCCCCGCACGATCAGCCGGCTGAGACCGGCGCCTCCGGCCCGTCTCAGCGCGTCCGTGGCGATTCGAGGAGCCGGGCACGTGACCGAGGACCGGCCGCCGTGGGGCCGGACGCGGCAAAGCTTCAGGTCCCGGAGAAAGACGGCGGGGAGACCGAACTTCTGCCGCGTGGCCCGCATCTGGTTGGCGTTGGCCGAGGCCCGGCTCCCGCCGGGCCGTGATCGTGAAGAAGGACCAGATGGATTCCACCGCCACCGGCATGCGCACGCACGAGATCTTCATCGACGGAGTGCGGCAGGTCTTCCACGTCGCCGGCACCGGACCCGTGTGCGTGGCGCACTCGGGTGGCCCGGGCATCGCCTGGGAGTACCTCCGCGTGCCGTCACTGGAGCAGCGACTGACCATGGTCTACCTGGAGCCGGTGGGCACCGGGAACTCCGGCCGCCTCGACGATCCCCGCGACTACCGGCTGGACGCCTACGCGCGGTTCCTGCACGGCGTGGTCGAACACCTCGGCGCGGAGAAGGTCTTCCTGCTCGGGCATTCGCACGGCGGATTCGTCGCGCAGCGCTACGCGCTCGACCACCCGGACCGGGTCGCCGGCCTGATCCTGTTCGCCACCTCACCGGTCACCGGAGAGGAGTTCTGGAACTCCGCGATGGCCGAGGTGGCCCGGTTCCCGGAGCGGCACCCGGGCCGGCCGGAGGCGGCCGGAATGCCGGACGCCTTCCAGGAGGCGCTGGCCGCCGGCACCGACGAGGACTACACCACCGCGCTGCGCCGGATCCTGCCGCTCTACTTCGCCGACTACTGGGCCCACGAGGAGCTCGCGCCGATGCGAGCGGGCCTGCTCGCGTGGATCGACCCGATGCGCGGGGAGGAGCCGGCGCCGTTCGACGTGCGCGACGCGCTTGCCTCGATCGCGATCCCCACGCTGGCCATCACCGGCGCCCACGACTTCATCTGCGGCCCCCGCTGGTCGCGGATGCTGCACGAGGGCATCCCCGGGTCGCGCCTCATCGTCCTGCCGGGTAGCGGCCACATGTGCCACCTGGAAGAGCCCGAGGCGTTCACCCTCGCCGTCGCCGATTTCACCCGCGCATCGGTTCCCGGCGCGCGCTGAACCTCCACCGGGGCGGGCGACGGCCGGATCCCGGCCAAGCCCACCCCGGCCGGGTCCTGGCCAAGCCGCCCCTCCGGCCGGGAGCGGCGGTCATCGGTCTTCGGAGCGATGACCCGCCGGTCCTGGGACGAGTGGTGAGTGGGCGGTTTAGAAGAGGTAGCGGTACTGGCCCCAGTCGTAGTCGCCGCGGGTGCCTTCGCCGACGCGGATGCGGAAGTCGTCGAAGCCGCCCTTGCGGAACTTGCCGGAGAAGTGGGAGACGCCGTAGCGG
>NZ_JBHSFP010000079.1:0-9402 GCF_042654065.1 Sphaerisporangium dianthi | reverse complement strand
CACCCACGGTGACCCCCACCCCCGAGCCCACCCCCACCCCGACTCCCGGCGGCAGCGGTCCGATCAGGGGTGTGGCCTCCGGTCGTTGCATCGACGTGCCGAACGCCACCACCACCGACGGCACCCAGGTGCAACTGTGGGACTGCAACGGCCAGACCAACCAGAACTGGTCCTCCACCTCCGCCGGTGAGATCAGGGTCTACGGCAACAAGTGCCTGGACGCGGCCGGCACCGGCAACGGCGTGAAGGTGCAGATCTACTCCTGCCACGGCGGCACCAACCAGCAGTGGCGCCGCAACTCCGACGGCAGCATCGCCGGCGTGCAGTCCGGACTGTGCCTGGACGCCACCGGCCAGGGCACCGCCAACGGCACCAAGATCCAGCTCTACACCTGCCACGGCGGCAACAACCAGAAGTGGAGCTAGAACGGCGGCACCGGATCTCCCCCCGGCTTCGCCTCCGACGCCGGGCGGGGGAACCGCCCAGCGGCCTGACCAACTCCACCTGCTGACCCATCTCTCTTCCTGCTGAGAGATGCTCCGGTGCGGCGGCCCCGCCGCACCGGAGACCTAGCGGGGCGGTGCTGTGGGTCGGCGGGCGAACAGGATCGCGCCCTGCTTCGTCTCGTCGGGGTTCAGCAGGTGCTGTGCTTCCACGGTGAAGCCCGCCTCGCGGAGCCAGTCGGCCACGCGGGACGGTTGTCGGTGGTACACGTACGCGTGCGTCGACTGGTCGCCGTCACTGGTCGTTTCGCGTATCGACTCATCACCTACGTGGAATCCCGCGGCCAGCACCCCGCCCGGTCGCAGTACCCGGTGGAACCGTCTGAGCACGCCCGGCACGGCCTCGTCGGGGATGTAGATCAGCGACCACCACGCGAGCACACCGGCGAGGGAATCGTCGGCGAGTTCCAGGTCGGTCATCGAACCGACCTGGAACCGCGCGCCGGGGTGCTCGCGTCGCGCGATCTCGATCATCGCGGGTGACAGGTCGATGCCGAACGCGTCCACGCCCAGTTCCCGCAGCAGGGCGGTGGTGTGCCCCGGCCCGCAGCCCACGTCGGCGACGGGCCCGCCGTCGATCGCGCGGACCAGGTCGGCGAACAGCACAACCCCTGCGCGAACGTAGAGCAGCCTGTCGAGCAGGTCACGGGTCTCGTCGGCGTAGCCGGCCGCGATGGCGTCGTAGGCGTTCCGGGTATCGGCCAACCAGGTCATCCCAGGATCGTAGCCCTTCGACCAGCCGAGCTGGAGGTGCCGCTGAGTGATCGTTCGCTCTGGGGCGGCGGCCCCGCCGCACCGGAGACCGTCACCTGATGCGCCGGCCACGTACCGGCCATGCCCCGCACGGGGCCGGAAATGACTGTGGGCACCCTCCGTCAAGTGAAGGATGCCCAGGCCATCGGCCATTGCCGTGGTGCGCCGCCAGGGACTCGAACCCCGGACCCGCTGATTAAGAGTCAGCTGCTCTAACCAACTGAGCTAGCGGCGCATGACCCTGTCCAGATTAGCGGCACTCCGGGAGTGCCCGTGACATCGGCCCCGGCGAGAGGATCACCGGGCCGCCTCACCTCCGGGTGAGGCGGCCCTGTCCACGGGTCGATGTTTCACGAGCGACGAGCGGGTAGGGCGAAGAGTCCCGACGAAACGATCGAAGGGAGAACACGAAGATGCAGCAGGATCTTTGGAGTTACAGCCCGACCGTGAGCGGCGCTCACCAGAGCTTCGACGTGGTCGGATATCACGTGGAGGCCACGGACGGCAAGATCGGTTCCGTGGACGACGCGACGTACGAGGTCGGCGAGAGCTACCTGATCGTCGACACCGGCCCGTGGATCTTCGGCAAGAAGGTCTTGCTTCCCGCGAGCACGGTGACCCGCATCGACCCGCAGGAGAAGAAGGTCTACGTCAGCCGCACCAAGGACGAGATCAAGGACTCTCCTGAGTTCGACGAGGCGAGTTACAAGGAGCCGGCCTACCGCAGCCAGGTCGGCGACTACTACGGCCGGTTCCCGTTCGGGCCGGGCACCCTCTAGGCATGTGCACCTGACAGGCCATCGCCTTCGTCGGCTCCGCGAGGCGCCGTGAAGGTCGCAAGGAAAGGCCGCGCCGGTCCGGCGCGGCCTTTCCGCGTTGCGGGCCCCTCAGGTTGCCGGCCGCCACCTCAGGTTGCCGGCCCCCTCAGGGAGACGAGCGCCACCTTGCCCGATCCCGCTCACCAGGACGGCGGCGGGCCGATCCACGGTGACCACGGCCCCATCGGGGGGTTCACCTCAGTGCGAGACGCAGGAGCAGGTCCTTGACGTCCGTGGCCTCGAAGCGTTCTCTGGCGGCCGAGGGGTCGGAGCAGAGGAGCACCGGGGCGTCGGCGGGGTCGGTGGGCAGCAGTCCATGGGAGCCGCGCACCGCGCGGGCGCCCGCGTCGAGCCCGACGACCTTCATCAGATAGCGCATGCCGAGCTTCTTGCGCAGCAGCGCCACCCCGGCCCGGCGCTTGGCGCCGCCGGGGTCCTCGGGGTCGAAGAGGAGTTCGGCGGGATCGTAGCCGGGTTTGCGGTGGATCTCGACCACGCGGGCGAAGTCGGGGGCACGAGCGTCGTCGAGCCAGTAGTAGTAGGTGAACCAGGCGTCGGGCTCGGCGAGCAGGACGAGTTCGCCGGAGCGAGGGTGGTCCAGGCCGTGCTCCCGCTTGCCTTCCTCGTCGAGCACCTCGGCGACGCCGGGGATGGACGCGCAGAGCTTGGCGACGGCCGGGACGTCGGCCGGGTCGGCCACGTAGACGTGCGCCACCTGGTGATCGGCGACGGCGAACGCCCGCGAGGTCCACGGGTCGAGGTACTCCATGCCCGCCTGGGTGTGGACGCGGAGGAGACCTTCGGCGCGCAGCGCCCGGTTGACGTCGACGGGGCGGGAGACGTCGGTGATCCCGTACTCCGACAGGGCCACGACGGTGCTTCCGCGCGCCGCGGCGGCGTCCAGCAGGGGGGTCAGCACGCCGTCGAGCTCGGCGGCGGCCGCCGCGGAGCGCGGGTCGGACGGGCCGTACCGCTGCAGGTCGTAGTCGAGGTGAGGCAGGTAGGCCAGCGTCAGGTCGGGGTTGTGCGCGGCCATGACGTGCTCGGTGGCGCGGCAGATCCACGCCGACGAGGCGATGCCCGCTCCCGGGCCCCAGTAGGTGAACAGGGGGAAGGTCCCGAGAGCCGACGTGAGCTCGTCGTGCAGCTCCGGCGGGAAGGTGTAGCAGTCCGGGTCCTTGCGGCCGTCGGCGTGGTAGATCGGCCGCGGTGTGACAGTCCAGTCGACGTCGGCGCCCATGGCGTACCACCAGCACACGTTGGCCACCGTGAAGCCGGGCCGCTCCCGCCGGGCGGCGTGCCACAGTTTGTCCCCGGCGACGAGTTCGTTGTGCTGGCGCCACAGCAGGACCTCGCCGAGGTCGCGGAAGTACCAGCCGTTGCCGACGATGCCGTGCTCGGCGGGCGGCGCGCCGGTGAGGAAGGTCGACTGCACCGAGCAGGTGACGGCGGGCAGGACGGTGCCGAGTTCGGCCTCGAAGCCGTCCGCGGCGACGGCACGCAGCCGCGGCATGTGGGCCAGCAGCCTCGGGGTCAGGCCCACGACGTCCAGGACCAGCAACGATGTCATGCTTTCACTCCCAGGTGGCGAAGTTCGGCGCGGACGAAGTCCAGTTCGTCGGCGATGCCCTCGGCGAGCTGCTCGCCGGTCTGCGGGCGCAGCGCGACCGGCAGGACGCCCCAGGTGTAGGTCTCCACGTCGAAGTGGTCGCACAGCGGCTGCGGGCCGCCGGCGAGTTCGGCGAGCGCCTCGCGCAGCAGCGGCGTGGTCGCCGTGAGCGGCGCGGCCGGTGAGACGTGCAGCGGTACGTGGTAGTGGACGCGCCACGGTGCGGGCAGCCGCCGGTCGAGGGCGTCGTCGAGGTCGTCGGCGGCGTCGCCCGCGGGGGTGCGCGTCTGGTGCAGGAAGCGCGGCTCGACGTACTCGCGCAGCGCCTCTGGCTCGTCGGTCTCCAGGGCCGCCGAGAGCTGGACCTTGACGATGGGCAGGCCGGCGTCGCGCAGCGCGCGCAACGCGGCGGCGGGTTCTTCCCAGGCACAGGCCAGGTGGGCTAGGTCGAGGCAGACGCCGAGCCGGTCGTGGTCGGCGTCCGCCAGGTGGGCCACGGCCTGCTCGGTGGTCTCGACGACGCAGCCGGGTTCGGGTTCGAACGCCACGCGTACGACGCGTCCGGTGTCGGACTCGACGGCGGCCAGGCCGGCGGCGAGCTCGTCGAGCCGGCGCGCGGCCTGCTCCGCCATCGTGGCGTTCCAGGGGTCGCGCCAGGCGAGCGGCAGGGTGGACACCGAGCCACGGGCGGCGTCGTCCGGCAGCAGGTCCGCGAGGACGCGCGCCAGGTCCAGGGTGTAGGAGAGCCGCTCCGGCGTCGTCCAGTCGGGCTGGTAGACCGCGTACTTGACCACCGGATCCTGGAAGGAACGGTAGGGGAAGCCGTTGAGGGTCACCACCTCAAGGCCCCGTGTGGTCAGCTCCCGGCGGAGCCTTCCGCGAAGCGCCGGATCGGCGGCGAGGGCGGCGGCGACGGGCGCGGCCAGCCAGAGCCCGAGCCCGAGGACGTCGACGCCGAGGCGTTCGCGGATCGGGACCGCGTAGCCGTCGAACTGGGCGATGATGCCGTCGAGATCCTCGGCCGGGTGCACGTTGGTGCAGTAGCTGAGGTGCAGCGGCGCCCCTCCGGGGTGGGACAGCCGCATCAGCTGCCCCCGCGTTTGATCGAACTGCCGGCGAAGGTCGGCTCACCTGCGCCGGCGCCGGCGCCGGTGAGGTCGAGACGCCCGGACTGCTCGTAGAACTCCACGGGGTTGCGCCACAGCACGCGGTCGACGTCGTCGGCGGTGAACCCTGCGGCCAGCATCGCCCTGCCGGTCTCCAGCGTCAGCAGCGGGTCCGAGACGCCCCAGTCTGCGGCGGAGTTGACCAGCATCCGCTCCGGCCCGTGCTTGCGCAGGATCTCCACCATGCGATCGGGGGTCATCTTGGTCTCGGGGTAGATGGAGAAGCCCATCCAGCATCCGGAGTCGTGCACGATGTCGACGGTGACCTCGTTGAGATGGTCCACGACCACCCGCCCGGGCGCGATTCCGGAGGCGGCGACGACCTCGACGGTGCGCCGGGTGCCGCGGGCCTTGTCGCGGTGGGGGGTGTGCACGAGCGCGGGCAGGTCGTGCTCGACGGCCAGGGCGAGTTGCCGTTCGAAGGCGTCGTCCTCTTCGGGGGTCATCGAGTCGTAGCCGATCTCGCCGACCGCGACGACACGGTCCTTGTCCAGGTAGCGCGGGAGCAGGTCCAGCACGGGCAGGCAGCGCGGGTCGTTCGCCTCCTTGGGGTTCAGCGCGATGGTCGCGTGGTGGACGACGCCGTACTGCGCGGCCCGGTACGGCTCCCAGCCGAGCAGCGAGTCGAAGTAGTCGGCGAACGAGCCGGGGTTGGTACGGGGCTGCCCCAGCCAGAAGGCGGGCTCCACGATCGCCTGGACCCCGGCGGCGGCCATCCGCGCGTAGTCGTCGGTGGTGCGCGACGTCATGTGGATGTGCGGGTCGAAAATGCGCATCAGGCCTCCTTTTGGGTCAGACGGTCGAGCAGGGCGGCCGCGTCGGCGGGCATCGGGCGTCCCGCCGCCGCGCGTTCGTCGGCGAAGGCGGCCAGCATGGCCGCCAGCTCGTGGTCGGCCCGCTCGTCCAGCCCGTCGACGGCGGTCAGGGGCACGCCCATGAACACGCATTTGAGCACCGCCTGCCGCCAGGCGGCCTGGTCGAGGTGGCGGGCGTACGGGCCGAGCGCGGCCGCCACCAGGCGCGTGTCGTTCGTGCGGATCGCGTCGTGCAGCAGCGGCACGGCCTCGGCGCCGACGGCGAGCATCGGCAGCGCCTTGAGCACGGCCCGTTTCTCGTCGGCGTCGCCGTAGCGGTAGAGCTCGCCGGTCTCGGCGACCAGCCGGTCCGGTGGCAGCGCGGACAGCAGCAGCGCCCGCGCGGCCTCGTCCGCCGTCCAGCCCGGCGCCCCGGGCAGGGGCTCCCGGCCGGCGCTCCGCCCGGCCGCGGCGAAGGACCGGCCGATCGTCCCGGGCCGCTCGGCCGCCGCGGCGAGCGCGCCCTCCAGCCACTCCCCCGGCGATGCGTCGCGCAGTGCGTCGCGTAGCCGTCGCGTCAGTGTCATGACGGTCTCCCTTCCACCGATGCCTTCTGTGCCGCGCGCAGGAAGTCGATCGAACGCGCGGCGACGGCGGGCGCCGCGTGGGAATGGCGGGGCAGCTCGACCGCGACCAGGCCCCGGTAACCGGCGTCGGTGAGCGCGCGCAGCACCGGCGGGAAGTCGATCTCCCCCTCGCCGAACTCCAGGTGCTCGTGCACGCCGAGCCGCATGTCGTCGATCTGGACGTTGACCAGGTGCTCGGCGACGCCGGCGACGCAGCCGGGCACCGGATCGGGCTCGTTGCAGCGGCAGTGCCCGATGTCGAGCGTGATGCCGAAGCCGTCCGGCGCGCCCAGGGCCCGGTGCAGCCGCCGCCAGCCGGCGATCGTCTCCACGAGCATCCCCGGCTCCGGTTCGAAGCCCAGCGGCACACCGGCCCGCCGGGCGGCCTCGGCGACCTGCTCGCACCCGGCCACCAGCCGGTCCCAGGCGACGGCCTGGTCGAGCGGGGCCGGGCGGATGCCGGACCAGAAGGACACCGCCTCGGCGCCCAGGTCGGCTCCGATCGCGACGGCGCGGCGCAGGAAGTCCACCCGCAGGCCGCGGTCGTCGTCGAGCAGCGTCGGGGCGTGTTTGCGCCGGGGGTCGAGCAGGTAGCGCGCACCGGTCTCGACGACCACCGCCAGATCGAGGGTGCGCAGCCGGTCGGCGACCTCCGCCACCCGCCGTCCCAGCCCGTCGGCGTACGGGTCGAGGTGGCAGTGGTCGAGCGTGAGCGCCACTCCCTCGTATCCGAGGCCGGCGATGACGTCGAGCGCGTCCGGCAGCCGGTGGTTGGCGAAGCCGTTGGTGCCGTAGCCGAACCTCATGTCGCCGCGATCTTCTTGACCAGGCGCCGGGCCAGCGGGGCCGCCGCCGCGATGGCGAGGGCGACGCGGGGGGCGCCGCCGCGCGCGGTGAGGGCTCCCTGGAGTGCGGGCAGGCTGACGATGCCCGCGGTGACCGCGTCGCGGACGCGCCCGGGCGAGGGGTCGGCGACGGCGCGCGCCTGAGGGAGCCCGAACTGGGCGGCGTACCAGCCGGCGAGGGCGGGCTGCGTCCCGTTCGCGCTGCCGCGGGCGGTGGCGGCGGTGAGCGCGACGGTTCCCGCCAGGGTCGCGGCGGGAACGCTCGGGTGCCCGCCCGACACCTCTCCGTGGGACAGCGTGGTGAGCAGGTACGTGTGGGCGGCGATCGTGGCGGCGGACGGCAGCGCGGCGGTGACGGAGCGCCCGGGACTGGCGCCCAGCAGCACGTCGAGGCCGCGGCAGAGCGCCATGGTCAGCGGGCCGGCGGCGGTGCCCTTGGCCAGCACGTCGTAGGCCCAGACGGCGGCGGCCAGCGGCGCGGCGACCGCCAGGGCACGCCGGCCGCCCGCGAGCCCGGCCAGGGCGACGCCGGCGACGGTGAGTCCCACCGCCGTGCCGAGGGCCGCGTTCGCGGGCACCCGCCCTGAGGGGATGGGGCGCTCGGGGCGCTCCACCGCGTCGAGATGCCGGTCGGCCCAGTCGTTGGCGGCCATCCCCGCCCAGTACAGGCAGACCGAGGAGCAGGCCAGACCGGCGGTGCGGCGGCCGAGCACCCCGCCGGCGGCCGCCCCGGCGACCACGTCGCCGGGGACCGACAGCGCGGCCGGGGCACGGACGAGGTCCAGCAGGTCGCGCAGCGTCGTCATAGCGGTGTGCTCCGCGCGCCGTACGAGGCGACGGCGTCGCGCAACGCCTGCCATTGGTCGGCCAGGGCGTGCGGGACCTCTCCGAGGGGGTCTTTGAAGAAGAAGGCCAGTTCGGTGAGCGGTCCCGTGCGCCCGGCCTGGTGGGCGGCCGCCGTCAGCCGCGCCAGGTCGAGGATCAACGGCGCGGCCAGGGCGGAGTCGCAGCCGTGCCAGCTGAACTCCATGCGCATGCGCGTGCCGAGGAAGCCCTCGAAGGTGATCAGGTCCCAGGCGGTCTTGAAGTCGTCGAGGTCCTCCACGAAGTCGATGCGGGTGTCGCCCTGCGGGACGTAGCCGAGCGTCTCGGCCAGCACCCGCTGCTTGCTGGCGGACTTGGCCGCGTTGGCCGCGGGCTCGGCCAGGTTGGCGCCGTCGCCGCCGCCCAGCAGGTTGATCCCCGACCAGGTGCGCACCTTCAGGTTGCGCTGGACGAACATCGGGGCGAGCACCGACTTGACCAGCGTCTCGCCGGTCTTGCCGTCGTGCCCCCCGTACGGGAGCCCCTGCTCGCGGGCCAGCGCGTCGAGGGCGGGCAGGCGGGCGCCGGTGGAGGGCGTGAAGTCGACATACGGGCAGCCGGCGCGCAGGGCGGCGTAGGCGACCAGGGAACTAGGAGGCAGGACGGGGTCCGGGCCGTGCAGCGCGGCATCTAACGCGTCGAGGTCGGCATGGGCAGGGTGTGACGGCGGCGCCGGTTCGGTGGTCGACACGTTGATCACGACGACCCGGTCCAGCCCGTGGCGCCGGCGGAAACGGTCGAGGTCGGCGCCGATCTCCTCCGCCGTCTCGGCCTGGGTGGCGCCGACCGGCAGCGGCCGCACGTCCTGTTCGATCTCGAGCAGCGCGTCCCGCACGGCCTCGGCGAGCCGGGCCGGGACGATGCCCGCCTCGGCCAGCGCGGCGGCCTTCTTGTCCAGGAGGACCGAGGAGATGTCGTGGCCGCCGAAGACCAGGTCTCCGATGCCGGGCAGGGAATCGCTGTGCAGTCCGGGCGACTCAAGGACGCATCCGGTCGGCGCGGCCAGGCCCGCCCGCACCGCCAGGGCTCCGGTCATGCTGGTGACCGCGACCGATCCTCGTGCTCCGATCAGCCATACTCCGGTACTCATCAGTCTCCTCTCGCGGTCGGTTCGTCATGGCAAGGTGCGCACGGCAGAGTGCGCACGGCGGGTGAGCTCTCGCGGACGGCCGCGACGGTGCGCCGCCGTCCGCGTGAGGTGTGATTCGGACCCATGTCCCGGCGCCCGCCAGGCCCCCGCGCACGGGTGGCCGGCCTCGGTGACCGGGACGCGCCGGACCCCGGCGGCAGGACTCATGATTCGAAGCCCAGCGGCAGATACTTCTGCGCGTTCTCCTTGGTGATGGTCTCCGACGTCAGCGTGATCGACTGCGGCACCTGCTGCTCGACCAGATCACTCAGACCCTTGCCCTGAGCGATGAGCC
>NZ_JBHSFP010000078.1:0-9816 GCF_042654065.1 Sphaerisporangium dianthi | reverse complement strand
TGCAACACCGCATCCAACAACGCCGGATGCACACCAAACCCCCCAGCATCACCCCACGCACCCTCCGGCAAAGCCACCTCCGCGAACACCTCACCCCCACGCCGCCACGCAGCACGAACCCCCCTGAAGGTCGGCCCGTAGTCGTAGCCTTGAGCGCGCAGAACGTCGTACAGCTTGTCAACCTTGTCCACCCCTACGGGGTCGGCTCCGGCCGGCGGCCACTCCGTCAGGTCGAACGACGGCGCCTCGCCCCCTGGCGCGAGCACACCCTCAGCATGCGACGTCCACTCCGCTCCCGGTTCCCGCGAGTAGACGCGCACCGAACGGCGGCCCGACTCGTCCGACGCACCCACCACGACCTGGACGGCGACCGCGCCCCGCTCCGGCAGCACCAGCGGCGTCCCGAGGATCAGTTCCTCCACGACGCCGCAACCGACCTCGTCGCCGGCGCGGACCGCCAGCTCTACGAACGCGGTGCCTGGTAGCAGCACCACCCCATGTACCGCGTGATCGGCCAGCCACGGATGCGCTCCGGTCGACAGCGATCCCGTCAGCACCACGCCGTCCGACTCGGCGGACGGCACCACGGCACCCAGCAGCGGATGCTCCGCCGCCACCAGTCCTGCGGCGCTCACATCGGCGACCGCCGGGTCATCGACCCAGTAGCGCTTGTGCTGGAAGGCGTAGGTGGGCAGGTCCACCCGGCGGGCACCGGTCCCGGCGAACAACGCCGACCAGTCCACCCCCACACCCACCGCATGCAACTGCCCCACACCCGAAACCACCGACACCGGCTCCACCCGGCCCCGACGCACCAACGGCACGAACACCGCCTCACCGTCCTGGGCAACACAGTCAGGCCCCATCCCCGACAAAACCGCATCCGGACCGACCTCGACGAACCGCGACACACCCTTCGCCTCAAGAGTGCGCACCGCATCGGCGAACCGGACCGGCTCACGCACATGCCGCACCCAATAGCCAGGTGTGTCCAGCCCCTCGGCCACCTCACCGGTCAACGCCGACACCACCGGAATACGCGGCTCGTTCAGCGACAGCCCCTCCACCACCGAGGCGAACTCCGCCAGCATCGGATCCATCAACGGCGAATGGAACGCATGCGACACTCGAAGCCGCCGCACCTTACGCCCGGACGCCTCGAACTCCCCGGCGACCTCCAGCACCGCCCGCTCATCCCCCGACACCACCACCGACGCGGGACCGTTCACCGCCGCTATCCCCACAAGCGCAGACCCCGCCGCACCCCCGGACCGCGCCTGCAACGCCTCCAGCGCCGCCGCGACCTCCTCCTCGCCGGCGCCGATCGCCACCATCGCCCCACCCGAAGGCAGAGCCTGCATCAACACGCCACGCGCCGCCACCAGGGCCGCCGCGTCCGCCAGCGACAACACCCCCGCCACGTGCGCCGCGGCGATCTCACCGATCGAATGACCGGCGACGAAGTCCGGACGAATACCCCAGGACTCCACCAGCCGGAACAGCGCCACCTCAAAAGCGAACAGCCCTGCCTGGGCGAACACCGTCCGATCGAGCGCCGTGGCGTCGGAACCCCACAGCACATCCCGCAGCGAAACAGCCGCATCGCCGGTCAGCCGGCCGCCCACCAGCCCAGCCACCCGACCCGACGCCTGCCCAGCCGCCTGGTCGTCCGCCTGGCCGTCGACCTGCCCAGCCATCTGGCCGTCCACGAGCCCAGCCGAAGCCAGGTGACGAGCCACATGCGGGGCCAGGTGCTCGTCCAGCTCGGCCACCGCCGCGTCGAACGCCTCGGCGAACACCGGGAACTCGGCGTGCAACTCCCGGCCCATACCCAGCCGCTGCGCACCCTGACCGGTGAACACCAACGCCGTAGCACCCTCACCACGAGCACGACCCACCACCACACCCGGATCCACACCACCCGACGCCAGCGCGCCCAGACCCCGCACCAACTCATCGCGATCCCGGCCCACCACGACCGCACGATGCTCCAACGCCGCACGCGAAGTCGCCAGCGAGAAACCCACATCAGACAGACCGAGCCCCGGCTTCGACTCCACGAACACCGACAACCGCTCAGCCTGCGCACGCAACGCCGCCACCGACCGCGCCGACAGCACCCATGGCAGGGCGCCCAGAGAGGTGCCGGGCGCCGCGCCCGGATCGGCGGCCGCTTCCTCGGCCTCCGGCGCCTGCTCGACGATCACGTGCGCGTTGGTGCCGCTGATACCGAACGACGACACCCCCGCCCGCCGCGGATGCCCGTTCCGCGGCCACTCCTGGGCGTCGGTCAGCAACTCCACCGCGCCCGCCGACCAGTCCACCTGCGAGCTCGGCTGCTCCAGATGCAGCGTCTTCGGCAGCACCCCATGGCGCATCGCCAGCACCATCTTCATCACGCCGGCCACACCCGCGGCCGCCTGCGTATGCCCGAGATTCGACTTGATCGATCCCAGCCACAGCGGGCGGTCGCGGTCCTGTCCGTAGGTGGCCAGCAACGCCTGCGCCTCGATCGGATCACCCAACGTCGTACCCGTCCCGTGCGCCTCCACCGCGTCCACCTCGGACGCCGGCAGTCCCGCGTCGGCGAGAGCCTGGCGGATCACCCGCTGCTGGGCCAGACCGTTGGGGGTGGTCAGGCCGCTGGAGGCGCCGTCCTGGTTGACCGCCGACCCGCGCACCACCGCCAGCACCGGATGCCCGTTACGCCGCGCGTCCGACAACCGCTCCAGCACGAGCAGTCCGGCTCCCTCGGAGCAGCCGGTGCCGTCGGCCGCCGCCGAGAACGACTTGCACCGGCCGTCACGCGCCAGGCCGCGCTGGCCGCTGAAGTAGACGAACATGTCCGGGGTGGTCATCACCGTCACGCCGCCGGCGAGAGCCAGCGACGACTCGCCCCTGCGGAGGGACTGGCTCGCCAGGTGGATCGCCACCAGCGATGACGAGCAGGCGGTGTCCACGGTCACCGCCGGGCCTTCGAGCCCGAGCGTGAAGGCGACCCGCCCGGTGACCAGGCTGCCGTCGCTGGTGCCCGCGCCGTAGTCGTGGTACATCACCCCGGCGTAGACCGCCGTCCGGCTGCCGCGCAGCGACTGGGGGTCGATCCCTGCGCTCTCGAACGCCTCCCAGGCGACTTCGAGCAGCAGCCGCTGCTGCGGGTCGATCGCCTGCGCCTCCCGAGGGGAGACGCCGAAGAAGGCGGCGTCGAAGTCCGCCGCGTCGTAGAGGAATCCGCCCTCGCGGGCGATGCTCTTGCCCTGCTTGCCCGGCTCCGGGTCGTACAGGCCGTCCAGGTTCCAGCCGCGGTCGGCGGGAAACGGTCCGACGCCGTCCACTCCGTCCGCCGCGAGCCGCCACAGCTCGTCGGGGGTGGTCACGGCGCCGGGGTAGCGGCAGGCCATGCCGACGATCGCGATCGGCTCGGTCGCGGCCGCGGTGAGCATGCCGTTCTGCCGGCGCAGGCGCTCGTTCTCCAGCATCGACTTGCGCAGCGCCTCGACGATCTGATCGACAGATGTGCCCATGGTGAAACCGTCTCTCTGGTCAGCGGCCAGTGGTCGCGTTATGTGCCGAGTGCGGCTCAGAGGTCGCCGTCGGCGCCGGCGAGCGCCGCCCGCACCAGGTCGTCGACGTCCATGCTCTTGATCTCTTCGCTGTGGTCGGCGCCGGGCGCCGGCATGCCCGCCTCGTCCTGGGCGGCGAGGCGCAGCAGCGCGTCGAGCAGCCCCGACTCCCGCAGCCTCGCGACCGGGATGGATTCGAGCGTCCGGCGGATCGAGCTCTCCTCCGGGTCGGCCACAGGGCTCTCCGCGATGCCGGGCAGCAACTCGGCGAGGAGGAAGGCGGCCAGCGTGCCGGGGTTGGGGTAGTCGAACATCAAGGTGGCGGGCAGCCGCAGTCCGGTGGCCGTCTGGAGCCGGTTGCGCAGCTCGATGGCGGCCAGGGAGTCCAGGCCCATCTCGGTGAATCCCCTGCTCATGTCGATCGCGTCCGGCTCGTCGTGGCGGACGGCGGCGACGTGGGTGCGGACCAGGTCCAGCAGGACGCGGCCGCGTTCCTGCTCGCCGAGGCCGGCGAGGCGCTGTTCGAGCGTGACGGCTCCGCCGCCCGTGCCCGTGCCCGCGCCGTCGGCTCGGGAGGCCCGGGGGGCCGGGGTGCGTTCGGGGCGGCGCCGTGCCTGGCCCTTGGCCAGCTCGCGGAGCATCGCGGGCCCCGTGGCCGCCGCGTCCGCCAGTGCCGCGGCGTCGACGCGCATGACGACCAGCATCGGCCGGCCGGCTCCGACCGCCTCGTCGAACAGCACGAGCCCTTCGGCCGACGACATCGGCGGCAGCCCGAGGCCGACCATGCGCCGCTCCTCGGCGTCCGCGTCCACGCCGGTCCCGCCGGGTCCGGTGAGGCCGAGCCCGGTCTGCGTCGTCCAGAGGCCGAAGGCCAGCGTGGTGGCGGGAAGCCCGGCCGACCGGCGATGCGAGGCGAGCGCGTCGGCGAACCGGTTGGCCGCCGCGTAGTTGCCCTGTCCAGCCCCCATCACCAGGCCGGACACCGACGAGAAGAGCACGAACGACGCCAGGTCCATGTCCTTTGTGAGCTCATGCAGGTGCCACCCGCCGTCGATCTTGGGGCGGAGCACCCGGTCCATCTGCCCGCGCGACAGCGTGCCGATCAGCGCGTTCTCCATGACGCCGGCCGCGTGCACGACGGACCGCAGGGGGTGCTCGGCGGGGATGCCCGCGAGCAGCCCGGCCACGTCCGCCCGATCGGCGACGTCGCAGGCGGCCACGGTGACCGTCGCGCCGAGGGCGGACAGTTCCGACGTGAGCTCGCCGGCTCCCTCCGCGGCGGCGCCTCTGCGGCTGGCCAGCAGCAGGTGGCGGACTCCGTGGACGGAGACGAGGTGCCGGGCCACCACGGCGCCCAGCCCGCTGGTGCCGCCGGTGATCAGGACGGTGCCGGAGGGGTCCCACGGCGCGGGCGCCGCGGCGTCGCCCGCGGGCACTCCGGTGAGGCGGGGCACGCGTACCTCGCTGCCGCGCACGGCGAGCTCGGGCTCGCCCAGCGCCGCGAGGGCGGGCAGCACGGCGGCGTGGTCCGCGTCCTTGTCGAGGTCCACCAGCGTGAACCGGTCCGGGTTCTCCTGCTGGGCCGAGCGCACCAGGCCCCACACCGGCGCCTGGACAAGGTCCGGCGCTTCGCCGTCGAGGGACACCGCCCCCCGGGTGACGACCATCAGGCGGGAGGCGGCGAAGCGCTCGTCGGCGAGCCAGGAGCGCAGCGTGGCCAGCACGTCGTCCAGGACGGACCGCGTCGCGACCGGCACGTCGCCATCCGCGGCCGGACAGGAGTACAGCACCAGTTCCGGCGCCGGCGTGCCCGCGCCGATCGCCGCGGCCAGGCCGGCGAGGTCGCCGAACACGGGCACGCGGGCGCCGAGCCCGAACGTGTCGGCTCCCGCCACCGCCCAGTCGCCGATGGCGGCGTCGCCGGCGGCGCCCAGGGGCAGGTGGGTCCACCCGACCTGATAGATCGACTCACGCAGCCTCGTCCCGGTGGAGGCGGCCGCGGCCGCGGCCACCCGGTCGGGCGTCACGGCCCTGACGACCAGCGATCCCACCGACAGCACGGGATTTCCCACGCTGTCGGCGAGGTCGAGCTGCACCGCGTCCGATCCGACCTGCGTGTCCGCGCCGACCCAGTTGATCCGGACCCGCAGCCGGGACGAGCCGCCCGAGTGCAGCGACACCCCGGTCCAGGAGAAGGGCAGCTGCGAGGCGCCGACGTCCTGCGGTTTGCGGCCGTTGAGGAAGTCGGTAGCGCTGAGGGCCGCGTCCAGCAGGGAGGGGTGGACCCTGAACTGGGCCGCCGCCTGGCGGGCGTCGTCCGGCAGCGCCACCTCGGCGAAGATCTCGCTGCCGCGCCGCCAGACCGCCCGCAGGCCGCGGAACATCGGGCCGTAGTGGTAGCCCTGCGCGGTCAGGTAGTCGTACACGTCGCTGATGTCGACCTGCTCGGCGCCCTCCGGCGGCCAGGCGCGGTAGCCCACGTCGAACGACTCCGGCGTGACGTCGGGCCTGCCTTCCTCGGCGAGGACGCCGGACACGTGCCGGGTCCACTGGACGTGTTCGGGCGCGTCCTCGACGCGGGAGTAGATCGCGAGCGAGCGGCGCCCGTCGTCGCCGGGCTCGCCCACCACGACCTGGATCGCGGTGCCGCCGGTCGGCGGCAGCGGCATCAGCGCCTCGATGGTCAGCTCTTCGATGACCTCGCAGCCGACCTCCTCGCCGGCCCGCAGCGCCAGCTCCACGTAGCCGGTGCCGGGCAGCAGCACGGTGCCCAGCACGTCGTGGTCGGCGATCCAGGGGTGCGTCTCGATGGACAGCCGTCCCGTCAGCACGACGCCGTCGGACTCGGGCGAGACCACCACGGCGCTCAGCAGCGGATGTCCCGCGGCCCGCTGCCCGATGTCCGCCACGTCGCCGGTGGCCGCCGCGGGCGCGTCCAGCCAGAACCGCCGCCTTTCGAACGCGTAGGTCGGCAGCTCGACGTGGCGCACGTCCTGCCCGGCGTAGAAGCGGAGCCAGTCGGGGCCCGATCCGGTGGCGTGCAGGCGCGCCAGCCCCGCCATCAGGGTCCCGGTCTCCGGCCGGTCCTTGCGCAGCGAGGGCACGACGATCAGGGCGGGGTCGTCCAGGCACGCCTCCGTCATCGCGGCCAGCACCGCGTCCGGTCCCAGTTCGACGAAGCGGGTCACGCCTTCGCCGGCCAGGCATCGCACGCCGTCGGCGAACCGCACGGCCTCCCGGACGTGCCGGACCCAGTACTCGGGCGAGGTCAGCTGCTCGGCCGTCGCGACGGCGCCGGTCACGTTGGACACCACGCGGATGCGCGGCGGCCGGTAGTCGAGTTCGCGCGCGATCCGCTCGAACCGCTCCAGCATCGGCTCCATCAGCGGCGAGTGGAAGGCGTGCGAAACGCGCAGCCTGCTCGTCTTGCGTCCGTCGGCCGCGAAGCGGGCCGCCACCGCGGTGGCGGCGTCCTCGTCACCGGAGATCACGACGGAGGCGGGGCCGTTGACGGCCGCCAGGGCGACCCGGCCGGTCAGCAGCGGCAGGACCTCTTCCTCGGTCGCCTGTAGTGCGATCATGGCGCCGCCGGGGGGCAGTTCCTGCATCAGCCTGCCGCGGGCGGCCACCAGCGTGCAGGCGTCGGCGAGGGACAGCACGCCGGCGGCGTGCGCGGCCGCCAGCTCGCCCACCGAGTGGCCCATCAGCAGGTCGGGGAGCACGCCCCACGACTCGAACAGCCGGAACAGGGCGACCTCGACCGCGAAGATCCCGGCCTGGGCGTAGACCGTCTGGTCGAGCTCGGCCCCGTCCTCCCACAGCACCTCCCGCAGGGGGCGGTCGAGGTGGCCGTCGAGCTCGGCCACGACCGCGTCGAAGGCCGCGGCGAACGCGGGGAAGTCCTCGTGCAGCCGCCGGCCCATCCCGAGCCGCTGCGCGCCCTGACCGGAGAAGACGAAGGCGGTCAGGCCGTCGGCGGCGGCCGTCCCGGTGACGGTCTCGGCCGTCTCGCGCCCGCCGGCGACCCCGGCGAGGCCGCGCAGCGCGCCGTCCCGGTCCTGGGCCAGCACGACGGCGCGGTGCGCCAGCGCGGCGCGGGTGGTGGCCAGCGAGTACGCGACATCCGCGATCGGCTGCTCCGGGTTGGCCTGGAGGTGGGCCTTCAGCCGGTCGGCCTGCGCCCGCAGGGCGTCGCCGCTCTTCGCGCTGACCACCAGCGGCACGAGCACCGGTTCCGGCGACTGCCCGGACACCGGCGAAGCGCCGGTGCCGGCAGTCGCGGCGTCGGTGGTCCCGGCGTCGGTGGTCCCGGCGTCGGCTGTCGCGGCGGGGGCCGGAGCGGCGCCGGTCTGCGGCGCCTCCTCGACGATCACGTGCGCGTTGGTGCCGCTGAGCCCGAACGACGACACCCCGGCCCGGCGCGGATGCCCGTTCCGCGGCCACTCGCGCGCCTCGGTGAGCAGCCGCACCGCGCCCTCCGCCCAGTCCACCTGGGGCGTCGGCCGGTCCACGTGCAAGGTCTTCGGCAGCATTCCGTTGCGGAGCGCCATGACCATCTTGATCACGCCGCTGACGCCGGCGGCCGCCTGGGCGTGCCCGATGTTGGACTTGATCGACCCGAGCCACAGCGGACGGTCCTCGCCGCGCCCCTGGCCGTAGGTCGCGAGCAGAGCCTGCGCCTCGATGGGGTCGCCGAGCCTGGTGCCGGTGCCGTGCCCTTCCACGGCGTCCACGTCGGCGACGTCAAGGCCGGCGTTGGTCAGCGCCTGCCGGATCACTCGCTGCTGCGATGGGCCGTTCGGCGCGGTCAGGCCGTTGGACGCGCCGTCCTGGTTGATCGCGGTGCCGCGCACGACGGCCAGCACCGGGTGGCCGAGCCGCCGCGCGTCGGAGAGCCGCTCGACGAGCAGCAGCCCGACGCCCTCGGCCCAGCCGGTGCCGTCGGCCGCCTCGGCGAACGCCTTGCACCGGCCGTCGGCGGCCAGGCCCCGCTGCCGGCTGAAGTCGACGAAGATCTCCGGGGAGGGCATCACCGTCACGCCGCCGGCCAGGGCCATCGTGATCTCGCCCGAGCGCAGCGCCTGGCAGGCCATGTGCAGGGCCACCAGCGAAGAGGAGCAGGCGGTGTCGACGGTGACGGCCGGGCCCTCCAGTCCGAGGCTGTAGGAGACCCGTCCGGACGCGATGCTTCCCGCGCTGCCGTTGCCCAGATAGGCCGTGAGGTCCTCGGGCAGGTCCTGCGCCCGCGTGCCGTAGTCGTGGTACATCACGCCGGCGTACACACCCGTCTGGCTGCCCCGCATGGACGTCGGGTCGATGCCGGCGCGCTCGAACGCCTCCCACGACGCCTGCAGCAGCAGCCGCTGCTGCGGGTCCATGGCCAGCGCCTCGCGGGGCGAGATGCCGAAGAACTCCGGGTCGAATTCGGCCGCGTCGTAGAGGAAGCCGCCTTCGCGGACGTAGGTCCGGCCGGGCACGCCCGGCTCGGGGTCGTAGATGCGGTCACCGGGCCATCCACGGTCGGCCGGGAAGTCCCCGACGGCGTCGCGGCCGTCGGCCACCAGCCGCCACAGCTCCTCCGCCGACCGTACGCCGCCGGGGAACCGGCAGCTGATGGCGACGATCGCGATCGGGTCGTCGGCCGGGACCGGCGCGACGGCCGCCGTCACCGGCGCCGCCTGCGGGGCCGGGGCGAGTCGCGAGGTGACGTAGGCCACCACGGCCCTCGAGGTCGGATGGTCGAAGACCAGGGTGGCGGGCAGGGTCAGGCCGGTCGCGGTGGCGAGCCGGTTGCGCAGTTCGACCGCGGCGAGCGAGTCGAAGCCGAGCTCGCGGAACGCCCGGTCCGGGTCGACCTGCTCAGGCCCGGCGTGCTGCAGCACGGCGGCCACGTGCGTGCGCACCGTTTCCAGGAGGATCCGGTCGCGCTCGGCGTCGCTCTTCCCGTCGAGCCGCCGTTGGAGCATGCCTGCGCCGGACCCCGCGGTCCGGGCGGCGGCCGTACGGCGGGCGGGGCGGTGCGCCAGGCCGCGCAGCGCGGCGGGCACCTCGTCGGTCCGGGCGCGCAGGGCGGCGGTGTCGATGTGCAGGGGGACCAGGCTGGCCTGGCCGGAGGCGACCGCCTCATCGAACAGTGCCAGTCCTTCGTCCACGGTCAGTGGCGGCAGGCCTTGGCGGCGCATCCGCTCCAGGTCGGCATCGGCCAGCCACTGGCCCATCCCCACCTCGCCACCCCACAGACCGTAGGCCAGCG
>NZ_JBHSFP010000077.1:0-10338 GCF_042654065.1 Sphaerisporangium dianthi | reverse complement strand
CGAACCGACCCGGATTCTCCGCCTCCGCCGCACGCACCAACCCCCACACCGGAACCTGCACCACATCCACCAGGTCACCAACCCCGGCGACCACACCACCCCGCGTCACCACCACCAACCGCGAACCAGCGAACCGCTCACCCGCCAACCACTCCCGCACCACCACCAACACCCGATCGAGCGTCGATCGGACCGCGGTCGGGGTGTCGTCATCGGGTGTCTCACATGACAGAACCACGACAGGAGGCACCGCACCGGAGGCAGGAAGGTCCTCCCACCGCGCCCAATCCATACCGCCATCGCTTGAGGAGATCGGCGACCATCCCACCGCGAACAGCGTCCCGCCCGACCCCGAAGCCGCCGGCGTCAACCGACCCGCCGCCACCGGACGCAACACCAACGAGTCCACCGACACCACCGGCGCACCCCCACCATCAGCCACCACCAACGACACATCACCACCCGCACCCACCGACAACCGCACCCGCACCCGCGACGCACCCGCCGCGAACAACACCACACCACCCCACGAGAACGGCAACACCGTCTCCTCAACCCCCGACTCCCCCGCACCCGCAAAACTCAACGCATGCAACACCGCATCCAACAACGCCGGATGCACACCAAACCCCCCAGCATCACCCCACACACCCTCCGGCAACGCCACCTCCGCGAACACCTCACCCCCACGCCGCCACGCAGCACGAAGCCCCTGGAAAGTGGGCCCGTATCCGTACCCCCTGCTGCGCATCAGGTCGTAGGTGCCGTCGACCTCCAGCTCCGTGGCCCCGACCGGTGGCCATTCAGCCAGGTCCAGGGACGGCGCCCTGACCTCGGCCGCGAGCACGCCATCGGCGTGGAGCGTCCATGGCGCGTCGGTGGACGCGCCATCCTCCGCGCGGGAGTAGATGCGCACCGAGCGGCGGCCCGACTCGTCCAGCGCACCCACCACGACCTGGACGGCGACCGCGCCCCGCTCCGGCAGCACCAGCGGCGTCCCGAGGGTGAGCTCCTCCACCACACCGCAGGCCACCTCGTCCGCCGCCCGCACGGCGAGCTCCACGAACCCGGTGCCCGGCAGCAGGGTGACGCCGTTCACGACATGGTCGGCCAGCCACGGATGGGTGGACACCGACAGCCGTCCCGTGAGCACGACGCCGCCGGAGTCCGGCATGGGCACGACCGCTCCGAGGATCGGGTGATCGATCGCCCCGACCCCGATGGCGGCCGCATCCGCCTTCTCACCAAGATCGGTCAGCCAGTAGTCCTGGCGCTGGAAGGCGTAGGTGGGCAGGTCCACCCGGCGGGCACCGGTCCCGGCGAACAACGCCGACCAGTCCACCCCCACACCCACCGCATGCAACTGCCCCACACCCGAAACCAACGACACCGGCTCCATCCGGCCGCGGCGCACCAACGGGACGAACACCGCCTCGCCGTCCTGGGCGACACAGTCAGGCCCCATCCCCGACAAAACCGCATCCGGGCCCACCTCGACGAACCGCGACACACCCTTCGCCTCAAGAGTCCGCACCGCGTCGGCGAACCGGACCGGCTCACGCACATGCCGCACCCAATACCCCGGCAAGTCCAAACCCTCGGCCACCTCACCGGTCAACGCCGACACCACCGGAACACGCGGCGCGCTGAACGACAGCCCCTCCACCACCGAGCCGAACTCCGCCAGCATCGGATCCATCAACGGCGAATGAAACGCATGCGACACCCGAAGCCGCCGCACCTTACGCCCGGACGCCTCAAACTCCCCAGCGACCTCCAACACCGCCAGCTCATCCCCCGACACCACCACCGACGCGGGACCGTTCACCGCCGCGATACCCACAAGCGCAGACCCCGCCGCACCCCCGGACCGCGCCTGCAACGCCTCCAGCGCCGCCGCGACCTCCTCCTCGCCGGCGCCGATCGCCACCATCGCCCCACCCGATGGCAGGGCCTGCATCAACGTGCCACGCGCCGCCACCAGGGCCGCCGCATCCGCCAGCGACAACACCCCCGCCACATGCGCCGCGGCGATCTCACCGATCGAATGACCGGCGACGAAGTCCGGACGAACTCCCCAGGACTCCACCAACCGGAACAACGCCACCTCAAAAGCGAACAACCCCGCCTGAGCGAACACCGTCCGATCCAGCACCGCAGCATCGGAACCCCACAGCACATCCCGCAGCGAACCAGCCGCTTCACCGGTCAGACGGCCGCCCTTTTGCTCGTCCGCCCTGTCGCCCACGAGCCCGTCCAGCTGCGGGGCCAGGTGCTTGTCCAGCTCGGCCACCGCCGCGTCGAACGCCTCGGCGAACACCGGGAAACCCGCGTGCAACTCCCGGCCCATACCCAGCCGCTGCGCACCCTGACCGGTGAACATCAACGCCGTCGCGCCCTGGCCGCTGCGGCCACGCACCACCGCAGCGCCGGCACTTCCCTCAGCAACCGCGGCCAGGCCCCGCACCAACTCATCGCGATCCCGGCCCACCACGACCGCACGATGCTCCAACGCCGCACGCGAAGTCGCCAGCGAGAAACCCACATCAGACAGACCGAGCTCCGGCTTCGACTCCACGAACACCGACAACCGCTCAGCCTGCGCACGCAACGCCGCCACCGACCGGGCCGACAGCACCCACGAGACCACCGGGGAGCCCGAGTCTCCGGCAGCATCGTCGAGTCCAGGACCTTCACCCGCTCCGGCAGTGGTCTCGGCTCCTGCCCCTGCCGCATCGCCCACTCGGGTCCGGGCAGCATCACTCACTCCGGTCCCGGTAGCAGCGCCCGCTCCGGCCCTGGAAGCGGTGCCCGCTCCAGCAGCGACCTGGATCTCGGCCTCCGCGGACACGCCCTCGGGCCCGGCGGCGGTGTCGCCACCCGACAGCCCGGAGTGCCGGCCGGCCTCCTGGGTGACCTCCGCTTCGGGGACCTGCTCGACGATCACGTGCGCGTTGGTGCCGCTGATACCGAACGACGACACCCCCGCCCGCCGCGGATGCCCGTTCTGCGGCCACTCCCGCGCCTCGGTCAGCAACCGCACATCACCCGCCGACCAGTCCACATGCGGCGTCGGCTCATTCACATGCAACGTCTTGGGCATCACCCCGTGGCGCATCGCCTGCACCACCTTGATCACACTCGCCACACCCGCAGCAGCCTGCGTATGACCGATATTCGACTTGATCGACCCCAGCCACAACGGACGATCGCGATCCTGCCCATAGGTCGCCAGCAACGCCTGCGCCTCGATCGGATCACCCAGCGTCGTCCCGGTCCCATGCGCCTCCACCGCGTCCACGTCCGAGGCCGACAGTCCCGCGTTCGCGAGCGCCTGACGGATCACCCGCTGCTGCGACGGACCGTTCGGCGCCGTGAGCCCGTTCGACGCACCGTCCTGGTTCACCGCCGACCCACGCACCACCGCCAGCACCGGATGCCCATTACGCCGCGCGTCCGACAACCGCTCCAGCAACAGCACTCCGACGCCCTCGCCCCAGCCCGTCCCATCGGCGGACGCGGCGAACGACTTGCACCGGCCATCACGCGCCAACCCACGCTGACGGCTGAACTCCACGAACGTCTCCGGCGTCGCCATCACCGCCACCCCACCGGCCAACGCCAGCGAACACTCACCCGACCGCAACGCCTGACTCGCCAGATGGATCGCCACCAACGACGACGAACACGCCGTGTCCACCGTCACCGCCGGCCCCTCAAGACCGAACACATACGACACCCGGCCCGACGCGATGGAGCCCGCACTGCTGCTGGTGACGTAGTCGTGGTACATCATCCCGGCGAAAACACCGGTCGAACTGCCCTTCAACGTCGCCGGATCGATACCCGCCCGCTCGAACGCCTCCCACGAGGTCTCCAGCAAAAGCCGCTGCTGCGGGTCCATGATCAAAGCCTCGTTCGGGCTGATCCCGAAGAACTCCGCGTCGAACTTCCCCGCCTCGTGCAGGAAACCGCCCTCGCGCGCGTATGTCTTGCCCTGCTTCCCCGGCTCAGGGTCGTAGACGCCTTCGACGTCCCAGCCACGGGCCGTCGGGAATCCGGACACCGCGTCGGCCCCGTCGGCAACCAGCTTCCACAGGTCCTCGGGCGAGGACACGCCGCCGGGGTAGCGGCAGGCCATGCCGACGATCACGATGGGCTCGTCGGTCGCCGGGAGCGTCGGACGCGCGGCCACGGTCCGCTCCGCCAGACCTGACATCTCGCCGGTGAGGTACTCGGCCACGGTCTCGGCGCTCGGATAGTCGAACACCAACGTGGCCGGCAGCCGCAGGCCGGTGGCGCCGCTGAGGCCGTTGCGGAACTCGACGGCGGTCAACGAGTCGAAGCCGAGCTCGTTGAACGCCTTGCCGGGTTCGATCGCCTCCGGTCCCGCATGTCCGAGCGTCGTCGCCGCCTGGGACCGCACCAGCTCCAGCACCGTCGCGAATCGCGTCTCCCGTGGCAGGCCCGCCAGACGCTCGGCCCACGTCCCCGCCTGCGGCTTGGCCGTGACCACGCGCCGCGAGGGCCGCACCAGGCGGTGGAAGAGGTGCGGCAGTTCCGCTCCGCTCGCGGCGAGGGTCGCGAGGTCGAGCCGCATCGGGATGAGCATCGGGACGGAGATCGTGCGCGCCGTGTCGAACAGCGCGAGCCCTTGTTCGGCCGAGAGCGGCTGCACGCCGTTACGGTTCATCCGCTGCGTGCCGCCCTCGCCGAGCCCGCCGGCCATGCCGGCGTCATCGTTCCACAGGCCCCAGCCCAACGACTGGGCCGCCAGGCCGTTCGCCCGGCGGTGGACCGCCAAGGCGTCGAGGAAGGCGTTGGCCGCCGAGTAGTTCCCCTGGCCGGCGTTGCCGAACATGCCCGCGGCCGAGGAGAACATGATGAAGGCCGACAGGTCCATTCCCTGGGTCAGCTCGTGCAGGTTCAGGGCCGCGTCGACCTTGGGCCGCAGCACCGTGTCCATCCGATCAGGCGTCAACGAGCCGATCACACCGTCGTCCAGGACGCCGGCGACGTGGACGACGGCCGTCACCGGCCGGCTCGCCAGCAGTCCGGCCACGGCGTCGCGATCGGCGACGTCACAGGCGACCACTTCGACGGCGGCGCCGAGTTCGGCCAGCTCTGCCTGGAGTTCCGTCATGCCGGCGGCCTCGGAGCCGCGCCGGCCGGCCAGCACCAGCCGCCTCACTCCGTGCGTGCCGGCCAGATGGCGGGAGATCAGGCGTCCCAGCATGCCGGTCGCACCCGTCACCAGGACGGAGTCCTCAGAACCGAGGACCGCCACCTGGTCGGCGTCCGCCTCGACCGGCACCCGGGCCAGCCGCGCGGCGTGCACGACGCCGTCACGGATCACGACCTGCGGCTCGCCCAACGCCAGGACGGCCGCCACGTCCACTTGGCCGTCCACATCGGCCAGGACGATGCGGTCCTGGGTCTCCAGTTGGGCCGCGCGCACCAGTCCCCAGACGGCCGCGCCTGCCAGGTCTCGAACGTCCTCACCCGGCAGCGCGACGGCGCCGCTCGTGACCACCACCAGCGCCGAAGAGGAGATCCGCTCGTCCGCCAGCCATGACTGCAGCACTTCAAGGGCGCGATGGGTGGCACCGTGCACCGCCGCGGCGTCGTTTCCGCCCTCGCACTCCAGCACCACCGCGTCGGGGAGCGGCCCGGTGGCGGGCACGGCGTGCCAGCTCTCCGTCGAGACCGGTCCTGCGGGCCTGGCCTGGACGGCGGACCACTCCACCTGGAACAGCGAATCGTGGAACCGCGTCCGTGCGGCCGCCAGGCGCTCCGCGGACACCTCACGGGAGACCAATGACGCCACCGACAGCACGGGCCGGCCGGCCGCGTCCGCCGCATGGATCGCCACGCTGTCGCGCCCGGACGGCACGATGTGCGCCCGAAGCGCCGAGGCCCCGGCGGCGTGAAGCCGTACCCCGTTCCACACGAACGGCAGGACGGTCTCACCGTCTCGGCCGCCGTCCCCGGCGACCAGGCCGGCGTGCAGCACGGAGTCGAACAGCGCGGGGTGCAACCCGAACCGCTCGGCGTCGGCTTGCCCCTCCTGGGGCAGCACGACCTCGGCGAAGATCTCCTCGCCGCGCCGCCATGCGGCCCGCAATCCCTGGAAGAGCGGGCCGTACTCGTAACCTTGGGAAGCCAGCAGGTCGTACGCCCCTTCGACCTCGATCTCGGTCGTACCCGGCGGCGGCCACTCCGCGAGGTCGAAGGTCGGCGCGGCCGAGTTCGGCGCCACCGTCCCTTCGGCGTGCAGCGTCCATGAAGACCCGGGGTCGTCCGCACGCGAATGGATGGCCAGCGAGCGGTGGCCGTCGTTGTCCGCCGCGTCCACGCGGACCTGCACCAGCACGCCCGTCGACTCGCCGATCTGCAGAGGCGACTGCAGCGTGAGCTCCTCCAGCACGCCGCACCCGACCTGGTCGCCCGCGCGGATGGCCAGCTCCACCAGGCCGGTTCCCGGCAGGAGGATCACGCCGTTCACCACATGATCACCCAACCAGGGGTGCGTGCCGACGGAGAGACGCCCGGTCAGCATCACGCCGTCCGACTCCGGCGAGGGGACCACCGCGCCCAGCAGCGGATGCTCGGCCATTTCCAGACCGACCGCGCCCACGTCTCCCGCACCGACTCTGGCGTCGACCCAGTAGCGCTTGTGCTGGAAGGCGTAGGTGGGCAGGTCCACCCGGCGGGCGCCGGTCCCGGCGAACAACGCCGACCAGTCCACCGCCACACCCACCGCATGCAGCTGCCCCACACCCGAAACCACCGACACCGGCTCCACCCGGCCCCGACGCACCAACGGCACGAACACCGCCTCACCGTCCTGCGCGACGCAGTCAGGCCCCATGCCCGACAGCACCGCGTCCGGACCGACCTCGACGAACCGGGTCACACCCTTCGCCTCAAGAGTCCGCACCGCATCAGCGAACCGGACCGGCTCACGCACATGCCGCACCCAGTACTCCGGCGAGTCCAGCCCCTCGGCCACCTCACCGGTCAACGCCGACACCACCGGAATACGCGGCTCGTTCAGCGACAGCCCCTCCACCACCGAGCCGAACTCCGCCAGCATCGGATCCATCAACGGCGAATGGAACGCATGCGACACCCGAAGCCGCCGCACCTTACGCCCCACCGCCTCGAACTCCCCGGCGACCTCCAGCACCGCCCGCTCATCCCCCGACACCACCACCGATGCGGGACCGTTCACCGCCGCTATGCCCACAAGCGCAGGCCCCGCGCCCTCGGCTCGCGCCTGCAACGCCTCCAGCGCCGCCGCGACCTCCTCCTCGCTGGCACCGATCGCCACCATCGCCCCACCCGACGGCAGAGCCTGCATCAACACGCCACGCGCCGCCACCAGGGCCGCCGCGTCAGCAAGCGACAACACCCCGGCCACATGCGCCGCGGCGATCTCACCGATCGAATGCCCCGCGACGAAGTCCGGACGAACTCCCCAGGACTCCACGAGCCGGAACAACGCCACCTCAAAAGCGAACAACCCCGCCTGAGCGAACACCGTCCGATCGAGCGCCGCAGCGTCGGAACCCCACAACACATCGCGCAGCGAACCAGCCGCTTCCTCACTCAGACGGTCACCCAGCAGCCCAGCCACCCGACCCGACGCCTGCTCGGCCGCCTGGTCGTCGACCTGCCCAGCCATCCGGCCGTCCACGAGCCCAGCCGAAGCCAGGTGACGAGCCACATGCGAGGCCAGGTGCTCGTCCAGCTCGGCCACCGCCGCGTCGAACGCCTCAGCGAACACCGGGAAACCCGCGTGCAACTCCCGGCCCATACCCAGCCGCTGCGCACCCTGACCGGTGAACACCAACGCCGTCGCACCCTGGCCACTGCGGCCACGCACCACCGCCGGCCCAGTACTCCCCTCAGCCACCGCCGCCAGACCCCGCACCAACTCGGCACGATCCCGACCCACCACAACCGCGCGATGCTCCAACGCCCGACGCGAAGTCGCCAGCGAGAAACCGACATCGGAGGGAGACAGCTCCGGCTGCGACTCCACGTACGTCAACAGCTGGCGGGCTTGCCCGGCCAGGGCCTGCGCGTTCCGGGCGGACACCGTCCAGGGGACGGCAGGAGGCTCCACCGGCTCGGACTCGGCGGCGGGCTCGGCCGTGTTCTCCTGTTCGATGATCACGTGTGCGTTGGTGCCGCTGATCCCGAACGACGAGATCCCGGCCCGCCGCGGGTGCCCGTTCCGCGGCCACTCCTGGGCCTCGGTCAGCAACTCCACCGCGCCCGCCGACCAGTCCACCTGCCGGCTCGGCTCGTCCACGTGCAGCGTCTTGGGCAGCTGCCCGTGGCGCATCGCCTGCACCATCTTGATCACACCGGCCACACCCGCGGCCGCCTGAGCATGGCCGATGTTGGACTTGATCGACCCCAGCCACAGCGGACGGTCGCGGTCCTGTCCATAGGTCGCCAGCAACGCCTGCGCCTCGATCGGGTCACCCAAGGTCGTCCCGGTTCCATGCGCCTCGACCGCATCGACTCCTGACGCCGACAGTCCCGCATCCGCGAGCGCCTGGCGGATCACCCGCTGCTGCGAAGGACCGTTCGGCGCGGTGAAGCCGTTGCTGGCGCCGTCCTGGTTGACGGCCGTGCCGCGGATGACGGCCAGTACCGTGTGCCCGTTGCGACGGGCGTCGGAGAGCCGCTCCAGCAACACGGTGCCGACGCCTTCGGACCAGCCGGCGCCGTCGGCCGACTGGGAGAACGACTTGCAGCGGCCGTCCCTCGACAGCCCACGTTGCCGGCTGAACTCGATGAACATGTCCGGCGTGGACATCACCGTCACACCACCGGCCACGGCCAGCGAGCACTCGCCCGACCGCAGCGCCCGCACGGCCAGGTGCAGGGCCACCAGCGACGACGAGCACGCGGTGTCCACCGTGATGGACGGTCCTTCCAGGCCGAACACGTAGGACACCCGGCCGGACACCAGGCTGCCGCCGCTCGTGGTGGCCGCTTCGGTGCCGACGCCGTAGTCGTGGTACATGACCCCGGCGAAGACGCCGGTGGGGCTGCCCTTCAACGTGGCCGGGTCGATGCCGGCACGCTCGAACGCCTCCCAGGCGGACTCCAGCAACAGGCGCTGCTGCGGGTCCATGAGCAGCGCCTCGTTCGGGCTGATCCCGAAGAACTCGGCGTCGAAGTGTGCCGCTTCGTACAGGAAGCCGCCCATGTTCACGTATGACTTACCGGGCTTCTCCGCGTCGGGGTCGTACAAGGCGGCCATGTCCCATCCGCGGTCCGACGGGAATTCCGAGACGCCGTCTCTGCCTTGTGCGACGAGCTGCCACAGGTCCTCCGGCGATCGCACGCCGCCCGGGTATCGGCAGGCCATGCTCACGATCGCGATCGGCTCCCCGTCGGACGCCGCTCGCACGTCGACGGGCGCGGCCGCTCCGCTCACCGTTCCCGCCAGCTCGGCCGCTATGTGCTCCGCCACGGCCTGTGACGTCGGATAGTCGAAGATCAATGTGGCGGGGAGCCGCATCCCCGTCATCGCGTTCAGCTCGTTGCGCAACTCGACGGCGCCGAGCGAGTCGAAGCCGAGCTCCTGGAACGCCCTGTCCGGTTCGATGGCGTCCTTCGACGCATGGCCGAGGACGGCCGCGGCGTGACCACGCACCAGGTCGAGCAGGATCTGCCTACGCTCCTGCTCTCCGACGCCGGCCAGCCGTGCCGCCAGTTCCGTGCCGCCCGAAGAGCCACTTCCCGCACGTGCCGCCTTGCGAACCGGCCCGCGCACCATGCCGCGCAGCAGAGCCGGAACCTGGTCGCCCCGGGACCGCAACGCCGTGGCGTCGACCCGCAGCGGCACCACAGCGGCCCTGCCGGACGCGACTCCCGCGTCGAACAGCGCCAGCCCTTCCTCCACCGACAGCGGCGGGAGGCCTTGGCGGCGTAACCGCTCCACCTCTTCCTCCACCAGCGACTGCACCAGCCCTGTCGTGGTCGCCCACAGACCGTAGGCCAGCGCGGTGGCCGGCAGTCCTTGTGAGTGCCGTAGCTGCGCGAGCCCGTCCAGGAACAGGTTCGCGGCCGCGTAGTTGCCCTGTCCGGCGGCCAGCACCAGACCACCCGCCGAAGAGAACAACACGAACGCCGACAACCCCATATCCCGGGTCAACTCATGCAGATGCCACGCCCCATCAGCCTTGGGACCCAACACCCCCGCCACCCGCTCAGCCGTCAACGACCCCACCAAACCGTTATCGGCCACCCCCGCCGCATGCACCACACCCACCAGCGGATACCCCGGATCGATCCCCGCCAGCACCCCCGCCA
>NZ_JBHSFP010000076.1:0-10852 GCF_042654065.1 Sphaerisporangium dianthi | reverse complement strand
TGGCGCCGGCGCGTTCGGCGCGGGCGGCCCTGGCGGAGGCGGCGGGTTCGGCGGCGCGCCCGGCGCGGGCCGCCTGTTCAACGACGTCATCGGCGGCCAGATCTCCTGGCTGATCCCGTTCGCCGTCCTCGCCCTGGTCAGCGGCCTGCTCCTGACCGGCCGCCGCTACGGCGCGGTCCTCGCGGGAGCGCACGCCGATGCGGCCTTCCCGTCCGCCCGGCGCCCGGACGCGACGGACCCGCCATCCGGACGGCGGTCCCCGGCACGCGCCGCCCTGCTGCTGTGGGGAGGATGGCTGGCCGTCCACTACATCGTGTTCGGCTTCTCGGCGGGCACCTTCCACCCGTACTACACGACGGCCATGGCCCCCGCCGTCGCGGCCCTGACCGGCCTGGGCGGGGTACTGATGTGGCAGGCGCGCACGCAGGCACGGACGCGGGCCCTGCCCTGGGCGTGGGCCCTGCCGGCCGGCATCGCCGTCACCGGCGCGTGGGCGTTCGTCCTGCTGCGCCGCACCCCCGACTGGGTCCCCTGGCTCTCCTACGCGGTCGCCGGCCTGTGCGCCGTCGCCGCGATCGGCCTGGCGACGCCGCGCATCGGACGCCGGGGCCGCATGCGAGCCGCCGCGATCATGCTGGTGATCGGCCTGGTGGGCGGACTCGCGGGCCCGGCCGCGTACGGGCTCACGCCCCTGGCCTCCCCGGTGAACGGCACCAACCCCACCGCCGGACCCGCGGCAACCGGCCGCTTCGGCGGACCAGGCGGCCCCGGCGGCCCTGGCGGGACGGGCGGCCCCACGGGCGTGCGCGGCCCGATCCCCGGCGGGCAGGCGGCCGACCCCGGCGGGCAGGCGGGCGACCCCGGCGCCGGGCCGCCGGCCGGTACGGGCATCCGGCAGCGCGGCGGCCCCGGCGGGGACGTCAGCGCCGCGCTGATCTCCTACCTGGAGGACCACCAGGGCGGCGCGACCTGGCTGGCCGCCGTCGGCGACGCTCACTCCGCCTCGTCGATCATGCTGTCCACGGGCGGCAAGCCGGTGATCGCGATGGGCGGCTTCACCGGCGGCGACCCGGCCATGACCGTGACCGAGCTGCAGCGGTACGTCGCCGAGGGGCGGCTGAAGTACGTCCTGCTCGGCGGCGGCATGGGCGGCCTCGGCCGCGGCGACGGCGAGGTCACCACCTGGGTCCGGTCCCACGGCACCGTCGTGGACCCCGCCGAATACGGTGGAACGGACACCGCCCGATCCCTTTACGCGCTGGCCTGACGTGCTCCGCCCGGTCCCTTCACGCGCCGGCCTGACGCGTTCCGCCCGATGTCCGCCCAGGCCGGCGGCGCGGCCGCCCCTCGCTCCCGCGCCGGGCCCGCGCCGCCGTGCGGGCCTCGGAGCGGGGCCGCGCGGTCCGCGACCCTCGCGGACATCGGTGGCGGCGGGCGGTCCGGCGGTCTCCGCATCGACGGCGGATTCGCGGGTAGGACGCATCCCTGACGCTCACGAAGGGAATGATCTCGCTTGGACCAGCAGAGTTTCGTCGCTCTCCTCAACGAGGACCTGGAGAGCGAGTTCCGATCGATCGTCCAGTACACGCAGCACACCGCGACGATCAAGGGCGCCCAGTACCAGAGCATCATCGAGGAGCTGAAGGCTCACCTGAACCAGGAACTGGACCACGCCCTGGCGCTCGCCGAGCAGATCGCCTTCCTCGGCGGGGTGCCGTCCGTCGCCGTCCCGGAGATCCCGAACGTGCCCGACGGGGCCGAGGCCCTCCAGCTCGACCTGGACCTGGAGACCGCTCAGCTCGAACGCTACCGTCAGCGGGTCGGCCAGGCCATGGAGCTCGGCCTGCACGACGTGGTCGAGGCGCTGCGCCCGCTCCTGCAGCAGACGCAGGACCACGTCATGGACCTCCAGGGCGCCCTGGGCGAGTAGCCCCTCCGGCAGGGTCCTCGGCCGGCGGCCGTCCGGTGCCCGGGGCGAGCGGTCCCCGGCGTCGTGCGAGCGTGCCCCCCGGGGGTGAACGGAGGGCGACTCCCGGCGGCCGCGGGACGCCGGCGCGCGCGAGCATGGGACGGCGCGACGGGGGAACATGCTCCCGTCCGCGCCGTCCCCGTCGCCGTTCTCGCGCCGTTGCGCGGGCCGGACCCCGGAGTAGGATCTGGGCCGTGCGGGGTGCGGAGAGAACACGTGGCAGCAGGGCCGACCAGGCCGATCAACGCAGAGCCGAGCTTCTGGAGGCCGCGCGCCGGGTGGTGCTCGAGCGGGGCATCTCCAGCACCCGCGTCTCCGACATCGCCAAGGCCACCAACGTCAGCGGCGGCCTGATCCACTATCACTTCGCCACCAAGGACGACCTGATCACGGCGATGCTCCGCGCGACCATCGACGGCGAGGTCGCCAAGCTCAAAGAGCTAGTGCGAAGCGCGGGCACGGCCGTCGACCGCCTGGACCAGGTGCTGCGGTTCTACATCCCGCGGTCGCGCACCGACCAGAGCTGGCTGCTGTGGATCGACGCCTTCGCGGCCGGCCTGCGCGAGACGGTCGTACGCGACAACCTGCTCGAACTGGAGACCGCCTGGATCGGCGCGCTCCAGCAGGTCGTGCAGGCCGGGGTCGACTCCGGCGAGTTCACCTGCGACGACCCGCGCGGCGCGGCCGAACGCCTCGACGGCATGCTCGACGGCCTGATCATCCGCTACACCCTGCATCCCTCGGTGCTGTCGCGGGCCCGGCTGCTGGAGCACGCCCGCATCGCCGCGGCCCGCGAGGTCGGCCTCCCGCGCTCGGCCTTCCCGGCCGCCTGAAGGGCCGGTCAGGCGGGGAGGGCCGCGAGGAGGTAGGCGAGGCGGGCGGCGGCGTTGTCGATGTCGTCGGCGGTGCCGAGCCGGTAGCCCCACGAGGTGAGGAAGACGCCCTGCGGGCTGCACGTGACGACCTCGGCCAGCGTGTCGCTGAAGCGGTTGCGCACCCGCACACGGGGCGGCGTGTCGCCGATGACCCGCACTGACAGGTCGATGTGCACGCGCGTGGCGGAGGCGAACCGTTCGAGGCAGGACATGGTGTCCAGCATGTGCCTCACCTCCGCGTCGGCCCTCGGGAGGTCAGGATTGCATGATCTTGCCGGGCAGGGCAAGCAATTGTTGAGGTCAAGACCCCGATTGTTTCGCGAAATCGACAAGAACCCGGACGATCACCTCCCGGGCGTCCTCCCGGAACACCGCAACGTCGCACAGCTCCTCGAACGCCTTGGCGTAGAAGGCCACGTTCTCGGGGTCGCGCAGCAGCAGATCCTTGGTCCGCGTCGGGACGCCCACCATGGACTCGTTGTAGATCCAGAAGCCGTTGAGCAGGGCGGACGGGAGCTGGGCCGTGAACGGGATCACGCCGAACTCGACGTTCGGCAGGGTGGTGACGGCGAGGAGCCGGTCGAGCTGGCCGCGCATCACCTCGTCGGGCGCGAGCCGGTAGCGCAGCGCGGCCTCGGGAAGCAGGAAGCGGAACCGCCGGCTGGGGTCGTACAGGATCTCCTGCCTGCGCATGCGCACCCGGATCGCGGCGTCGACGTCGTCGGCGCTGCCGTAGACCCGGTGGACCTTGGTGAAGATGTTGCGCGCGTACTCGGCGGTCTGCAGGAGGCCGATCACCACGCCGGGTTCGAACACGCGGAACAGGCTGATGCGCGCCTCAAGGTCGCGGACGTCCTCCTGGAGCCCGGCCAGCCCGCTCTTGTGCCGCTGGCGCCAGGAGTCCTGCCGGTCCAGCAGCGTCGCCGCCTGGGTGACCAGGTCCGCGAGGACGTCAGGGGCGGCCTCGACGGCCTGGCACCACGCCATGACGTCGTCCTCGGTGACGCTCTGGCGCGCGTTCTCGATGCGGGAGACCTTGGAGGCCTGCCAGTTCAGACGGCCCGCGAGATCCTTGCCGGAGAGCTGGGCCGCCTCCCGCAACTGGCGGAGCCTGGTGCCGAGATCCATCCGCGCCTGCTGAAAGCCGCTCACGCTCACCTCCAGTCGGCGACAGACTCGCACGAGGGTAGACCGGCCGGAGCGATCATGCCATAGGGATCTCCCTATTCGTGATCAGTGACACAGAGCGCCGGGTCGGAGACGCCGAGCACCCGGCGGGCGATGTCCACCAGGAGCTCGCGGGGGACCTCGACGGCCGACTCGCCGTCGAGCACGTGCAGTAGATCGGCGTGCGCCTCGGCGTCGGTGACCGTGAGTCCCTGGACGACCAGCGTGCCGCGGTCGGTCTCGTACAGCGAAGGGCAGGCGCCCGCCTCCGAAGTGGAGCCGAGAAAACGCAGACGCATGACCGACCGTCCTTCCCCCGTGGGCCTGACTGGCCGCAATTGCGCGCAATTGTAAAGGAAGCTCAGCCTTTCTGCCCCCTATGTCCAGTAGATGACCCGCACTGCCCGACTGCCGTTCACATGCCCGGCCGGTCAGTCTCCGGTGATGCCGTCCAGCATTTCCCGCAGAATGTCGATATGTCCGTTGTGTCGGGCGGTTTCCTCGACCAGATGGTGCAGGATCCAGCGCAGCGTGACCCGTGTGCCGTCCTTCAACTGCTCCTTGGCGACCGTGTCCAGGCTGAGCGGGGCCAGCAGCTCGCGATAGCGCGCGCACTGCTCCTCGTACTCCTCCAGGAGCCGGGCCAGGGGGATCTCCAGGGCGATCCGCATCTCGCGGTCGGGATCCTCCTCCGTCCAGGGGGCGTGCTCCTCCTCGCCCAGCAGCCGCACCTGGATCCAGGAGTACTCGACCCAGCGCAGATGGCTCACCAGCCCGCTGATCGTCGTCAGCGGCGAGGACGGGAGCAGGGACTTGCGCGCGTTCTCCTCCGACAGCCCCTCGCACTTGGCGTGCACGGTGGCCCTCACATAGTCGAGAAGGGTCTCGAGCGTGGCCCGCTCGTCCCAGGAAGTCGGAATGTCAGTACGTGTAGTCATAAATCGCAGCTTTTCGGACATAGCGCTCGCTGTCGACCGATTAACGCCCCCTGCGATGCGCCCCCCGCCGGCCCGGCCACGCGGGCCGTCCCGGCGGACGCGGCCCGGGTCGACCGCGAAGGGCCGTCCCGGCGGACGCGGGCCGGTCCGACCGCGAGGGGCGTTCCGGCGGACGCGGGCCGGCGCGGTCAGGTCCGCGGAGGGGCGTCGGGATCGGCCCCGGGTATCCAGGAGGCCGGGCGCTTCTCCCTGAAGGCGCGGATGCCCTCCTGGCCCTCGGCGGAGGTGAAGCGCCGGGCGGACAGCTCGGCCATCTGCCGCATCCCCTCCTCCACCGACAGGGCAGGCACGGCGCGCACGAGCTGCTTGGTGATCGCCAGGGCCTCCGGGCCGCCGCGCAGCAGCATGCCGGCGTAGCGGGCGACGGCCGCGTCGAGCTCCTCGGCGGGCACCGCCCGGGTGAGCAGGCCGATCTCGGCCGCGCGCGCGGCGCCGAACACCTCACCCGTGAGGAAGTACTCGGCGGCGGCGCGCGGCTCCACCCGGCGCAGCACGGTGACCGAGATCATGGCGGGCACCACGCCGAGCCGCACCTCGCTGAACGCGAACGTCGCCGTGTCGGGGGCGATCGCGAAGTCGCAGGCCGCCACCAGGCCGAGGCCGCCCGCGCGGGCGGTGCCGTTCAGCCGGCAGATCACCGGCTTGGGGCTGCCCCAGATCAGGCTCATGACGCCGGGGAAGGAGGCGGTCACGGGCGCGTCGTGCGGCAGCGCGTCGCGGGCGGGGGCCTGCTCCTTCAGGTCGGCGCCCGAGCAGAACACCGGGCCGGTGCCGGTCAGCACGATGACGCGCACCTCCGCGTCGGCGATGGCGCGGCCGAGCGCGCCCTCCAGCTCGCCGAGCAGGCGGACCGACAGCGCGTTCCGGTTGGCCGGCGAGTCGAGCGTGACCGTCGCGACGCCGCCGCTGACCTCAAGGTGGACCAGCGTGGTCATCGGTGCTCCTCGGTGCCGGCGGGCGCGGCGCCGGTCCGGCCCGTGTCGTTCTGGCCAGGGTCGTTCTGACCGGCGTCGTTCTGACCGGGGTCGATCCGGCCGGCGTCGTTCTGGCCAGGGGCGGCCCGGTCGGCGGTGGGCGGGGCGGCCGGCTCGATCACGGCGAGAACGGCGCCGGCCTCGACCTGGCGGCCGGGCGTCACGTTCAGCGCGCTGACGACGCCCGCCGCCGGAGCGGAGATCACATGCTCCATCTTCATCGCCTCCAGGATGAGGATCGGCCGCCCCTCGCCGACCTTCGCGCCGGGGGCGACCTCGACGCGCAGAACGGTACCCGGCATGGGCGCGAGCAGTGAGCCCGGGGCGACGCGCGCCACCGGCTCCGGCAGCCTCGGCAGCGGCGCGAGCCGCACCGAGCCCAGCGGCGCGTCCACGTGCACCGCGTCGGCGTAGCGGGCGACGGCGAAGCGGCTCACCAGCCCGGCGACCGCAAGGACGACCTCCCCGGGGGTGGCCGACACCAGCTCCACGTCCGGGAAGCCCTCGGCCGCCAGGCCGTCGCGGGTCACCCGGTAGGCGACCTCGACGCGGCCGTCCGGGCCCTCGAACGCCGCGCGCTGCGGCTGGGAGGGCACGTTGCGCCAGCCGCTCGGCAGCCCGCCCAGCACCGGCGCCGCGGCGCGGTTGGCGGCGGCCACCGCCAGCGCGGCGGCCAGCGCCAGCAGCGGCACGACGCCCCCGGGCCGCTCGCCGGCGACGGCGGGGGAGGCGGAGGGCGGCGAGGTGAGGTCGTGCTCGTCCAGGAAGCCGGTGTGGGTGTCGCCGGCGAGGAACGCCTCGTGCCGCAGCACGCGCACGAGCAGATCGCGGTTGGTGGTGAGGCCGTGGATGCGGGCGCGGGCCAGCGCCGTCGCGAGCCGCCGCGCCGCCGCCGCCCGGTCGGGACCGCAGGCGATGACCTTGGCGAGCATCGGGTCGTAGGCCACGCCGATCAGCGACCCGCTCTCCACCCCCGAGTCCAGCCGCAGGTATCCGGCGCCGGCCGACGGCGGCGCCGCGAACCTGGCGTCCACGCCGGGGATCTCGAACAGGTGCAGGGCGCCGTTCTGCGGGCGCCAGTCGTGGGCCGGGTCCTCGGCGTACAGGCGGACCTCGATCGCGTGGCCCGACGGCTCGGGCGGCGCGTCCGGCAACCGCGCGCCCTCGGCGATCTCCAGTTGCAGGCGTACCAGGTCGACCCCGTACACGCACTCGGTGACCGGGTGCTCGACCTGGAGCCGCGTGTTCATCTCCAGGAACGCCACAGTGCCGCCCGCGACGAGGAACTCGACCGTCCCGGCGCCGACGTACCCGATCGCCCGGGCGGCCTTGACCGCGGCCTCCAGCAGGACGGTGCGCACCTGAGGGGACAGGCCGGGGGAGGGGGTCTCCTCGACGACCTTCTGATGCCTGCGCTGGATGGAGCACTCGCGCTCGCCGAGTGTCCACACGGTGCCGTGCGCGTCGGCGAGGACCTGCACCTCGACGTGCCGGGCGTTCTCCAGCAGCGGCTCGACGAACACCGTGCCGTCCCCGAACGCGGCCAGCGCCTCGCGGCCGGCGGCCATGACGGCCTCCGGCAGCGCGGCCGGGTCGCGCACGACGCGCATCCCGCGCCCGCCGCCGCCCGCCGACGCCTTCACCAGCACCGGGAACGCGAGGCCGTCCGCGCCTGACAGCGTGCCGTCCGGCGATTCCCCGTCCCGCGCGTCCGGCGACGATGCGCCCGAGGCGCCGGGGAGGGCGACCAGGGACGGCAGGACGGGGACGCCGGCCTGGGCCATCAGCCGTTTCGCCTCGATCTTGGAGCCCATCGCGGCGATGGCGTCCGGGCCGGGCCCGACCCAGGTCAGCCCGGCGTCCAGCACGGCCCGAGCGAACCCGGCGTTCTCCGACAGGAACCCGTAGCCCGGATGGACGGCGTCCGCGCCTGCCCTCAGCGCCGCCTGGACGATCGCCGCCGCGTCGAGGTAGGTCTCGGCGGGCCGGGTGCCGCGCAGCCGGGCCGCCTGGTCGGCCTCGGCGACGTGCGGCGAGCCGGAGTCGTCGCCGGCGAACACCGCGACGGTCTCGATGCCCATCTCGCGGCAGGTGCGGAAGATCCTGCGCGCGATCTCCGCGCGGTTCGCCACCAGCAGTCGTGTGATCATTCGCTCACATCCGGAAGACGCCGTAGCCGGCCGGTGCGGGGCCGGGCGCGCCGGCGATCGCCGACAGGCACAACCCGAGGACGGTGCGGGTGTCGCGCGGGTCGATGACCCCGTCGTCGTAGAGCCGGCCGGACAGGAAGAACGGCAGCGACTCGGCCTCGATCTGGGCCTCGACCATCTGGCGCATCGCCGCGTCGGCCTCCTCGTCGTAGGCCTGGCCGCGTGCCTGCGCCGCCGCCCGGCCGACGATCGACAGCACTCCGGCCAGCTGCGCCGGGCCCATGACCGCCGACTTGGCGCTCGGCCAGGAGAACAGGAAGCGCGGGTCGTAGGCCCGCCCGCACATGCCGTAGTTGCCCGCGCCGTAGGAGGCGCCCATGACGACGGTCAGGTGCGGCACCGTGGAGTTGGACACCGCGTTGATCATCATGGCGCCGTGCTTGATGATGCCGCCCTGCTCGTAGTCCTTGCCGACCATGTATCCGGTCGTGTTCTGCAGGAACAGCAGAGGAGTGCCCGCCCGGTCGGCGAGCTGGATGAACTGGGCGGCCTTCTGGGCCTCCTCGCTGAACAGCACGCCCCGGGCGTTGGCGAGCACGCCGATCGGGTGCCCGTGCAGGGTGGCCCAGCCGGTCACCAGGCTCGCGCCGTACAGGGGCTTGAACTCGTCGAACTCGCTGCCGTCGACGACGCGGGCGATCACCTCGCGCGGGTCGAAGGGGATCTTGAGGTCCTCGGGGACGATGCCGAGCAGCTCGTCCTCGGCGTACAGCGGAGGGCGGACCTCGCCCGGGGCGGGGCCGGAGGGCCTCCGCGCGGTGAGCCGGGCGACGATGCGGCGGCCGACGCGCAGCGCGTCGTGCTCGTCCGCCGCCAGGTGGTCGGCGAGGCCGGAGACGCGGGCGTGCATCTCGGCGCCGCCCAGCGACTCGTCGTCGGACTCCTCGCCGGTCGCCATCTTGACCAGCGGCGGGCCGCCGAGGAAGACCTTGGCGCGTTCCTTGACCATGACCACGTGGTCGCTCAGGCCGGGCACGTACGCGCCCCCGGCCGTCGAGTTCCCGAACACCAGGGCGATGGTCGGGACGCCGGCCGCCGACAGGCGGGTCAGGTCGCGGAAGATGCGGCCGCCGGGGATGAAGATCTCTTTCTGCGTCGGCAGGTCGGCGCCGCCCGACTCGACCAGGTTGACCAGCGGCAGCCGGTTCTCCAGCGCGATGTCCATGGCCCGCAGCGTCTTGCGGAGCGTCCAGGGGTTGGACGTGCCGCCCCGCACGGTCGGGTCGCTGGCGATGATCACGCACTCGACGCCCTCGACCACCCCGATGCCGGTGACCACGCTGGCGCCGACCGGGAAGTCGGTGCCCCAGGCCGCCAGCGGCGACAGCTCCAGGAACGGCGAGTCGGGGTCCACCAGCAGTTCGACGCGCTCGCGGGCGAGCAGCTTGCCGCGCCGGTGGTGCCGTTCGACGTACTTGGGCCCGCCGCCCGCGACGGCCTTGTCCTGCTCGGCCGAGAGCTCGCCGAGCTTGGCGAGCATGGCCGCGCGCCTGGCCGCATAGCCGGCGCTCGCGGAGTCGAGCCGGCCGCCGATCACGCCCATCCGCCACTCCCTCCGCGTCGTCGCCGCCCCGGCCGGCGCGGCGGGGCGCCCCTGACCGGGAACGCCGCGACCGGCGCTCGGTGCCGGGAGTCGTCACTCGGTGCCTGGGCTCAGAACGTAGTACACCGGACGGTCAGCCGGATCCGCCGGGGTGGATCTTCGCCCGGCCGGTCGTGTCCCGCCCCCCGGTCAGCCGCAGTGGGACCAGCCGCTCTTCCAGGTGGCGGTGCCGTAGGTGCCGCCCCAGATGACGCACGCCTGCTTGGCGGCCACCCGGACCGGGCCCGCGTAGGCGGTGTAGGCGCCGGTGTCGGCGCCGGTGGCGCCGCCCTTGACCTGCAGCAGCACGCCCATCCTGATCTTCTGCGGGACGACGAGCTTCGACATGGTGACCACGCAGTTCTTCGCCGTCGCGCCGCTGTAGAGCAGGTAGACGGTGGCCGAGCCGAGCGCGCGCGAGTCGATGACCTTGTAGCCGGAGCCGCAGACCCCGGCCGCCGTGTACGGGTTCGGCTTGGGCGTGGCGGTGGGCTTGGGAGAGGTGGGCTTCGGGGTCGGGGTGGGCGTCGGCTTCCTGGTCGGCGAGGGGGACGGCTTGGGCGTCGGCTTCGGGGTCGGCGTCCGCGTCGGCTTGGAGGCGGGCGTGCGCGACGGGGTGGGCGAGCGCCGGGGGGTCGCCGGCGGCGTGGGGAGATCGCCGGTGCCGGCCCTGGCCGTGGCGGTGGCCCGGCGGGTGCGGGCCGGCGACGCGGGCGGCGGCTCCGCAGGGGAGGCGAGCCCTCCCACGGTCGCGTCGACGGTGGGTTCGGCGCCGGCCGTGACCTGGCTCGTCTCCTGGCCGGCGGCCCGGCCGGCGTCGGATCCGCCGGAGCCCACCGACTGGGCCAGCACGACGGTGCCCGCGGTCACGACGGCCGCGGCCAGCCCCGAGGCGATCGCGAGCGCGACCGTCCGCCCGCCGCGCGGCCCGGCGCCGTGCCTGGCGGCGCCCGGCCTGGCGGCGCCTGGCCGCCCGGGACCGCCGCCCGCCGAAGGCCCGGTTCCACCGGCCCCGGGCCGTCCGGGACCGCCGCCACCGTGCCGCCCAGGCGCGCCGGCGAGGGGGTGTCCGGGGCC
>NZ_JBHSFP010000075.1:0-11461 GCF_042654065.1 Sphaerisporangium dianthi | reverse complement strand
AACCACGAACCACCGCCAGCACCCGATGCCCGTTACGCCGCGCATCCGACAACCGCTCCAGCAGAAGAACACCGACACCCTCCCCCCAACCCGTCCCATCCGCCGCGGCCGCGAACGACTTGCACCGGCCGTCCCCGGCGAGACCGCCCTGCCGGGAGAACTCGGTGATCAGGCCCGACGTGTACATGACCGACACGCCACCCGTGAGCGCGAGCCCGCACTCGCCGTTGCGCAGCGACTGCGCCGCGAGGTGCAACGCCACCAGCGACGACGAGCACGCGGTATCGATCGTGACGGTCGGGCCCTCGGTGCCCAGCACGTAGGCGATCCGGCCGGACAGCACACTGCCCGCGGTACCGGTCAGCAGGTGACCGACGCTGGCCGTGCCCGTCGACATGATGTAGGCGATGTAGTCCTGCGAGCTCCCGCCGATGAACACGCCGGTCCGGCTGCCCTTCAGCGAAGCCGGATCGATCCCCGCCCGCTCCACCACCTCCCACGACGCCTCCAGCAGCAACCGCTGCTGCGGATCCATCGCCAACGCCTCACGCGGCGACACACCGAAGAAGCCCGCGTCGAAATCGGCCGCACCGGCCAGGAACGCGCCCGTGGCCGCTCCCTGCATGTCGGTGTGGCCCCAGTCACGGTCGGACGGCCAGCCGGCGACGGCGTCGCCGCCGGCGTCGACCAACTGCCACAGCTCTTCCGGGTTGGTCACCCGCCCCGGGAACCGGCAGCTCATGCCGACGATCGCGATCGGTTCGCCCGTCGCGGCCTCGGACGGCGGCGCGGGCACCTGCCGCTGGTCGGCGTCAGGCCCGGCGATCTCGCCGAGCAACAGGTCCACCATGGCGTTGGACGTCGGGTGGTCGAACACGACCGTCGCCGGCAGCCGAGTGCCGGTCGCCGCGGACAGCCGGTTGCGCAGCTCCACCGCGGTCAGCGAGTCGAACCCGAGGTCCTTGAACGGCTTGCCCGGCTCGACCGCGTCGAGCACGGCGTCGCCCAGCACGGCGGCGACGTTGGTGACCACGAGGTCGAGCAGGATCCTGCGGCGCTCCCGGTCGGACGCTCCGGCAAGCAGCCGTGCCAGTGCCGAGGCGCCGGCGGCGCCGTGCGCGTCCACCACCCGGCGAGCCGAGGTCTGCACCAGCCCGCGCAGCAGTGGTGGCAGCTCGGCCGACTTCGCCCGGGTGCGCAACGCCCCGACGTTGATGGGGAGCGGCACCAGCAGCGCCTCGTCGAGCCCCAGCGCGGCGTCGAACAGCGCCAACCCCTGTTCGGCGGACAACTGCGGCACCACGGTGGTGAGCCGGTCGACGTCGGTGGACCGCAGGTGCCCGGTCATGGCGCTGCGCTCGGACCACAACCCCCAGGCCAGGGCCGTCGCATGGTCACCGCCCGCCCTCCGGTGGTGTGCGAGCGAGTCCAGAAACGCGTTCGCGGCGGCGTAGTTGGCCTGCCCGGCGCCGCCCAGGACGCCGGCGCCCGAGGAGAACAGCACGAAGGCCGACAACCCCGTGTCGGCCGTCAGCTCGTGCAGGTTGACCGCGGCGTCGACCTTGGGCCGGAGCACGGTGTCGAGCTTCTCCCGGTCGAGTGACTCCACCATCCCGTCGGCGAGCACGCCCGCCGTGTGCACCACCGCGGTGAGCGGGTGTCGCTCGGGAAGCTCCGCCAGCAGGCCCGCCAAGTCGTCCCGGACGGACACGTCGCACGCGGCGATCGTGATCTGTGCGCCCATGGCGGTCAACTCGCGTTCGAGCTCAGCCGCGCCATCGGCATCGGGCCCCTGCCTGCTCACCAGCAGCAGGTGCCGCACCCCATGTGCGGTCACCAGGTGGCGGGCGACCAGACCACCCAGCCTGCCGGTGCCGCCGGTGATCAGCACCGTACCCTCCGGCGCGAGACCGGTGGGCAGCGTGAGCACGAGTTTACCGACGTGGCGCGCCTGGCTGAGGTACCGGAACGCCTCCTTGGCCCGCCGCAGGTCCCAGCTCCGGACGGGCAGCGGTGTCAGCACTCCCTCGGCGAACAGCGCCATGATGTCGGCGAGCATCTCGCCCAGCCGGTCGTATCCGGCCTCGGCCAGGTCGAACGCCTGGTAGCGCACTCCCGGGTGGGTGCCGGCGACCTGCCGCGGGTCCCGCTTGTCGGTCTTGCCCATCTCGGCGAAGTGGCCGCCGCGGGGCAGCAGGCGCAGCGAGGCGTCGACGAACTCTCCGGCGAGGCTGTTCAGCACCACATCGACGCCGGCGCCGCCGGTGGCGTCGAGGAACTTCCGCTCGAAGTCCAGCGTCCGGGAGTTGGCGATGTGCGGCTCCGGCAGCCCCATCGCGCGCAGGACATCCCACTTGCCGGTACTCGCGGTCGCGTAGACCTCCGCGCCCCAGTGCCGGGCCAGTTGCACCGCCGCCATGCCGACGCCGCCCGCAGCCGCGTGGATGAGCACCCTGCTCCCGGCCCGCAACCCGGCGAGGTCCTTCAACCCGTAGTAGGCGGTGAGGAAGACGATGGGCACCGACGCCGCGGTGGTGAGGTCCCAGCCGTCCGGGATCGCGGTCAGCAGCCGCTGCTCGGCCACCCCGATCGGGCCGAACGAGCCGTTGAACAGGCCCATCACCCGGTCGCCCGCGGCGAACCGGGTCACCCCGTCGCCGACCGCCACGACCACCCCGGCCCCTTCGCTGCCCATCACGTCCTGGTCCGGCACCAGGCCGAGGGCGATGGCCACGTCCCGGAAGTTGAGACCGGCCGCCCGGATCGCGACCCGGACCTGCCCCGGCCCCAGCGGCTCGTCGAGGTGCGGGCAGGCGACCACGGTGAGGCCGTCGACGGTCCCACCACCGGCGCCGGCGTCCAGCCGCCACGCCGAGTCGCCGCCCGGTGTTGACAGGACGCCCGGGGACGTGGACCTGGCGAGCCTGGGCACCAGCGCCTTGCCGGCCCGGACGGCCAGCTGCGGCTCGCCGCTGCCCAACCCGGTCAGGAGGGCGTCGGTCACTTCCTTCGTCCCGTCGAGGTCCACCAGGCCGAAGCGGTCCGGATGCTCGCTCTGCGCGGCACGCATCAACCCCCAGACACCGGCGTGCACCAGGTCCCGGACGTCCTCGCCTACGCCGGTCGCCACTGCGGAGCAGGTGACGAACACCAGCCGCGACCCCGCGAACCTCGGCTCGGCGAGCCAGTCCTGGACCAGTGTCAGCACGTCGGCGGTGGCGGACCGCACCCGTTCGGCGAGCTCACCCTGCCGCGCGCCGCCGAGCGGGACGAGCACCAGCTCCGGCACCGTCTCCTCGGTGAGGAGGTCGCCGAGCGCGGTGCACCGCCGCGGGTCGCGGTCCCCGGCACGCAGTGCCCCGGCGAGCCCTAGCTCGTCGGGGCCGGCCACCGCGACGGAGCCGGCGGGCGCCGCGTGCGTGCCAGACAGCGGAATCCAGGCCAGGCGGAACAGCGAGTCGTGGTGCTCGCCGCTCCGCAGCGACTGCGGCGCCACCGGCCGGATCGTCAGCGACTCCACCGAGAGGACCGGGTTGCCCGTTTCGTCGGCCGCGTCGATGCGGACCGAACCCGTCGCCGACACCCGGAGCCGGACCCGCAGTGCCGGGGCACCGCCAGCGTGCAGCGTGACACCGCTCCACGCGAAGGGCAGCATGCCCTGCCCCGCGTCCCGCATGAACGTGCTCCAGCCCACGGCGTGCAGCGCGGCGTCAAGCAGGGCGGGGTGCAGGCCGAACTCGCCCGCGGCCCCCCGCACCTGTTGCGGGAGGACGACCTCGGCACACACGTCGTCACCGGCGCGCCACACCGTGCGCAACCCCTGGAACGCCGGGCCGTAGGCGAACCCGGTCTCCGCCACCCGCTCATAGAAGCCGTCGACCTCCATTTGCTCCGCGCCGGCCGGCGGCCACCGCGCCAGGTCGAACGACGGCGCGGTGCCGCCGGCGCCCAGGACGCCGGTGGCGTGGTGTGTCCACGGTGCGTCATAGGACGCGGCCTGTGGCCGCGAGTACACGTCGATGGGCCGCCGCTGGTCCCGCAGGTCGCCGACCACCACCCGCAGCTGAGTGGCGCCGTCGGCGGGCAGCACCAGCGGCGCGTGCAGGGTGAGCTCGTGCACCCGGTCGCAACCGACGTGGTCGCCGGCGTGCACGGCGATCTCCACGAACGCCGTGCCGGGGAACAACACGGTTCCCATGATCGCGTGGTCGGCCAGCCACGGCTGCGCGCGCAGCGACAGCAGCCCACTCAGCACGAGCCCGCTGCCGTCCGGCAGTTCCATGCCGGCGGCGAGCAGCGGGTGCTCGGCGACCGACAGCCCCGCCGCAGTGACGTCGCCCGCGCGTGCCCTGGTTTCGACCCAATAGCGCCTGCGCTGGAAGGGGTAGGTCGGAAGATCCGGGTCCGGCGCACCAGGGCCGTGCACGGCCGCCCAGTCCACCGGCACACCGTTGACGTGTGCCTCGGTCAGCGACAGCGTGAACCGGCCGGAACCGCCGTCGTCGCTGCGCAGCGTCCCGCCGCTCCACGCGGGCCGGTCGGACTCGTCCAGGACGGCCCGGGTGCCCAGCGTCAGCGCCGGGTGCGGGCTGCACTCGACGTAGGCAGTGTGCCCGTCGGCCAGCGCGGCGCGGACGGCCTGCTCGTAGCGGACCTCCTGGCGCAGGTTGCCGTACCAGTAGTCCGCGTCCAGCTCCGCGGTGTCCAGCCGAGTTCCGGTCACCGTCGAGTAGAACGCCACGTGCGACGTGCGGGCGCGAACCGGCGAGAGCAAATCGGCCAGCGCCGGCCGCAGCACCTCCACCTGTGCCGAGTGCGAGGCGTAGTCCACCGCGATCCGGCTTGCCCGCACGCCTTCCGCCTCCAATTCGGCCACGAGCGCGTCCAGCGACGGAGCGGCGCCGGAGACCACCACGGCCCCCGGGCCGTTGATCGCCGCCACCGACAGGTCGGCCCAGCCCCGCAGCCGCTGCCGCACCCGCTCCACCGGCAGCGCCACCGACGCCATTCCGCCGCCCGGAGGGAGGTCGGCCAGCGCGCGGCTGCGGAGGGCGACCACGCGGGCGCCGTCCTTGAGCGACAGCGCACCGGCGAACACCGCGGCCGCGATCTCCCCCTGTGAGTGACCGACGACCGCGTCCGGGCAGGTCCCGCACGACCGCCACAGCTCGGCCAGGCTGACCATGACCGCGAAGAGCGCGGGCTGTACGACGTCCACCCGGTCCAGTGACGGTGCGCCAGGCACCTGCTTGATGACGTCCAGCAGCGACCAGTCCACGTGGGGCGCGATGGCCGCGGCGCATTCGTGCATCCGCTCCGCGAACACCGGGCTCTCGGCCAGCAGCTCAGCGGCCATGCCGGCCCATTGTGTACCCTGGCCGGGGAACACGAAGACGACCTTGCCGTCCACCGCGACGCCTTCGACGACCGCCGGGGACGGCCGCTGTTCCGCGACGCACGCCAGGCCCCGTAGCAGCCCGTCCAGGTCGGCGGCGACGATTCCAGCCCGGTGCTTCATGTGCGCCCGCGTGGTGGCCAGCGCCGGCCCGACGCCGTCGATCGTGTCCTCCGCCCGGCCGGCGAGGTGGTCGCGCAGCCGCGCGGCCTGGTCACGCAGCGCGGCCTCGGTACGGCCGGAGATCAGCCACGGCGCCGGTGCCCGCCCGGCCGGTGCGTCCGCGGTGTCGGCCGCGTGATCGGCCGCGTGATCGGGCGCTTGATCGGGTGCTTGATCGGGCGCGGGCTGCTCGATGATGACGTGCGCGTTGGTGCCGCTGATGCCGAACGAGGACACCCCGGCCCGCCTGGGGCGGTCCACTCGCGGCCACGGGCGGGCCTCGTCCAGCAGTCGCACCGCACCCGCGGTCCAGTCCACCTGCGGGGTGGGTTCGTCCAGGTGCAGCACGCGCGGCAGGTGGCCGTGCCGCATCGCCATCACCATCTTGATCACACCGGCGACACCCGCCGCCGCCTGGGTGTGGCCGATGTTCGACTTCACCGATCCCAACAACAGCGGCCGGTCCGCGGGCCGGCCCTGACCGTAGGTCGCCAGCAACGCCTGCGCCTCGATCGGGTCCCCCAGCGGCGTCCCGGTCCCGTGCGCCTCCACCACGTCCACATCGGCCGGCGACAGCCGGGCGTCGGCCAGGGCCTGCTCGATGACCCGTTGCTGCGCGGGACCGTTCGGCGCCATCAGCTCGCTGGACGCGCCGTCCTGGTTGACCGCGCTGCCCCGGATGACCGCCAGGACCCGGCGGTTGTTCCGCCGCGCGTCGGACAACCGCTCCAGCAGCAGCTGCCCGACCCCCTCGCCCCACCCGGTGCCGTCCGCGGCGGCGGAGAACGGCTTGCACCGGCCGTCGCCGGCGAGTCCCCGGCGGGAGAACTCGAGGAACGTCACCGGGGTCACCATCACCGTGACACCACCGGCCAGCGCGAGCGAGCACTCGCCGTTCCGCAGGGACTGCACGGCGAGGTGTATCGCCACCAGCGACGACGAACACGCCGTGTCCACCGTCACCGCGGGGCCTTCCAGCCCGAATGTGTACGAGATCCGGCCCGACATCACGCTTCCCGCGTTGCCGGTGAGCAGGTGTCCCTCGGTGTCGTGCGGCGACTCGGCCAGCAGTTCCACGTACTCCTGAGGGGTGCCGCCGACGAACACACCGGTGCGCGTGCCGCGCAGCGAGCTCGGGTCGATCCCCGCCCGTTCGACCGCCTCCCACGACGCCTCCAGCAGGAGCCGCTGCTGCGGGTCCATCGCCACGGCCTCTCGCGGCGAGATCCCGAAGAACAGCGGATCGAACTCCGCCGCCCCGTAGAGGAACCCACCGCCGGGGACGTGGCCGGCCTCCTGCTCGACGAGCAGTTCATCGCCCCAGCCGCGGTCGGTCGGGAAGCCGCCGATCGCGTCGACGTCGGCGGTGACCATCCGCCACATACCGTCGGGTGAGTGCACATCGCCGGGATAGCGGCAGGCCATGCCGACGATGGCGATGGGTTCGTGCCGCTGGGACTCGACCTCTGCCATGCGCCGGCGGGTCTGCCGCAGATCCGCCGTCACCAGCTTCAGATAGTCGAGAAGCTTCTGCTCGTTAACCATGTGCCGCCGTCCTCGGAAGGGTCGCTGATCGGTCTTGAAGTGCGGTGAGATACCGGCTAGCGCGACCCGGGTTCGCCGGACCCGTCCTCCTCGTCCGGCCGGACGAGACCGAGATCACGGGTGATGTAGTCGAACATGTCGTCGGCCGTGGCCAAGTCGAAGTCCACGTGCGGCACGCCGGGATGATCGGTGTCCTGTTCGTCGTGCCACTTGACGAGCAGGACCCCCATCCGCCGCGCCACCTTGTCGTAGTCGCGGTCGGCGACGGCCAGTTCGGCCAGCCCTGCCTCCAGCTCGGCGATCGTGGCCAGCACCGCGGTGCCCGCGGTCGGCTCGTGATGGCCGAGCCGCTCACCGAGCTGCGCGGCCAGGTCGGCCGGCGTCGGGTAGTCGAACAGCAGGGTGGCGGGCAGCCGCAGCCCGGTGGCGGCACCGAGCGCATTGCGGAGCTCCAGTGCGGTCAGTGAGTTGACGCCGAGGTCGAGGAAGCCGCGGTGGCGCTCGACCAGTTCCGGCGACGAGTGCCCGAGCACGGCGGCCACGTGAGTGCGCACCAGGCCGAGCAACGCGCTTTCCCGCTCCGGTCCCGGTAGTGCCGCCAGGCGCCCCGGGAACGCGGGCACCGTCCCACCCGCCGCGTCGCGCCTGCGCCGCACCGGCACCAGTCCCCGAAGGAGCGGCGGCACAGCGTCGGCGAGGGCCCGCACCGCCGCCACGTCCACCCGCATCGGCACCACGACCGGCCCACATCCGCGTCGCACGGCGTCGAAGAGGGCCAGTGCCTCCGAGGAGGACAGCGGGATCATCCCGCCGCGCGCCATCCTGGAGCGGTCGGACTCCGCGAGTCCGCCCGCCATGCCGGTGTCCTGCGCCCAGGCGCCCCAGGCGAAGGACACCGCGGGAAGGCCGTTGGCGCGTCGGTGCTGTGCGAGCGCGTCGAGGAACGCGTTGGCCGCCGCGTAGTTCGCCTGACCTGCGCCGCCGAGGATGCCGGCAGCCGAGGAGAACAGCACGAACGCGGACAGGTCAAGGTCCGCGGTCAGCTCGTGCAGGTTCACCGCGGCGTCCACCTTGGGACGCAGCACGCTGTCGATCCGCTCGGGTGACAGCGCCGCCACGACACCGTCGTCCAGCACGCCGGCCACGTGCACGACCCCACGCACCGGATGGCCCGGCTCCGCCTCGGCCAGCGCGCGGCGCAGCGCGCCGGGGTCCGCGACGTCACCGGCCACCACGGTCGCGGTCGCGCCGGCCCGCGCCAGGTCGGCGACGAGGGCGGTCGCGCCCTCCGCCGCCGCGCCCCGCCTGCTCATCAGGAGCAGCCGGCGCACTCCGTGCGCCTCGACCAGGTGGCGGGCGACGAGCGGCCCCAACCCGCCGGTGGCGCCGGTGACCAGCACCGTCCCGTCGACGTCGAACACGTTGCCGCTCGCGGTGTCGGAGCCGGTGGCCCTGACAAGCCTGGGCACGAGGAACCGCCCGGCACGCAAGGCGAGTTGCGGTTCGCCCCACGCGGGCAGCTGGACGATGGGCGAATCCGCCGGATCCCCGTCCAGGTCGACCAGGACGAACCTGGACGGGTGTTCGGACTGCGCGGTGCGGACGAGTCCCCAGACCGCCGCGCCGGCGAGGTCCGTGATGTCACCATCGGTCTCAATGCCGACCGCACCCCGGGTGGCGATGACCAGTGTTGAGGAGGCGAAGCGCTCGTCGAGCAGCCAGGTCTGGATCGTGGCCAGCACCTTGTGTGTCGCGGCACGCACCGCCACGACCCCCTCGGCGTCGGCGCCGACTCGGGACCACACGGGCATGACGACGACACCGGGAACGTCGAGACCCCCGTCGATCGCCTCGATGAGTGCGGCCAGGTCGGCATGTGCGCGGTCGCCGTCGCCGAGCTCCGCGTAGGGCCGCGGTTCGTGTTCGGCACTCGTCGGGGTGAACGGGTGCCAGCTCAGCGTGAACAGGTGGTCGCCGGCGTCGGGCGGCGCCTGGGTGCTCCCGTCGGAGGCCGGCCGGATCGTCAGTGACCGCACCGAGAGCACCGGCCGTCCGGCGGGGTCCACGGCGGAGATCGTCACCGCGTCCGCACCGTCAGGTGCCAGCCGCACGTGCAGTGCGGTGGCGCCGGTGGCGTGGAGCGACACCTCGTGCCACGAGACCTGCCCGCCGGCGGGTGAGGGCAGCAGACCCACCGATACGGCGGCGTGCACCGCCGTGTCGAGCAGGACAGGGTGCAGGCCGAACCGGTCGGCGTGCTCGCGGTGTTCCCCGGGAAGCGTGACTTCCACGCAGACGTCCTCGCCGTCCCGCCACACGATGGACGGCAACGGACCGGCTGGGGTGTCCGGGGCCACCACGACCGCCCCGGCCGGCGGCCAAAGCCCGACTGGGCCGGAAGGCGGTGGGCCTCCGGAGGCCAGCGTGCCGGTGGCGTGGCAGCGCCACGGCAGGGACTGGTCCGTTCCGTCCTGCCGGGAGTACACCTGTATCGGGCGCCTGCCGGCCTCGTCCGGCTCCTCCACGACGACCTGCACCCGTACGTTCCCCTGCTCCGAGAGCACGAGCGGGTTCGCCATCTGCAACTCCGCCACCACGTCGCAGCCGACCTCGCCGCCGGCGCTCATCGCCATCTCGACCATCGCGCTCGCCGGGAGTTCGGCCGTACCGAGAACGACCTGTTCCGCGAGCCACGGATGATCCCGAACGGCCAGCCGGCCGGTCAGCAGGGTCGTGTCGGCGCCTGCCCGCACCACGGACGCGCCGAGCAGCGGGTGACCGACCGGGTCGACGCCGAGCGCCGCGGCGTCGGGCGGTGCGGACCGCGCCGGCCAGTACCGCCGCCGCTGGAACGCGTACGTGGGCAGGTCCGTCGTGCCCGCACCGGACCGGCCGAAGAACGCGGGCCAGTCCACTCCGGCGCCGTGCACGTGCATCCTGGCCAACGCGCCGACCACGCTGTGCACCTCGGGGCCGGCGGAGTGCAGCGCAGGGACGAACGCGACCCGGTCGTTCTCGCCGAGGCAGTCCTGTCCCATGCCGGTGAGCGACTCGTCCGGGCCGAGTTCCAGGCACCTGGTCACCCCGGCGGCGGCGAGCGCGTGGATGCCGTCGGCGAACCGGACCGTCCCGCGCGCGTTGCGGCTCCAGTAGTCCGGCGTGCACAGATCCGCGGCGGCCGGTGCACCGGTGACGGTGGACACGATCGGGATGGACGGCGCGTGCCAGGTCAGCTTCTCCGCTGCCCGCACCAGTTGGGCGAGCACGGGGTCCATCCGTGCGGAGTGGAAGGCGTGGCTGACGCGAAGGCGTTTCTTCCTGCGCCCCTCGGCCTCGAACACGGCCGCGACCACCGCGACGGCGTCCTGCTCACCGGACAGCACAACGGCCCCCGGCCCGTTGACCGCGGCCAGGCTCACCTCGTCTTCCCTGCCCGCGAGTAGGGGCGCCACCTCGTCCGCGCCCGCCTGCACCGCCACCATGGTCCCGCCCGGTGGCAACGCCTGCATCAGCTCGCCCCGGACCGCGACCAGTGCGCAGGCATCCGCGAGTGACAGCGCACCCGCGACGTGCACGGCGGCGAGCTCGCCGACGGAGTGCCCCAGCAGGACGTCCGGACGCACGCCCCACGACTCGACGAGCCGGAACAGCGCCACCTGGATCGCGAACAGCGCCGGCTGGGCATACTGTGTCCGGTCGAGCAGGGCCGCTTCCGCGGAATCCGGTGCGGCGAACATGACGTCCCGCAGCGAGCGGTCCATGTGGGGGCGAAGACCGTCGCACACCTCGGCGAAGGCGTCGGCGAACACGGCGAAGGCGCCCGTCAGCTCCCGCCCCATGCCGAGGTGCTGGGTGCCCTGCCCGGAGAACAGGAACGCCGTCTTGCCACCGGTGGCGGTCCCGCTGGTCACCGACGGGTCCGGTCGGCCTGCCACCAGGGCGTCGAGGCCACGTAGGAGCCCGTCCCGATCGGGCGCCACGACCGCGGCGCGGTACTCGAACGCGGAGCGGGTCGTGACCAACGAGTGGCCGATCGTCACGGGGTCGAACTCACCGGCACATGCCATCGTCGACCGCAGCCGTCCGGCTTGCGCCGCGACGGCGTCCGACGTGCGTCCGGAGATCACCCAGGGGACGACCGTGAGGTCCGCCCGGTCGTTCCGGTCGGGGTCCGGGGCGTGGTCCACCTGAGGCGCTTCTTCGAGGATGAGGTGCGCGTTGGTGCCGCTGATCCCGAACGAGGACACCCCGGCCCGCCGCGGCCGCCCCGTCTCGGGCCAGTCCTGTCCCTCGGTCAGCAGCCGCACCGCACCCGCCGACCAGTCCACGTGCGGACTCGGCTCGTCCACATGCAACGTC
>NZ_JBHSFP010000074.1:0-11774 GCF_042654065.1 Sphaerisporangium dianthi | reverse complement strand
GGCGGGTGTGGCCGGTGTGATCAAGATGGTGATGGCGCTTCGGCATGGCCGGTTGCCCAGGACGTTGCATGTGGACGAGCCGAGTCCGCACGTGGACTGGTCGGCGGGTGCGGTGCGGCTGCTGACCCGGGGACAGGACTGGCCGGAGACGGGGCGGCCGCGGCGGGCCGGGGTGTCCTCGTTCGGCATCAGCGGCACCAACGCACATGTGATCATCGAGGCGGCAGACGAACCCGCGGACGACCCGGAGCCGGTCGACCACCCGCCGGTTCCGCTGCTGCTCTCGGCCAAATCGCCCGCAGCCCTGCGGGCGCAGGCGGCACAGCTGCGCGAGCACTTGGTGGCACATCCCGAGCTAGACCTGGCCGACGTCACCCGGTCGCTGGCGACGACGAGGACGCACTTCACGCACCGCGCCTCACTGACGATCGACGACCGCGAGACCGCACTGTCCGACCTGGCCGCGTACGTGGCGGGCGGGAAACCCCTCGACCTGTTCGAGTCCGTGGCCTCGGACGGGTTGCTGGCATTCGGTCTTCCCGGGCAAGGCGTGCGGCCGGGTGGCGTCGGGGCTGGGCTCCACGCCCGTTTTCCGGTGTTCGCGGAGGCGTTCGACGAGGTGTGCGGGTTGTTCGGTCGGTGGCTGGACGAGCCGTTGGCCGAGGTGTTGTCCGCCCGGGCGGACGCACCGGTCGCGCAGCTCGCCGGGCGGACGGATTATGCGCAGGCGGGTGCGCTGGCGCTGGGTGTCGGGTTGTTCCGGCTGGTGGGTTCGTGGGGAGTGGTGCCGGACTTCGTGGTGGGTCACTCCATCGGCGAGGTGGTGGCCGGCTGCGTCTCCGGAGTGCTGTCGCTGCCGGACGCGGTGGAGTTGGTCGCGGCACGAGGTCGCCTGATGCGGGGACTGCCCTCCGGCGGGGTGATGGTCTCGGTCCGGGCCGCCGAGGACGAGGTGGTGCCGCTGTTGGCCGAGGGGGTGTCGCTCGCGGCCGTGAACGGTCCGGACTCGGTCGTGCTGTCCGGGGACGAGGACGTGGTCATGGCGATCGCGGCGCGGTTTCCCGGCCGGAGGACCAAGCGGTTGCGGGTGGCACACGCATTCCACTCGGCTCGGATGGACGGGATGCTCGCGGAGTTCCGGGGCGTGGCCGAGGGATTGTCCTTCGGCCGTGCCGAGATCCCGGTGGTGTCCACGGTGACCGGTCGGGTCGCTTCCGCCGAGGAACTGGCTGATCCGGGGCACTGGGTGCGGAACGTCCGGGAGACCGTCCGTTTCGCCGACGCCGTGCGCACCTTGACGAGCCGAGGCGTCGATCGCTTCCTCGAACTCGGGCCGGACGGCGTCCTGGTGCCGATGGCGGAGGGCGTGTGTGCCGAGTCCGGCCCGGGCCTGCTGGCGGTGCCGTTGTCGCGGAACGGTGAGCCCGAGCCGGACGTAGCGCTCTCGGCGCTGGGGCGGTTGCACGCCGCCGGCACCGCCGTGGACTGGGACGCGGTCTACGGGGAAAGGCCGCCGCGGCGGCCGGCCCTGCCCACCTATCCGTTCCAGCGCGAGCGGTACTGGGAACGGACCGGCGGGACGGCTCGCCCAGCCGACGCGTCCGGCGTCGGAATGCGCGCCGCGGACCACCCGCTGCTCGATGCCGGTGTGGAACTGCCCGACACCAACGGGTTCCTCTACACGGGCAGGCTGTCCGTGGCGACGCATCCGTGGCTGCGCGGCCACGCCGTCGACGGCACCGCCGTGTTCCCCGGCACCGGGTTCGTGGAGCTCGCCCTCTGGGCCGGCCTGGACGCCGGGTGCGACCGGGTCGAGGAACTGACCCTGGAATCGCCCCTGGTCCTCCCCGCGCGGGGCGGCGTGGTGCTGCAGGTGACCGTCGGCGCGCCGGACGACGACGGGCGCCGGTCGGTGCGGGTCCACTCCCGGCCGGAGGATGCCGCGGACGAGTGGCACAGGCATGCCGCCGGCACCCTCGGGCGCGGGAACACCGGCGGCAAAGCGGATCTGGCGCAGTGGCCACCGGCGGACGCGGACGAAATAGCGATCGACGGGTTCTACGAACGCGTCGCCGCCGGCGGCCTGGTGTACGGGTCGGCGTTCCTCGGCATCCGCGCGGTGTGGCGACGCGACGACGAGGTGTTCGTCGAGGCCGTCCTTCCGGACGACGACCGGCCCGACGCGGACGGGTTCCAGTTGCACCCGGCCCTGTTCGACGCCGCGCTGCAGGTGCTCGCCATGGACCCGTTCGAACAGGGCGTCGCTGGGGTTCCCTTCGCGTGGAGCGGCGTGGCACTGCACGCGAGCGGGGCCGCAACGCTGCGAGTCCGGCTCAGCACGACGGAGCACGGCTGCGTGTCGTTGGAGATGGCCGACGACACCGGCCAACCGGTCGCCTCGGTGGACGCGCTCACGCTGCGCGCACCCGTGCCTCGACAGGCTGCGGTCAAACGCGGTTCGCTGTACGCGTTGGACTGGGTACCGGTGACCGAACAGATCTCGCCGGTGCGGCGGCAACCGTGGACGCTGGTCGACGTCATGGCCGGTTCGACCGGGTTCCCGCTGGCGGAGCGCGGTTTCCCGCTCATCGAGCACCCCGATCCGGCCGCCGCGGTTCGCGGCGGCGTGGCCGCACACGCCGTCGCTCCGGCCGTGGGGACCGGATGGCCCGACGATATGCCCGGCGCCGTCCGGTCGGTCCTCGGCGGGGTGCTCGACGCGGTCAAGGACTGGGTGGCCGCGGACGTGCCGGCCACCGCCAGGCTGGTGGTGCTCACCAGCGGAGCGGTCGCCACCTCGCCGGACGACGACGTGTCCGACCTGCCGGGCGCCGCGCTGTGCGGCCTCGTGCGGTCGGCCCAGGCCGAGCACCCCGACCGGATCGTGCTGGTCGACGCCGATCCGGACACCAACGCGGCCGCCCTGGAGCAGGCCGTCACCACGGCGGTCTCGCTCGGTGAGCCACAGGTCGCGGTGCGCGCGGGCCGGGTTCTGCTCCCGCGTCTGGCCTCCGTGCCGGTGTCCGCCCAGGACACACCGATCACGCCGCCGCGGACGGGTGCCGTCCTCGTCACCGGAGCGACCGGCGCCCTCGGCGGCGTGCTCTGCCGGCACCTCGTGGCGGAGCACGGGGTCCGCGACCTGGTGCTGGTCGGCCGCCGCGGGCTGGCCGCACCTGGCGCCGCCGAGCTGGCTGCCGACCTGACCGATCTCGGTGCCCGCGTGACGACGGTGGCCTGCGACGTGTCCGACCCGGACGCCCTGCGGGCGGTGCTGGACGCGGCCGACGAGCCCATCACCGGTGTCGTGCACGTCGCCGGCGTACTGGACGACGGCGTCGTCGAAGCCATGTCGCCGGCGCGGATCGACACGGTGCTGCGGCCCAAGGTCGACGCGGCGTGGCACCTGCACCGGTTGACCGAGCGGCTCGGCCTGTCGATGTTCGTGCTGTTCTCCTCGGCCGCGGGCACGATCGGCGCCGCGGGCCAGGCCAACTACGCCGCCGCGAACGCGTTCCTGGACGGCCTGGCGGCCCACCGCCGGGCCCGCGGTCTTCCGGGTCTCTCGCTCGCATGGGGAATGTGGCAGCACACCGGCGGAATGGCGGGACGGCTGGAGGACGCCGGCCACGCTGGCCTGTCGGTCGAGCAGGGACTCGCCCAGTTCGATCTCGCGCAGGTCGTCGACCGGCCAGTGCTCGTGCCCATCCGGCTGGACACCGCCGCGCCGCCGGCCGCCGGTGTGCCACCGCTGCTGCGCGGCCTGGTCCGCAACCGCTTCGTGCCAAGGGCGGAGTCGCGGCGGGGCGCGGGACTGCGTGACCGGCTGGCCGGCCTGCCGGAAGAGGGTCGGCAGGCGGAACTGCTCACCGTGGTCAGGACCGAGGCGGCACGCGTGCTGGGCCACCGGGGCCCCGAGCGGATCGCGGGCATCGACGTGTTCGGCGAGCTGGGGCTCGACTCGTTGATGGCGGTCGAGTTGCGCAACCAGCTGGGCGCCGCGACGGGGCTGCGACTGCCCGCCACCGTCGTCTTCGACCACCCGACCCTCACCGAGCTCGCCCAGGACCTGTCCGCCAGGCTGGCCGGTGACCACGGCTCCGCGGAGCCGGCCCGTCCGGTGGACACCGACGCGGACTACACGCTGGCGGCCATGTACCGGCGGGCCTGCGAACTGAGCGAGTACGCGGAAGGTTCGACACTGCTGACACGGGCCGCGCGGTTCCGGCCGAGGTTCACCGCAGTGTCGGAGGCCGGCCGCGAACCGGAGCTCATCCGGCTGTGCACCGGCACCGAGGAAGGGCCGCTGATCTGCTTCCCTTCCCCGACCGTCTTCGGTGGTGTGCACGAGTACACCGGGCTGGCCGCCGAGCTGAGCGGGATACAGGACGTGTGGGCACCGGTCTACCCCGGCTTCGCCGCCGGAGAGCTCCTGCCGGCCGACACCGGTGTGCTGGTCGAGTTCCTGGTCGATGCCGTGCGGCGGCAGGTGGCGGACATGCCGTGCACCATCCTCGGCCGGTCCTCCGGCGGGACCGTGGCGTCCCTGGTGGCCGCCAGGCTGGAGGAGCTCGGCGCGAAGGTTCAAGGCCTGGTGCTGCTGGACACCTACCCGCCGGGCAGTTCCGCGATCGGGTACATCCTGCCGCTGCTGCAGAGCACGTCACTGGCCGCCGAGCGGAAGGTCGGGCCGATGACCGACGTTCGCCTGACCGCGATGGCCGGCTACTTCTCGCTGCTCGACCACTGGTCGGCTCGGTCGCTGTCGGCCCCGACCCTGCTGGTGCGGGCGTCGGAGATCGTGGCCGGCGGCGACATCGGCGCGGCCGACGGTGACTGGCGGGCGTCCTGGCCGGTCCCGCACAGCGTGGAGGACGTGCCCGGCGATCACTTCACCATCCTGTCCGACCATGTCGGCACCACCGTACGAGCTGTCCGGAAGTGGATCGCCCGGCAGGGCGTAGGAGGCAATCGATGAGCACCGTCGAGGACGTCGCCCGCGAGGCGGGCGCCCGCCGTGGCCAGGTGGCCTTCGTGTGCCCTGGGGTGGGCTCGCAGTGGGTGGGCATGGGCGCCGCCCTGCTCGACTCGTCCGAAGCGTTCCGCGCCCAGGTCGAACTGTGCGAGCAGGCGTTCGCCCCGTTCGTCGACTGGTCTGTGTCGGAGGTGCTGCGCGACCGGCCGGGGGCCCCGTCGCTGGCGCGGGCGGACGTCGCCCAACCGGCCCTGTTCGCGATGGCGGTCGGGCTCGCCGGGCTGTGGGAATCCCACGGCGTGGTACCGGACGCCGTCGTGGGTCATAGCAACGGCGAGATCGCGGCGGCGTGCATCGCGGGCGGCCTCTCCCTCGTCGACGGGGCACGCGTCGTCGCCCTGTGGAGCGCGGCGCAGGTGCCGCTCATCGGAAGCGGGAACGTGGCCGCGATCTCGATGCCGGTCGACGGAGTGCGCGAGCACCTGGCCGAGTTCGGAGACCGGATCACCCTCGCAGGCGTCAACGGACCGGCCTCGACGATCGTATCCGGGGAGGCCGCCGCCGTGGACCGGTTGCTCGCGCGGCTCACCGCCGAAGGGGCGCGTGCCCAGAAGATCCAGCTCGGCTGGGCCGCCCACTCCCCAAAGGCCGACGAGATTCGGGACCACCTGCTGCGGGTGCTGGCGCCGATCACCCCGACCGCCTCGCGGATACCGTTCTTCGCCGCGTGCACCGGCGGCTTGGTGGACACGAGCACGATGACCGCCGACTACTGGGTCCGCAACATGCGGGGCATGGTGAACTTCGATGCCGCCACCCGCGCGGCCGCCGATCACGGCGTCGACACGTTCATCGAGATAAGCCCGCACCCGGTGCTGACGATGGCGGTGCAGGACACGGTGGACGCCATCGGCGCGGGCGGTGTGGTGGTGGGCTCGATCCGGCGCGACATGGGTGACGGGGAGCAGTTCCTCCGCGCGCTGTCGGCCGTGCGGACCGGTCCCGCGCACGCCGTCGACCCGGCCCGGCGGTTGCGTGACCGGCTGGCGGTGCTGCCGGCGCAGGCTCGGCGGGAAGCGCTTGTCGAGCTGGTGTGCGATCTGGTCGCGGGTCCGCTCGGCGGTGCGGCGTTCGACCGGGGCGATGCGACCGCGACCTTCCTCGACCTCGGCGTCAACTCCGTCACCGCGGTGGAGATACGCAACACCGTGGTCGAGGAGACCGGTGTGCGGCTCCCGGTCACCGTCGTCTTCGACCATCCCACGCCGACCGCGTTCGCCGACCGCCTGCACGCGGAACTGTTCCCCGAGGAGCGCGCCGTCCCGGCGCACGCGGTGACGCGGCACGATTACGAGCCGATCGCGATCGTCGCGATGAGCTGCCGGGCTCCCGGTGGTGTCCGCACCCCGGCCGACCTGTGGCAGCTGGTGATCGACGAGATCGACGCGATCGCCGGCTTCCCGGCCGACCGCGGCTGGCCGCTCAACGAGATCTACCACCCCGACCCGGACCGGCCGGGGCGGAGCTACAGCCGCAGCGGCGGGTTCCTCTACGACGCCTGTGAATTCGACGCGGACCTGTTCGGCATCAGCCCGCGCGAGGCCACGGCGATGGATCCGCAGCAACGCCTTCTGCTCGAAACCTCGTGGGAGGTGTTCGAACGGGCCGGGATGGATCCGACCGCGCTGAAGGGCAGCGATGTCGGCGTCTTCGTCGGCCTGGTGGACCAGCAGTACGCGCCGCGGCTGGACGCGGCGCCCAGCGAGCTGGAGGGACACGTGTTCACCGGCTCCGCTGCGAGCGTGGCGTCGGGACGGGTGGCGTACACGTTCGGCCTGGAAGGGCCCGCGGTGACGGTCGACACGGCGTGCTCGTCCTCCCTGGTCGCCCTCCACCTCGCCGCCCAGGCACTGCGCGCGGGCGAGTGCTCCCTGGCCCTGGCCGGCGGGGTCAACGTGCTGGCCACGCCCGGGCTGTTCATCGAGTTCAGCCGGCAGCGCCTGCTGGCGCCGGATGGCCGGTGCAAGGCGTTCGCCGCCGCCGCGGACGGCGTCTCCTGGGCCGAAGGCGTCGGCGTCCTGCTCGTGGAACGCCTGTCCGACGCCCGGCGCAACGGCCACCCGGTGCTCGCCGTGATCAAGGGCAGCGCGACCAACCAGGACGGGGCGTCCAATGGGCTGTCCGCGCCGAACGGGCGGGCACAGGAGAAGCTGATCCGCGCGGCACTGGCGCGTGCCGGTCTGTCGGCCGACGAGGTCGACGCGGTGGAGGCACACGGCACCGGCACGAAGCTGGGCGACCCGATCGAGGCCGGTGCGTTGCTGGCGGCCTACGGCCAGGGCCGGGAGAGGCCGCTGTGGATCGGCTCGCTGAAGTCGAACATCGGTCACACCCAGGCGGCGGCCGGCGTGCTCGGCGTGATCAAGATGGTGCTCGCGCTCCAGCACGGTGAGCTGCCCAGAACGCTGCACGTGGACGCCCCGTCGCCCTATGTGGACTGGAGCGCGGGTGACGTGCGCCTGCTGTCCGAGCGCGGGCCGTGGCCGGACACCGGACGGCCGCGTCGTGCCGGGGTGTCCTCTTTCGGCATCAGCGGCACCAACGGACACGTGATCCTCGAACAGGCGCCCTCGGCCACCGGCCAGGACGACGGCAGCCCTTCCGGCACCGTGGTGCCGGTGTTGCTGTCCGGCCGGACGAGGGAAGCCGTCCGGGAACAGGCCGAACGGCTGCGGGCGCACCTGGCGCGTCACCCCGGGCTGCGACCGGCCGACGTCGCGCACACCATGGCCAAACGCGCCGTGCTGCCGCACCGCGCCGCGGTGCTCGCCGCAGGACCGGACGAGCTCATCGACCGGCTCGGCGCGCTCGCGGACGGCAGGAACCCGCTCGGCGTGCTCGACGGTGCGGCGGTCGGCGGCAAGCTCGCCGTCCTGTTCCCCGGACAGGGGGCACAGCGCGTGGGCATGGGCAGCGAGCTGTACCGCACCTCGCCCGTGTTCGCCCGCGAGCTCGACGCCGTGTGCGCCGCGCTGGAGCCGCACCTGGACCTGCCGCTGCAGGACGTGCTGCTGGCCGAGCCGGGCACGGCCGAAGCGGAGCTGCTGCACCGGACGGCGTTCACGCAGACGAGCCTCTTCGCGGTCGAGGTCGCCCTATTCCGGTTGGTCGAACACTGGGGCGTGCGCCCCGACTACGTCGGTGGGCACTCCGTCGGGGAGCTGACCGCGGCCCACGTCGCCGGTGTGCTCTCACTCGCCGACGCCGCCCGCCTGGTGTGCGCCCGCGGCAGGCTGATGCAGGCTCTGCCCGACGGCGGCGGGATGACCGCCATCGCCGCGTCCGAGGAAGAGGTGATCCGGTCGCTGGCCGGGCGGGAGTCCGAGGTCGCGGTCGCCGCGGTGAACGGACCGCGGGCCGTGGTGATCTCCGGTGTCGCGGAGGTGGTGGCCGAGATCGCCGCCACGTGGCAGGCGGCGGGGCGGGAGACCAAGCGGTTGCGGGTGAGTCACGCGTTCCACTCCCCATTGGTTGAACCGGTGCTCGCCGAGTTCGCCGCGATCGCCGGCGAGCTGGCGTACCACCCGGCCGGCATCCGTGTCGTGTCGAACCTCACCGGCGGCGTGGCGACCGACGCGCAGCTCGGTGAGTCCTGCTACTGGGTGCGTCACGTCCGGGACACCGTGCGGTTCCACGACGGCGTGCGCGCGCTGTACTCCGCCGGCGTGCGGACGGTCCTCGAACTCGGCCCCGGGGGCGTGCTGTCCGGTCTGGCGCGCGACTGCCTGGGTGCGGAGGAGAGTGAGCAGGTCGCGTTCGTGCCGTCGAGCCGCCGGGAACTCGCCGAACCGGAGGCCGTGGTCACCGCGGTGACCCGGCTGGGCGTGCGGGGTGTTCCCGTCGACTGGGCCGCGGTCATCGGCGGTACTCCCCGGCTGCTCGACCTGCCGACGTACCCGTTCCAGCGCGAGGAGTTCTGGCTGCGGCACCGGCCGGGAGACGATGACCGCGCGGCCCCCGCGCCGGACTCGGAGTTCTGGGACATGGTCGACCGCGCCGATCTGCCCGGGCTGGCACGGGAGTTGCGCGTCGACGCCGAGCAGCCGTTGTCCTCGGTCCTGCCGGCCCTGTCCAGGTGGCGCCGTGACCGCGTCGGCCTGTCCACCGCGGACTCCTGGCGGTACCGGACCTCCTGGCGGGCGACGACCGTGCCGGCCGCGGCCGACCTGCCGGGGACGTGGCTGGTCGTGGTGCCTAGCGGGCAGGTCGAGGCACAAGAGGTGGCGGACCGTTGTGCCGGCGCGGTGGAGCGGTATCGCGGTGTGCCCGTTCGGCTGGCGGTCGGCCCGGGAACGGCGCGGGACGTGCTCGCGGAGCGGATCCGCAGTGCGGTGGCGGGGCACTCGCGGGTCGCCGGAGTCCTGTCGTTCCTGGCGCTCGATGAGCGGCCGGTCGCCGACGCGCCCGCGATGACCGCCGGGCTGTGGCACAGCGTGGTTCTGGCTCAGGCGCTCGGTGACGCCGGGGTCGACGCGCCACTGTGGTGGGTGACGTCCGGTGCGGTGCGCGTCGACGACACCGACGTGGTGATCAGCCCGCCCCAGGCCCAGGCATGGGGTCTCGGCCGAGTCGTCGCGCTGGAGCACCCGCTCCGCTGGGGCGGCCTGATCGACCTACCGCCGGTGCCCGGTGACCGGGCGACCGACCTGCTGGCCGGTCTGCTCGCCACCGGCGGCGCGGAGGATCAGGTCGCGATCCGCGACTCGGGTCTGTGGGCACGGCGCCTGCGTCCCGCCCCGGGCGGGACGCCGGGCCGAGTGTGGCGACCACGCGGCACCGTGCTGGTCACGGGCGGCACGGGAGCCCTCGGCGGTCACGTCGCCCGGTGGGCCGCGGACAACGGGGCGCGACACCTCGTGCTGGCCGGCCGGAGCGGGCTCTCGGCATCCGGTGCCGAGGAACTCGTCGCCGACCTGGCGGCCCGGGGTGCCACCGTGACGGTGGCGAAGTGCGACGTGGCCGACCGGACCGCGGTGGCCGCGCTGCTGGCCGCGGTCCCGGCCGACATCCCGCTCACGGCCGTCGTGCACGCGGCCGGCGTCAGCCAGTTCACGGACCTGACCTCGGTGACGGCCGCGGAGTTCGCGGCCGGGCTCACCGCCAAGGTCGCGGGTGCCGCGCACCTGGCCGACCTGCTCGCCGACCGCGAACTCGACGCGTTCGTGCTGTTCTCTTCGGTCGCCGCGACCTGGGGGAGTGCTGCCAACGGCGCCTATGCCGCCGGCAACTCCTACCTCGACGCCCTGGCCGAGCAGCGCCGGATGCGCGGTCTCGCCGCCACGTCGGTGGCCTGGGGGACCTGGGGCGGAGACGGCATGGCCGACGGGGCCACCGGCGAGCATCTCACTCGGCGCGGTCTGCGGTTCATGGCGCCGCACCTGGCGGTCACGGCGATGGCGCGAGCCGCCGGGGAGGACGAAGCGACGCTGACCGTCGCCGACGTGGACTGGGCGAACTTCATCCGGACCTTCACCGCCGCCCGCCCCAGCCCACTGCTGGCCGAGATCCCGGCAGTGGCCGGCGCGCGGAACGACGCGGCCGCGGAGCCCGCGCCGGAGCTCGCGCGGCTCACCGGACTGACCCGGCCGGCCCGCGAGAGCGCCGTTGTCGCACTCGTGCGCACCCAGGTGGCGGAGGTGCTCGGCCACAGCGACGAGGCCGCCGTGGACGTCGGCAGGACGTTCAGCGAGCTCGGGTTCGACTCACTGATGGCGGTCGAACTGCGCGACCGGCTCGTCGCGGTGTCCGGCCTGCGACTCGGGGGACCGGTGACCTACGACCACCCCACGCCCGCCCTGCTGGCCGCGCACATCTGCGCCGGACTGACCGGGGCCGAGCCGACTCCCGTCACCACGACGACCGCGCCGGTTCAGCCGGACGACCAGATCGCCATCGTCGGCATGGCGTGCCGCTATCCGGGTGGGGTGGCCTCCCCCGGGGAACTGTGGGATCTGGTCTCGGCCGGTGGGGACGCGATCACCGGTTTTCCCCTCGACCGGGGCTGGGACGTCGACGCGCTCTACGACCCTGAGATGACCGAATCCGGGAGAAGCTACGTCCGGACCGGTGGTTTCCTACACGACGCCGCCGACTTCGACGCGGGGCTGTTCGGTGTGTCGCCGCGTGAGGCGTTGGCGATGGATCCGCAGCAGCGGTTGTTGCTGGAGGTGTCGTGGGAGGTGGTGGAGCGGGCTGGCATCGACGCCGCTTCGCTGAAGGGCAGCCTGACCGGCGTCTTCATCGGCAGCAACGGGCAGGACTACCACGATGTCGGCACAGGCTCGCCGGATGCGGAGAACGGCTACCAGTTGACCGGCAACGCCGGCAGTGTCATGTCGGGCCGGATCGCCTACACGTTCGGTCTTGAAGGCCCGGCGCTGACGGTGGACACGGCGTGTTCGTCGTCGCTGGTGGCGTTGCATCTCGCGGCGCAGTCACTGCGCAACGGTGAATGCGCGCTCGCGTTGGCCGGCGGGGTCACGGTGATGTCGACGCCGACCGCGTTCGTCGAGTTCTCCCGGCAACGCGGTCTGGCTCCCGACGGCCGGTGCAAGTCGTTCGCGGCCGCGGCGGATGGGACGGGTTGGGGGGAGGGTGTCGGTGTTCTTCTGCTGGAGCGGTTGTCGGATGCGCGGCGTAATGGGCGTCGGGTGTTGGCGGTGTTGCGTGGTTCGGCGGTGAATCAGGATGGTGCGTCGAATGGGTTGACGGCGCCGAGTGGGCCCGCTCAGCAGCGGGT
>NZ_JBHSFP010000073.1:0-13320 GCF_042654065.1 Sphaerisporangium dianthi | reverse complement strand
CCGCCCGCGCGACGCGGGCGGCGCCGCCGGCCGCGCTCTGGGTGCGCTCGTCGATGCGGTCGAGCTGGTGGCGGACGTGGGCGCGCAGGTATGCGGTGTAGTGGACCAGGAATTCCTTGACCGCCCCGTCGGCGAGGGCCAGGTCGTCGAAGAGGCGCTGCACGGCGGCGAGGTTCTCGAAGTCGCGGGCGGCCTGCTCGACGAGCGCCGGGTCGACGGGGCTGAGCCCGGCGCTGAGAGTGTCGGACACCTTCACCGGGTCGAGGTCCTTGGCGAGCAGCGGGCGGCGCAGTGCCAGCAGCAGGTCCAGCAACTGGGCGTACCGCTCTTTGCCGAGCCCGAACAGGCGGGCGTCCACGGCCGCGCGGTAGTCGGTGGCGGTGCGGCAGCGGGCGCCGGGCTCCAGGGACGCCTTGAGCTGCCTCTCGGTGAGAGGCCGGGAATCGGCGGACAGCAGGCCGAAGTCCACGCCGACACGCCTGCCGGTCACGAAGAACGACGGCGCGACGCCGTCACGATGCCGGTGGGCGCGCAGCCCGATGACCAGCGTCACGGCCTCCACGTCCCCGGCCGGGCGGGGTCCGCCGGCGTCCGGGGGCACCGCGTCCTCATCATCACCGTCGCGGCCTTCGCGGCCACCCCTGCCTTCGGGGTCGTCATCGTGGTCGTCGTGGGGGTCCTGGTCGCGGGTGAACTCCATCCACACGTAGCCGTACTCGGCCTCCTGGCCGCGGTAGAGCAGGTTGGACTTCATCGTGCGGTTCTCGCCGCTGAACGGGTCCAGGCGCCTGGCGTCGCTCACCCCGTCCAAGATGAACGGGAACAGCACCTCAAGGGCCTTGGTCTTGCCCGACCCGTTGTGCCCGCGCAGCACCAGGCGCCCGTCGGCGAAGACGAACTCCTCGTCGATGTAGTCCCAGATGTTGATCACACCGGCGCGGGACGGCTTGAATCGGCCGGGAGCGGGTGTCGTCACGAGGGTTCCTCCGCGGGTGACGCCTGCAGGTCCAGGGCCAGGCGGCCCTGCTCGGCGCGTTTGTCGGGCAGGGCCAGGGTGATGTTGCGATAGCGGGCGAACGCCGGCAGGAGCAGCACCCCGCCGGGATGCCGCCGTACCAGGCGCAGTTCGGCCAGCAGGGTCACCGCGGCCTCCAGCAGGCCCTCGGGGTCGTGCTGCCAGGCCGCCGAGAAGGACGCCGCGCCGAGCTCGTCGTACAGCTCGTGGATCATGCCCGCGAGCCTGGCCCGCTCGACCAGCGCCACCTCGGCCGGCGGCGCGGCGATCACGGCGGTCGTGGCGGGCTCGCGGGCGGAGGCGGGCGGCGGGGTCCAGGCGAGCGCGTCGGCGACCCCGGCGCGCGGCAGCGCGGCGTCGACGCGCGCCAGCAGCTCTCGCCGGTCGCCGGCCTCGGCGGGCGGCTCGGTGAACCGCAGCTCCGCCCGCTCGGCGGGGTCCTCCAGCAGGTCGGCCATCTTGGCCAGCAGCAGGCCGGCGGCCCGGTTGACCGCCCCTCCCCTGCCGGGGAACGGCTTGTCGGTGAAGCGCCCGCCGGGGTCGGCGAGCATGACGCCCTCGGCCCGGCGCTCCACGACCAGGCCGGTGAGCCGGGCGAGGTCGGCGGCGAGGGCGGGGTGGCGCAGCGCCTCGGCCACCTCGGGCTCGACCTCGGCGAAGTAGACCACCGGGTACTCGACGAGCAGGCGGCGGGCGCGGCGCGCAGTCTCGCCCGGGCGCGCGCCGCCGGAGCCGCCCGCGTCCTCCAGCAGGCCGGCGGCGCTGGTGAGGTGCTGCACGGGGCGGGCGGGCTTGAACAGGATCGCGCAGATGTCGTGGTCGATGTCGAACAGGGCGTCGCCCCGCTCGGTGTCGTGCGCCCAGGCGTCCAGCGAGCCGTCGGAGATGCGCAGCGCGCCCCGCTCGACCAGCCAGTCGAGGCAGTCGACGACCGCGGCCTTGTGGGAGCCCAGCGTGGGGTCGAAGCCGAGCCCTTCGACGGCGCCCGCCGCCGGGGCGAACGCCCGCACCAGGTCGGCCAGGCTGATCTCCACGCGTGAGCGCTGGAACAGGGCGAGCACCAGGCACAGGTAGGCCAGGCGGCGGCGGTCGAACGGTTTGCCCTTCTTGGCGAACAGGTGGCGCTGGGTGTCGTCCAGCGCGTCGAGGCGGCGCACCACGCGCACCTGCCGGGTGGTGGCGATCACCGTGTAGCCGAGCAGCTCGCGCAGGTCGCGGGTGAGCTGGTCGGCCCACTGCAGGACCTGCTCCAGCGCGCCCGGCCGCGGGCGGGCCGCGGTGATCAGGTCGTTGGTGAGCGCCAGCCGCACGGCGTGCTGGTAGGACCCGAGGTCGCTGGGCAGGACGCCGGCCGCGGCGCCGCGGCGGCTCATCGCAGCGCTCCTCTGGCGTGCGAGGCGGGGGCGAGTTCGAGCCGCAGGCCCGGCAGGTGCAGGACGCCGTGCGCGGTGCGGACCGCGCTGCCCTCGGGGGCGGGGACCAGGCGGACGGTCAGCACCTCGTTGCCGCCGGAGGCGTCGCGCAACCGGCCGGCGACGACGGCGCGGGCTTCCAGCGCGCGGGTGAGGAGCTTCAGGACGACCCGCGTCTCGGCCTCGTCCAGGACGCGCCCGTGCACGCCCGCCTCGACCAGGCCGCCGGCGGCCTCGCGCTCGGCGGCGCGGTGGGACGCCTGGCGGCGGCGCAGCTCACCGCGGATGCCGGACCGTCCCCGCACCGGCTGCGGCACGCCGGGCGCCGGGGCCTTGCCCCTGCGGAACAGCGGCACGGAGATCTCCACGCCGGGGGCGTCCCACCAGGTGGAGCGGACCGAGATGTCCTCGGCGTCCTCGTGCGCGCCGCCGAGGTGGCGGGCCGAGCGCGCGTTGAAGGCGGCGGCCATGAGGGCGTGGGCGGCGCCCTCGTCGGGCGCGTTGAACACCCATTCGGCCAGATGGCGCAGCTCGGTCGACCGGTTGACGCCGCCGCGCTGCGCCTCGGCGATCTGGCGCAGCAGCGCGATGACGCCGGACACGCCCGTCCTGGTGGCCGCGCGCAGCTCGGCGGCGCGGGAGGACTCGGCGCCGTCGGCGGCGAACCAGGCGCGCAGGACGGCCCAGCGGCGGCGCCAGTCCTCCAGCCGCTCGTCCCGGTCGAGGAACGGCCGCTCGTCGGCCGCGGCGGCCCGGCCGATCATGGTGGCGACCCCCGTGCGCTCGACGTCGCGCACCGCCTCGTCCAGGCGGGGCAGGTAGCGGTCGAGCTCGGCCATGAAGTCGGTCATGTGCGTGAGCAAGGTGTTCTTGTGGCGCAGGAAGGTCTCGGGCGAGGCGTCGGTGGAGCGGGTGATCTCGCCGAGCGTGAGATGGAAGCGCGCGGAGCGGCGGGCCATGTCCTCCATGACGGCGTCCAGCCGCGACAGCCGGCGCCAGATCCGCTCGCCGTGGCCTGAGCGGTTGGCGGCGGCCACGGCCCGCAGGTCGTCGAGGATGTCGGAGAACACCAGCCGGGAGAGGTTGGCATCCTGCGGCCGGGCCGCCAGCACCTCCTCGACGGCGGAGAAGGCCTGGTAGCCCAGCTCGCTGAACTGGTACACCGACTGGCGGTTGCGGTAGCGGACCAGGCTGCCCGCCCGCGAGGCGTCCTCCAGGCGGTGGACGACCCCGTCGTCGGCCAGGGCGTCGAGGCGCGAGCGGAGGTTCTCCTCCGCCGAGGGCACCTGGTCGTGGGCGCGGCCCAGTTCGGCGAGCACGCGGGCGACGTCGTCGGGGTGGGCCTGGAGCTGGTGGACGGCCCGCAGGCGGTCCATCGCCCGCAGCACCCACAGGTAGACCAGGTGGTCGTCGCGCCGGGTGAAGTTGAACAACCGGAAGCGGTCGCTCACCGCCACCGCGCTCAGCTCGGACGCGCGCTGCCCGCCCGTGACGGCTCTGTCTCTCATTCCACTCCCCCGGCCGGCCGCGGGCCGTCCGGTGGAACGGCCCCACGGCGGCGCCCATCGTGGGGAAGCGGCCCGCCCCTCCCCGGCTCTCACCCACGTGCCCGGCGACCCCTTGTACGAACAGAGGATCGATATATGGATACACGAAGATCGGCTCGCGTGTGGCGGGCATGCGGCTCGGAGGCCTGCCCGGCGCGGACAGGCCTCCGAGGCGCTCAGCAGTTGGGGATGTCTCGTCCTGCGTTGTCCTTGGCTTCGTCGTTGCCCCATTTAGCGAGGTAGTACGCGGAGACGTAGGCGCCGCGGCCGTTCTTGCCGGGGTTCGCGCGGTCGAGGTCGGTGCGCAGCCACCAGTGGTTGAACTGGGCGCCATGCCGGACCTCGGCACCCCAGATGCGGCAGTACACGTAGTTGGTGCCCTTGTTGAGGGTGCCCTGCGGGTCGTTGGTGTTCGGTTCCCGGTAGCCGGTCGCGCCGGAGAACGTGTCGACCCAGTATTTGCCGCCCGTTCCGGGATCGCCGCCTCCGCCGAACACCCGGGGCCGGTAGGCGTGGAATTGGCTGCCCGCGTTCAGCCCGTAGGTGAGAACGCGATGGTCGGTTCCGTAACCGCCGCGTTGTTCGTAGGCCCAGTAGGAGGTGTGCGCGGGATTCGCCCAGCTTTCGAAGATGACGACGTGCCGGTTGTTGTTGTCGCCGTTGGCGTCGATGACGAGGTCGCCCATGAGCAGTGCGGACATCGCGATCGGGCCGCTCGCGCCCGGCGAGGCGAGCGCCACGGTGTTCAGGCCCGGACGGTTCAGCCCGAGGGCCATCGAGGCGTAGCCGGAGCAGTCGGTGCGGTAGCCGTCGTGGTACTTGTTCTGGCTGTACGGCACGCGCTGCGGGGTGCCCGGGTTCCAGGTCTTCGCCCGGTCGACGACGCTCTGCCGGGTCACGTCCGCCGCGGCGGCGCGGCCGGAGCCGGAGGCGACGGCGGATTCGGCGAGGGCGCCGGTCGCGGTGCCCGGCGACAGCGAGGCGACGGCGACGCTCAGGATCGCGGCCTTGACGGCCATGCGCTTACTGTACATACCACCCCTTGTCATTGCTGTTGTCGGACAACGAGATTATCGCCTCGCCCGCCGTTTCCCTGCGGGAGTTCACCGCAATTCCGTGCGGCCGGTGAAACGATTCTCAACCGGGAACACAATGAACATCGCCGATGGCAGAGGAAATCAAGCCGCCCCATTTTGGAATCAGCAGATATTTCGGCATTCATGTGACTCGAGATGAAAAGCGGATGCTCAGGCCGGTCTTGACCGGCTTGGCCCGGTCGCGGGCCGGGTCGCGGGCCGTCGCCGGCCGTCGCCGGCCGAGTCGCCACGGCCTCGCCCGGGCACGGTCTCCGGCGCGCGAGAGTGCCGGCAGGTGAGGGCGGTCCAGGCTCCGGTGGCCGCCGGCCTCAGGCGAGGGCTCTGACGATGAGATCGGCCACCATGTCGGGATCGATGTGGTGGCCGGTCAGCAGGCAGAGGTTCTCCTGGTACAGGAGCACGGCGGCGAAGGTGGCGGCCGCGGCCTCCAGCCGGGCGGCGTCGCCGCGGGCGCCGGGCAGGGTCAGCTCCAGCGCGAAGCTGGCACGGCGGATGATCTCGGCGTTGAGGTGCCTGAGCCGCTCGCGCACCGAGGTGTGGGTGTCGGCCTCGCGGAACAGGATGCGGCGCATCGCGGGTGAGGCGCGCAGCGGCACCCGGCGGGCCAGGCCGGCCAGCGTGCGGGCCGGGTCGCCGGGGACGGCCTCGACCTGCCGGTCGCCCAGTTCGTCGATGCCGATGCGCTCGTCGACCAGCGCGACGAGCACGTCCATCTTGCGCGGGAAGTAGTGGAAGACCAGGCCTTTGGGCACGCCGGCCTGCTTGGCGATCTCGGCGGTCGCGGTGGCCTCGTACCCGCCGGCCGCGAAAAGCTCCTCCGCCGCGTCGAGGATGCGCGTGCGCGCGTCCGGCTCTCCTCCGGTGGCCCCGGACCGCCCGCGAGCGGCGCGGGGCCACACGGAGCCCTTGATCACGCGTTCGTCAGAACGCGGCCGCGGGTCTGGCTCGCCGTCCACAGTGCGACGATAACCGTCACGGCGCCGGCGATCCATGCCGTCCAGGCCGCGGCGGCCGAGCCGTCGAAGCCGAACGCCCATGGGGACACGACGAGCAGGGCGCCGAACGCGGCGGTGACCCACGAGCTCGCGCCGCCGGCCCCGAGCAGCGACCAGAGGGCCGAGATCAGCAGCAGAGCGCCGAGTATGAGCAGCGGCTGGGCGGCCTGGTGGGATGCGCTCGCCCAGAAGAAGGGCGCCAGGACCGCGGCCGCGCCGGCGAGCAACGCGACGACGTCCGCCCACGATTTGGTGAGATCCATCCGTGCCTCCGTCCTGAGAGGTGTCGTTGCCCTCGACCGTCACCCTGATTGACCGGCCGGTCAATTGACGCGGGAGTTACCTTATGCTCACCATCCGTCGTGACGCGCTGTGAGAACCGCGGGCGTGCCGTGCGACCGTGGACGATATAGATCAATTTGGACTAATTTGCCGGGCATGATGCTTCGATCCGCACTCGGGCTGTTCACTGCCGTGTCCGCGCTCGTCATGGCGATCCCCGCGTCCGCGCAGGCGATGCCCGCGACCCCGGTGACCGACGGGACGGCTCCCACTCCCGGCGCGCCCGCTCCCGCCGCGGCCTCGGCCGCGTTCCCCGCGCCGCCCGGCCAGATGGCGCTCACCTGGGAGCCGCGCCCCACCGGTGCCGAGGCGCGCCTTCGCGGGCTGTCGCCGGTCAGCGGGCGCGTCGCGTGGGTCTCCGGAAGCCTGGGCACGGTGCTCCGCACCGGCGACGGAGGGCGGAGCTGGAGCGCCGTACCTCCCCCCGGCACCGCCGACCTGCAGTTCCGTGACATCGAGGCGTTCGACTCGCGCACGGCCGTGGTGCTGTCGATCGGCGAGGGCGAAGCCTCACGGATCTACCGCACCCAGGACGGCGGGCGCACCTGGGCGGAGACCTTCCGCAACGATGAGCCCAGAGCCTTCTACGACTGCATGGCCTTCTTCGACCACAGGCACGGGCTGGCGATGAGCGACCCGGTCGACGGCCGGTTCCGCATCCTGTCCACCGAGGACGGCGGCCGCAGTTGGCGAGTGCTGCCGTCCACCGGCATGCCGGAGGCGCTGCCCGGCGAGGCGGGCTTCGCGGCGAGCGGCCAGTGCCTGGTGACGGCGGGCGGCCGGGACGTGTGGCTGGCCAGTGGCGGAGGCGCGCGCTCGCGCGTGTTCCACTCCCGCGACCGCGGCCTCACCTGGTCGGTGGCGGAGACCCCCGTGCCGGCGGGCGACCCGGCGCGCGGCGTGTTCGCGCTGGCCTTCCGCGACTCCCGGCACGGCATCGCGGTGGGCGGCGACTACCAGCCGGGGCTGCCCTCGCCGGACGCCGCCGCGGTGACCGGCGACAGCGGCGCGACATGGCGCAAGGCGTCCGCCCCGCCCCAGAACTACCGGTCCGGCGTCACCTGGCTGCCGCACCTGCCCTTCGCCGCCATCGCGGTCGGGCCGACCGGCAGCGACGTGACCTTCTCCGCCGGCGACCGGTGGCAGTCCTTCGACGGCGGGTCGTTCGACACCGTGGCATGTGCTCCCGACCTGGCCTGCTGGGCCTCCGGCGAGCAGGGCCGCGTCGCCCGCCTCACTCTGCGCCACCCCTGACAGGACCACCGGTCAGGGGCCGCCGGCCGCCCGACGGCCCCTGACGTGGTCTTCGGCCTGGCGGTGCGCCGGGCGTGCGGACGCGGCCCGATGGCGACCTGAGCGCGAGTCCACCCCAGCCCCTGATGCACGACCGCTATCGTGTGATAAAGCCGTACGAACCGGTGCAAGCGCCTTCAATCAGCTCATAACCGGTTCGCATCTTCCTCCGGGAAGACCACCGTAAGGACCCTCGGCGGCACGAAGGAAAAGGACCGATGGGCATCATCTCGCGCGGCTTCCGCGGCAGGCCACGGGACGAGGGCGTCACGCTGCCCCCGGGCCAGTACCTCACCCACGACTTCCCGGTGCTGTCGGCCGGCCCGACCCCTCGGATCCCGCTCGACCGGTGGGAGTTCACCATCGACACCGAGGCCGGGCACACGCACCGCTGGACCTGGCGGCAGCTCCTCGGCCTGCCGGCCGAGACGCCGACGGTGGACCTGCACTGCGTCACCAAATGGTCCAAGCTCGGCACGACCTGGAAGGGCGTGTCGCTCGACGTCCTCATGGAGGACGTCGAGACCACCGCCGAGTACGCACTGGTCCACTCCTACGGCGGTTACACCACCAACCTGCCGCTGGAGGACCTGCTCGACGGACAGGCGTGGGTCGCCTACGAGTACGACGGCGAGGAACTCGCGCCCGCGCACGGCGGACCGGCCCGGCTGCTCGTCCCTCACCTGTACCTGTGGAAGTCGGCCAAGTGGGTGCGCGGCATCCGGCTGCTCAACGACGACCGGCCGGGCTTCTGGGAGACGGCGGGCTACCACAACTACGGCGACCCGTGGCGCGAGCAGCGCTACCAGGGCGATTGAACGCCCACCGGCTGCTCTGGCGGGCCGCGCGCATGGTCGCCGCCCGCGCCGAGACCGACGCCGCCCGCACGCTGGTCCTCAAGATTCCCGGCTGGCCCGGGCACCTGCCCGGCCAGCACGTGGACGTGCGGCTGACCGCCGCGGACGGCTACAGCACCCAGCGCAGCTACTCCGTGGCCTCCGCCGCCGACGGCGACCTCGTCGAGCTGACCGTGCAGAACGTCCCCGGCGGGGAGGTCTCGCCGTACCTCGCCGAGGTGCTCGAGGTCGGCGACGAGGTGGAGGTCCGCGGGCCGGTGGGCGGCTGGTTCGTCTGGCGCCCCACCGGCGCCGATCCCGTGCTGCTGGTGGCCGGCGGGTCGGGCATCGTCCCGCTGATGGCCATGATCCGCGCTCGGCGGCAGGCGGGGAGCCGCACGCCGTTCCGCCTCGTGCACTCGGTGCGCGACCCCGGTCAGCGCTTCTACGCCGAGGAACTGCGCCGCCACGACCCCGGCGACGCCGGGCTCGACGTCGCCCATCTCTACACGCGGGCCGTCCCTGACGGCTGGCCGCGTCCGGCGGGCCGGCTGACGGTGGCCGACCTGAACACCCACGGCTGGCCGGCCGAGTTCGCGCCCGACTGCTACGTCTGCGGGCCCACCGGTTTCGTCGAGACGGCCGCCGACATCCTGCTCGCCCTCGGTCACGATCCGCGCCGGATCAGGACCGAACGCTTCGGTCCCACCGGAGGCTGACATGACCCGACCCATCGAAGACGCCTACCAGGACGGCAACGTCCTGGCCGGCCCGCTGCGCGAGATCTTCGCCGTCGACGTGACCGCGGCCGACGGCCGGTGCGCGGGCTGCGGGCTCGCCGGCCCGCTCGCCTCGCTGCGCGTGTACGGCCCCGAACCGGGGTGGGTGGCCCGCTGCCCCGGCTGCGAGGAGGTCGTGATGCGCCTGGTCCGGGGGCCGGGGGCCGCCTGGCTGGACCTGCGGGGCACCGTGAGCCTGCGCATCCCCCTGCCCGCCGAGCCGGACCTGCCCGGCGCCGGCCCCGGCGACTGATCGAGCCGAGCGCAACGAGAAGATCAAACACCAGTTCTAGAAAATTGGCCTCCAGCTCTTCCGGGACGGTGGTCCGGGGTTGGATACTGACCGACTGTGACCATTTCGTCCGCACCGAAAGGGATCGTGATGACCGTCCTTCTGGCCCTTGGAACCGCGAAGGGGCTGTTCCTGGCCCGCAGTGACGACGAACGCGCCTCGTGGGAGGTCAGCGGCCCTCACTTCCCGATGACCGGGGTCTACAGCGTGTGCATCGACAAGCGCCGCACGGTGCCTCGCCTGCTGGCCGGGGTCACCAGCTCCCACTACGGGCCGAGCGTCGGCTACAGCGACGACCTCGGCGCGTCCTGGCACGAGCCCGACCACCCGCCGGTGGCATTCCCGAAGGACACCTCGACGGCGCTCGAACGTGTATGGCAGCTGGTCCCCGATCCCTTCCGGCCCGAGCGCGTCTACGCCGGCACGCAGCCGTCGGCCCTGTTCGTCTCCGACGACGGCGGCGTGACGTTCGAGATGGTGCGCTCCCTGTGGGATCACCCGCACCGCCCTGAGTGGGGGGCCGGGTTCGGCGGGCAGGCCATCCACACGATCCTCCCCCACCCGGACGACCCGTCCTCGCTGCTGGTGGCCATGTCCACCGGCGGCGTCTACCGCAGCGCCGACGGCGGCGCCTCCTGGGCGCCGGCCAACTCCGGCATCCAGGCGCCCTACATGCCCGACCCGTTCCCCGAGTTCGGGCAGTGTGTGCACAAGGTCGCCCGGGACGCCACCGACCCCGACCGGCTGTACGCGCAGAACCACCACGGCGTCTACCGCTCCGACGACGGCGGGACGCGCTGGGAGTCCATCGCCGAGGGCCTGCCGAGCGACTTCGGCTTCACCATCGTCACCCACCCGCGCCGGCCCGACGTGGTCTACAACTTCCCGCTGACCGCCGACTCCATGCGCTTCCCGCCCGAGGAGCGCTGCCGCGTCTACCGCTCGCAGGACGCCGGCAAGAGCTGGGAGGCGCTGACCGACGGCCTGCCCACCGAGCCGTTCTACCCCTCCGTGCTGCGCGACGCGATGTGCGCCGACGACGCCGACCCCGCCGGCGTCTACTTCGGCACCCGCTCGGGCGAGGTCTACGCCAGCCGCGACGAGGGCGACTCGTGGGCGCTGGTGGCGTCACACCTGCCCGACGTGCTCTGTGTCCGCGCGGCGGTGGTGTGACCGATGGCGGTGACCGTTCTGGTGCCCTCCACGCTGCGCGGCGAGGTGGGCGGCGTCAAGTCGCTCAGCGTCGACACCGCGGGCACGCTGCGGACGGTGCTTGACGAGATGGGCCGGCACTGGCCCCGCCTCGAGAGGCGCGTGCGCGACGAGCAGGGCGCCCTGCGGCGTTACATGAACGTCTACATCGACGGGGTCGACTGCCGCTCCATCGGCGGTTCCGACGCCCCGGTCCCCGGCGGCGCGGAAGTCCACCTCCTCCCCAGCGTCGCGGGCGGCTGACGCCTCCGGCCGCCCGGCGGCCGGCGACCCCGGCTTCCGGTGGCGCGAGCGGCCGACGACCCCGAAAACGGCGATGCGGCCGGAGCCGTGGGCTCCGGCCGCATCGAGGTTCACGGCTTTCGAAGGGGCTCAGCCCCAGGGTGTGTTGCCGGTCTTTCCGGGGGTCAGACTCAGTCCCACCGCCGAGGCAGGAGTGCCGAACAGGATCTGAGGTAGGGCGATGGTCTTGATGTGATCGCTCATTGCGGCTGACCCCTCGTCCGTGGCGGAGCTGGCGTTGTGCCGTCCCGCCGTCGCATAAGTGAAGCTATTCGCGCCCGCTATCCAGTTCCTATCGGTACGCTTCTCATGCAGGAAATAGGGGTGCATCCAGGGTGTGCAGCCGCCACCTCGGTGTGTTTCCGGCATTCCGTGAAGGGTTTCCCGAGGCCAGATCAGGAACGTTCTCCCGCGCTTTTCCGACGGCCCGATATTGCCGCGTAACACGAGCTTGGTGCGTCCGGAAAACTCGTGGGTAAAGTGACCAGAGGTGATCAGGAGACGCCGTCGCGGTGCGCGGCGACCGGCGTCACGGTTCCCCCGACCCGGCCGGCCTTCCGCCGGCGCCGATAGAGGCGCTCAAGGCCCGCCTGCCGCACGAGCGAGCCGGCGGGACGACGGCGGGCCGGCGGCGGGCCAGCGGCTCGCCGTCTTCGTCCGAGTGGCCGCCGATCTCCGGCGGACGGGCCGACGAGCCGGTGCCCACCGACCGCACCTGCGGCAGGCACCAGCTCGCCGGGTCACACGCCGGTCCTGGCCGGCGTCACCGGGCCCGGCCCTTCAGGCCGAGCCGTCACGCGACGCCGCCCGGACCGGCAGCCTCACTGTTCATCCCGTCGCCGGGAGCACCAGCAGGTGGGCGGGGAAGAGGAGAGGTGGCCGCCGGCGGCGGCCTCCGCGCCGGGGCATCCCGCGCATCCCATGCTCCGGAGGCACGCGCCCGCCTGGCGGGGCACCGGACGTGCCGCGGCAGAGGGAACGCGGCCCTCGCGGGCGGCGGCCTCCCGCCGCGTCTCGGCGATCTCCTCCTCCCAGAGGGCGACATGCTCCTCCCACACCGAGAGGTGATCGTCCCGGTAGGCGTCCCAGCGCCATGCGGTTCGGTTTCCGCGCCGAAGCGTGTCCTCGTTCTGCGGCAGCGGATCGTCGTACAGGACCGCGTGCTCCTCCCGCGGCCGCGGGCCCTCCTCGGGCGTGGCCTGGTCCTCCTGCGCCGGCCGCAGTCCGTCTTCGAACGGGGCCGCGTCCGCTTCGGTCCGCGTCAGGCGTTCCTCGTAGGGGACCGCGATCTCCTCCGCCAGCCGGAGGTCATCCTCGTGGGGGATCGCGTCCTGCTCACCGAGCACCAGGTGATCCTCGGCGGCGTGGTGCTCCCACTCGGCGGGGTCCTGTTCCCACCAGGCCGGGTCCTGTTCCCGGCGGGCGCGATCGTCGTCGCGTGGAGACATGGTCATCCTCATCGAATAGTGGGGAAAGATCCGGACCGTGCCCGCTCACCCGCAGCGCGGCGGCCCGGCACCCCCCGGAGGGGACGGCCGGCGCGCGGCGCGGCGGGCGGGGCGGTTCAGGGCCACCAGGCGAGGCCGAGGAGAAAGGACCGGCTCGAGCCGGGCGGATCCTCGTCGTCGGATGGCCGATCGTCGTGAGCGTCGTTCCCGGCGGAGGACGGAGTGGAAGGGTGCGGCCGCTCCGCAACGCCTTCCCCGCCACCGTGGTGGTCCCGTGGGACGCCCTCGCCTTGATCGTCGTGGTGCTGCCGTCCGGCCGGCCGGCCCTGATCGTCCTTGTCCGGAGGTCCGGCCTGCTCGCCGGGGTCGTCGTGGCGCCGCTGTGGCGCCGGTTCGCCCTGGCCGTGGTGGCCGCCGGGACCGCTGGAGGCGCGCTCGCTCGTTTCCGAGGCGCCCTCAGCGGGGGGGCGGCCCAGGCGGCCGCGCGGCTCGGCCGCCTGGGAGTCGTCGTCGGCGATCCCGCCATCGTCGCCGTGTCTGGGATTCGTGCTCTCGTCCATGCCTATGGTGACCTTCGATACCGGCGTCCTGTGATCTGATGCTGGCCGATCCGCCCCGCCCTCAGGTGCGGCGGGAGCGGTCGTCAGGCGAAGAGCTTGGCCAGCCAGTCCTGCCATGCCTGCTCCACCTTCTTGGGATCGGCCTTGTCGGCGAAGATGTGGTGACCCACCACCACCGTGTCGTGCTGACCCCGGATGAACCGGTACAAC
>NZ_JBHSFP010000072.1:0-13788 GCF_042654065.1 Sphaerisporangium dianthi | reverse complement strand
CTCAACGGCGAGGCCATCACCGAGCCCGACCGCCGCGGCCGGCGGGTCGTCGACGACTCGTTCCTGCTGATGTTCAACGCCCACCACGAGACCATCCGCTTCACCATCCCGAAGGACTTCGGTGACGCGTGGGTCCCCGAGATCGACACCGCGGTGCCGATCGCCATCGACACCAAGCTGTACCGCGCGAAGGAGGAGGTGCCGGTGGCAGGCCGATCGGTCCGGGTGCTGCGCCGCGCCTGATCACGCCGCACGGTGTACGCGCCGCGCGGAACACCTCCGCAGGGAGTCCGCGCGCGGCGTCGCGACACCTGAGGCACGCCCGACCGACACTCGTTAAGGAACACGACGTGACCCAACCGGCCAAGCCCACGGCGACCTACCGGCTGCAGCTCACTCCCGGCTTCGGGTTTCGGGAGGCCGAGGCCCTGGTCGGCTATCTGACCGAGCTGGGGGTGAGCCACCTCTACCTCTCGCCGATCCTCCAGGCGGTGTCCTCGTCCCAGCACGGGTACGACGTGACCGACCACACCCGGGTCAGGGCGGAGTTCGGCGGGGTGGACGCGCTGCGCGAGCTGGCGGCGGCGGGGCTGCCGCTGGTGGTGGACATCGTGCCGAACCACATGACCGTGCCGGTCCCCGAGTCCGGCAGCGCCCGCCTGTGGGACGTGCTCGCGCACGGTCCCGAGGCCGAGTCGGCGCGGTGGTTCGACATCGACTGGTCCGGCGGCGGGGGCAAGGTCGCCATGCCGGTGCTGGGCGGCGACACCGACGTCGAGGCCGAGGTGGTGGCCGACGGCGACGTCCTGCGCTACTACGACCACGAGTTCCCGGTGCGGCCGGGCAGCGGCGGGCGCCTCTCCGAGCAGCACTACCGGCTCGTGCAGTGGCGCGAGCCGCCCGGCTACCGCCGGTTCTTCGACGTCTCCTCGCTGATCGGGCTGCGCGTCGAAGATCCCGAGGTCTTCGAGGCGACCCACGAGGTGATCCTTTCGCTGGTGGCCGAGGGCGTGATCAGCGGGCTGCGGGTGGACCACCCCGACGGGCTGGCCGACCCGCGCGGCTACCTCGCGCGGCTCCGCGAGCGGGCCCCGGTGTGGACGGTCGCCGAGAAGATCCTCATCGACGACGAGCGGCTGCCGGACGACTGGGCGTGCGAGGGCACCACCGGGTACGACGCGCTCAACATGGTGACCAGGCTGTTCGTCGACCCGGCGGGCGCCGAGCCGCTCGTCGAGCTGTTCACAGGGCACACCGCCTTCCCCCGTGACTACGACACCGTGCGCTACGAGGCGAAGAGGCAGGTGCTGGCGCAGTTCTTCACCGGGGAGGTCGAGCGGCTGACCCGCGAGACCCCAGACCTGCGCGAGGCGATGACCGAGTTGCTCGCCGCGATGCCGGTGTACCGCGCGTACGCCGTGCCCGGCGAGCGGCCGCCCGCCGAGACCGTGCGGGTGCTCCGCGAGGCCGCTTCGCGCGCCGCCCGGCACGCCGACCCCGCCGCGGTCGAGCGGGCCGTCGAGCTGGTCCTGTCAGGACCGGCCGAGACGGTGGTCCGGTTCCAGCAGACCTGCGGCCCGGTCATGGCCAAGGGCGTGGAGGACACCGCCCTGTACCGCTGGTACCCCCTCGCCTGCCTGAACGAGGTCGGCGGCGAGCCCGACCGGTTCGCCGTCTCCGCCGAGGAGTTCCACGCGTACTGCGCCGGCATGGCGCCGTACACGATGACCACGCTCTCCACGCACGACACCAAGCGCTCGGAGGACGTCCGCGCCCGGCTCGCCGTGCTGTCCGAGCTGCCCGGCGAGTGGGCCGAGGCGGTCGCCGGCTGGTCCGAGCAGGTCTCCTTCGACCCCAAGCTCGACTACTTCGCCTGGCAGAACCTCATGGCGGCCTGGCCGATCAGCGTCGAGCGCTTCAGCGACTACCTGTACAAGGCGGCCAGGGAGGCCAAGACCTCCATCTCGTGGATCAGCCCGGACGCCGCCTACGAGAAGGGCGTGCGCGACTTCGCGGCGCGGGCGATCGACGCCTGCGGCCCGTCGATCGCGGCGTTCACCGAGCGCGTCGACCGGTACGCCCAGGTCAACTCCCTGGGACAGAAGCTGGTCCAGCTCATGATGCCCGGCATCCCCGACGTGTACCAGGGCAGCGAGACCACCGACTTCTCGCTGGTCGACCCCGACAACCGGCGCCCGGTGGACTTCGCCTACCGGCGCTCGCTGCTCGACGCGCCCGAAGCCGGCGGCTGGGACGCCGCCAAGCTCCTGGTCACCTCCTCGGCGCTGCGGCTGCGCGCCAGGCTCGACCCCGAGGCGCCCTACATCCCGATCTCCACCGGCGAGGACGGCGCGGGCCGCGACCACGCGGTCGCCTTCGCTCGCGGCGACCGGGCCGTGGCGGTGGTCACGCGGCTGCCCGCGGGCCTCTCGCGGCGCGGCGGCTGGGACGGCGCGACCGTCACGCTGCCGCCGGGCGGCTGGCGCGACCTGCTCACCGGCGCGAGGCACACCGGCCGCATTCCACTCGCCCACCTGCTCGGGCGTTATCCCGTGGCGTTGCTGGAAAAGGAATAGCAGGCGAGCCCCGCGGACGCCGCGGGGCCGCCGACACCACGGGGAGGAACATGTTCGAGGTCTGGGCGCCGGCGGCAGGTCGCGTCGAGGTTGAGATCGACAGGTCCGAGCGGCACGAGATGGCCCGCGGCGAGGGCGGCTGGTGGTCGGCCGAGGTGCCCGGCGCCACGCACGGCACCGACTACGCCTTCAGCGTCGACGGCGGCGAGGCGTTCCCCGATCCGCGGACGCGGCGTCAGCCGTACGGCGTCTTCGGGCCGAGCCGGGTCTACGAGCACGACCGGCACACCTGGGGCGACGGCGCGTGGCGCGGCCGCGGCCTGCCCGGTTCGGTGATCTACGAGCTGCACGTCGGCACGTTCACCGCCGAGGGCACCTTCGACGCGGCGATCGGCAGGCTGGACCACCTGGTCGCGCTCGGCGTCGACTTCGTCGAACTGCTGCCGGTCCCGCCCGTCCCCGGGCGGCACAACTGGGGGTACGACGGGGTCGACCTGTACGCCGTGCACGAGGAGTACGGCGGGCCGGACGGGCTCAAGCGCTTCGTGGACGCCTGCCACCAGGCGGGGCTCGGGGTGCTGCTCGACGTGGTGTACAACCACCTCGGCCCGTCGGGGAACTTCCTCGCCCAGTTCGGGCCCTACCTCCACGAGTCGGCGTCCTCCTTCTGGGGGCAGGCGATCAACCTGGACGGCAAGCAGTCCGACGAGGTACGCCGCTACTTCATCGGCAACGCCCTGCAGTGGCTGCGCGACTACCACATCGACGGCCTGCGCCTGGACGCCGTGCACGCCTTCCACGACAAGCGGGCCGTCCACTTCCTGGAGGAGCTCGCCGTCGAGGTCGACGCGCTGTCGGCCGCGCTCGGACGGCCGCTCACGCTGATCGCCGAATCCGACCTGAACGACCCCCGCCTGGCCGCCCCGCGCGAGGCCGGCGGCTACGGCCTGGCCGCCACCTGGGACGACGACGTCCATCACGCCCTGCACTCGGCGCTCACCGGCGAGCGGCACGGGTACTACTGCGACTTCGGGTCCATGGAGGTGCTGGCCAAGGTGCTCACCTCGGCCTACCTGCACGACGGCACCTACTCCACCTTCCGGGGGCGCACCCACGGCCGCCCGGTCGACCGGCTGCGCGTCCCCGGTCACCGGTTCGTGTGCTCCCTGCAGAACCACGACCAGATCGGCAACCGGGCGATGGGCGACCGGCTGCCGCCCGAGGCGCTCAGGGTCGGCGCCGGCCTGCTGCTGACCTCGCCGTTCACCCCGATGCTCTTCATGGGCGAAGAGTGGGGGGCGAGCGCGCCGTTCCTGTTCTTCACCGACCACGAGGAGCCGCACCTGGCGCAGGGCGAGAGCGAGCGCAGGGAACGCGAGTTCGTAGGCTTCGGCTACGACGACTGGGGCGCAAAGGCCCCCGACCCGCAGCACGAGGCGACGTTCCACCGCTCCAAGCTCGACTGGAGCGAACCGTCGTCCGAAGGACACGCCGAACTGCTCGACTGGTACCGCGACCTCATCGCGCTGCGCAGATCGTGCCCCGACCTCGCCGACCCGCGGCTCGACCGGGTCTCCGTCGAGGTGAGCGAGGAAGGTCGCTGGATCGTCGTCCACCGGGGCGCCCACCGCGTGGCCGCCAACCTGGGCGACGCGCCGGCGACGGTCCCCGTCGAATCCGGCGCGATCGTGCTCGCCTCCGACCCGAAGGTCTCCTTCGCCGACGAAGGCCTCTCCCTCCCGCCGCACTCGCTCACCGTCGTCCGCCTGGCCTGAACGGCGGGGGCCACGCGGGCCCCGGCCTGTCAGGCCGCGAGCGGGGACAGCAGGGTCGAGAGCCGATGCAGGCCGCGAGCCGTGCGGGCCTTGACGGTGCCGAGCGGCACGTCGAGCCGCTCGGCGATCTCGCGCTGGGTGAGGTGGGCGTAGTAGGCCAGCTCGATGGCCTCCCGCTGCGGCCCGGGCAGCACCGCGAGCGCGCGCTGGATCTGGTCGCGCCTGCCCAGCTCTTCCGCGGTGTCCCGGCCGTCCCCGTCCGCGGGCTCGCACACACTGTCCAGCGGGACCGTCGTGAGCGTGCGCACCCGCAGGTGGTCGATGGCCCGGTTGCGGGCGATGCCGAGCAGCCAGGCCTCCAGGCTGCGGCCCGGGTCGTACCGGTGCCGCGAGCGCCACACCTCGGAGAAGACCACCTGCCGCACGTCCTCGACGTCCTGCACGGGGACGAACTTACGGAGGTAGGCGGCCACCAAGGCGGAGTGAGCGCGATAGCACTCCGCCAGCGCGGCCTCGTCGCCACGTGCCAACCTGATGCCGAGTGTGCCGGTCATTGAGATCACCTTCATCGAGAAATCTACTCAAAACCTATTCAATGCGCCTCCTCGGCCCGGCACAACCAACCCCTCGTCAATGCCGCCCCCCGTTTCCCCCAACTTCCTCCCTGCCCTCACATGGGCGGTGGAACGGGCAACCGATCGCGGACGCTCGTGCGAAGGCACGGGTGTGGACACCGTCATCGTGCTGCTGACCAGGGACCTTCGCGTGAACGACCACCCGGCGCTGGCCGAGGCGTGCGCGCTGGCCCGGTCGGTCGTGCCGCTGTTCGTACTGGATCCGGGCATACGGGCACGAGGCCGGCAGGGTTTCCTGCACGAGGCTCTGCACGACCTGCGCTCGTCACTGCGCCGCCTCGGCGGCGACCTGGTGGTGCGCAGCGGCGATCCGGTGGAGGAGACCATCCGGCTGGCGGCCCTGGTGCGGGCGGACGGCGTGTTCACCTCGGCGGACGTCAGCGCGTACGCCCGCCGGCGCGAACGCCGCCTCGCGGAGGCGTGCGCCGCCCGGCGGCTGCTCCTGCGGCTGTTCCCAGGAGTCACCGTCGTGCCGCCCGGCGCGCTGCGCCCCGCCGGCGGAGACCACTACCGGGTGTTCACCCCGTACTGGCGGGCCTGGACGAGGATCGGCCACCGGCCGGTGCTGCCGGCGCCGGACGCGATCCGGCTGCCGCCGGAGGCCGAGCCGGGCGAACTGCCCGCGCCGCCGCGTCCGCCGCACGGGTCGCTGCGGGGCGGCGAGACGGCGGCCCGGTGGCGGCTGGAGCACTGGCTGGCGCTCGGCCTCGCCGGGTACGCCGCCGGCCACGACGATCTGGCGGGACAGAAGACGTCCATGCTCAGCCCGTACCTGCGCTTCGGCTGCGTGTCGCCGTCGGAGGTGGCCGCCAGGTCGCTGGGCCGGTGCGGCGGCGAGGAGTTCGTCCGCCAGCTCTGCTGGCGCGACTTCTACTACCAGGTCGCGCTCGCCTTCCCGGACCTGCCGCGACGCGACTACCGGGAGCGGAAGGTCGACTGGAACGGCGACGGGGACGCCGCCCAGGCGTGGCGCGAGGGGATGACCGGGGTTCCCGTCGTCGACGCGGGCATGCGGCAGCTCGCGGCCGAGGGGTGGATGCACAACCGCGCCCGCATGATCACGGCCTCCTACCTGACCCGGCGGCTGAGGGTCCACTGGCGGATCGGCGGCGAGCACTTCGCCGACCTGCTCCTTGACGCCGACATTCCGGACAACTGGGGCAACTGGCAGTGGGTGGCCGGCACCGGAAACGACACCCGGCCGAACCGCGTGCTCAATCCCGTGCGGCAGGCCAAGAGGTTCGACCCGGAGGGCGAGTACGTCCGGCGGTACGTCCCGGAGCTGGCCGGTCTGCCCGCCGCGTCGGTGCACGAGCCGTGGAAGCTGCCCGGCCGGGTACCCGGGTACGCGGCGCCGCTGGTCGCCCTCGACAATGTGTAGATGATCGTAGCTTTCTCCGTGACCCCCCTCGGCGTGGGCGAGGCCGTGGCGGAACCGGTGGCGAGGGCCGTGCGCGTGGTCCGCGAGAGCGGCCTGCCCAACAGCACCGACGCCATGTTCACCACCGTCGAGGGCGAGTGGGACGAGGTGATGGACGTCGTCAGGCGCGCGGTCGAGGCGGTCGCCGAGGTGGCCCCCCGGGTGAGCCTGGTGCTCAAGGCCGACATGCGCCGGGGCGTGACCGACGGCATGACCTCCAAGATCGAGTCCCTGGAACGCCACCTGGAGCAGGGCCCGGCCTGACGCCGCCCGCGTCCGGACGACGCCCCGGCGCGCTCGGCGCTCTCAGCGCTCGGCGGTCGCCTCGCGCATGGCGGCGGCGGTGGCGCGGTCGGCCTCGGTGCCGGCGAGCAGGCCCGTGATGACGCCGTCGGCGTCCTCGGGGGAGCGGTTCTGGCCGAGCTTCCACTTCGCCTCGACGCGGGTGATGACGACCTCGATGCCGACGATGGCCCGCAGGTGGCCCTTGACGAAGGCCTCGGGCGCGTCGTCCACCGACCAGGGGACGGGGCGGGCCGACTCGTGCTTGACGGTCAGACGCCTGACCAGCGCCTCGGTCCAGGCCGGGTCGTCGTGCGCCACCAGCCTGCCGTAGACGTGCGCCGTCACGTAGTTCCAGGTGGGGACGACGCGGCCGTGCTCGCGTTTGGTGGCGTACCACGACGGCGTCACGTAGGCGTCCGGCCCGCGGACGATCACCAGCGCCTCGGTGTCGCCGGAGGCGTGCCGCCACTGGTCGTTGTTGCGGGCGAGGTGCCCGAGGAGGGCGCCCTGCTCGCCGGCGGCGGGATCGAACACGAACGGCACGAGGGTCGCGATCATGCCGTGCGGAGTCATGGTGACCAGGTCCGAGGCTCCGGCGCGGTCCAGCAGCTCGGTGACGGCGGCGGGGTCGGGGGCGGCGAAATGCCGGGGGATGTACATGGTAACTCCGGGCGTGGGAGAAGGCGCGACAGGGGGCCTCGACCTCGGGAATGGGGCGGCGCCGCGAGGGGGACGGCATCGATCAGAATAATTTGAGGCGGCCGGTGCGCTGGGCGCCGGCCTCGCCGAGGCGCAGCGCCACGACGGCGGCCAGCACGAGCAGCGCCGACAGCGCGGCCAGCGCCAGCAGGTCGGGCGCCAGCTCGGTCAGCGTCCGCCCGTCCAGCAGCGCGCCCCTGACCACGACGAGGCTGCCGGTGAGCGGGAGCACCGAGCCGAACGCCCGTATCCAGCCCGGCAGCGCGAACAGCGGCAGCCGAACCCCGGCGGCGAACCACATCGGGTCGTCGAGCAGCGTGTAGAGGAACGCCGAGTCCCTGGAGAAGATCAACAGGCTGTTGAGGAACGCGCCCCAGGCGACGGCCGGCGCCAGCAGGGCGAGGAAGACCACCGCGTACATGGCCGGGTGGGCGACGTGGACCACCTCCAGCGCGGTGAGCATCGCCGTCATGAAGCAGGTGAACAGCCAGGCGTTCTGCACCAGCGCGCCGAAGCCGTTGGCCACGACGATCGCCAGCCGGTTGGCGGGGGACAGGAACAGCAGCTCGAGCGTGCCGGTCACCCGCTCGAACGAGAAGTGCCAGGCCGACTGGACGAGCGAGAAGAAGAAGGTGAACCCGAGCGTGCCGGTGGCCAGGAACGCCAGCAGCCGCTCGGGGTCGGCGGCGAGCGGCCAGCGCTCGGCGATCCCGGGCGTCGCCGCGAGCGGGCGCACCGTGTAGTAGGCCGCGGCCAGCTGCATCAGCGGCCAGATCAGCATCGAGAAGACGACGAGCTTGCTGCCGAAGACGCGGCGGTGCTGCTTGAGCGCCTCGGCCCTGAACACCTTGGCGGTGTGCCTGATGGGCCGGGTCCTTTCCCGCGAGCCGCGCCGGACAGGGCGGGCCGGTGGACGCGCTGGACCGCCACGCCACGGCCGGCGCGGCGGCGTCCCGTCACCGGCGCGGGCACGCGGCCGCGCAGGGTGCGGCTCGCCGCCGGGACGCTGCGGCGGGCTCATCCCGTACATCAGGACTTCGTGCGGTCGCAGGGCGTCGCGCCGCGGAGGGCGGCGGGGTTCCATGGCGTTCACGCGGTGACCAGCCCCGCCTCGTCGTTGAGCGCGAGGATGGCGTCCTCCAGGGAGGGCTCGGCCACCGTGAGGCCGGCCAGGGTGCCGCCCGCGTCCACGATCGCCATGGTCAGCGGGCCGGCGATCTCGTCGGGATGGCTCATGGAGACGGTCATGTCCCCGTTCTCGGCCAGCGCGACGGTGGCGGCCGTGCCGAGCCGCCCGGCGAAGGCGGCCACCGCGGACTCGACCCCCGGGGAATGGCCGGCGACCGTGACCCGCACCCGGCGGTGGCAGCCGGTCCGCGCGGTCAGCTCGGCGGGGCTGCCCTCGGTCAGGTGCCTGCCGTCCCCGATCACGTACACGTGCTCGCACAGTTCCTCCACCTCGGTCAGGTAGTGGGAGGTGAGCAGCACGCCCTTGCCCTCGCGCGCGAGGCGGGCGACCACGCGGCGCAGGTCGCGGGCGATCGGCGCGTCCAGCCCCAGGGTGGGCTCGTCGAGCAGCAGGTAGGCGGGATCGTTGATCAGCCCGCGGGCGATGGACAGCCGCTGGGCCATGCCGCGCGAGTAGCGTTCCACCAGGGTGTCGGCGGCGCCGGTCAGCCCGACCAGGGCGAGCAGCTCGTCGATGCGGCCGGTGAGCACGCCGCGCGGCACGTCGTAGAGCTGGCCGAAGTACCACAGGTTCTCCCGGCCGGTCATCCGGGCGTAGACCATGCGCTCGCCGCCCGCGATGAGGTTGATCCTGCGGCGCACCGCGTTCGGTTCCTCGAGCGGGTCCAGGCCGTCCACCCGTACCGTGCCGGAGGTCTGCCGCAGCAGCGTGGCGAGGATCTTGATGGTCGTGGTCTTGCCCGCGCCGTTCAGCCCGAGCAGGCCGGTCACCCGGCCCGGCGGGATCGCGAGCGTCAGCCCGTCCACCGCCGTCTTCGTCGCGGCGTGTCCGGCGTCCGCGGGACGCCCAGCGACGCCGGCCCGCCGGGAGCGGCCGACGCGGCCGATGCGGGCGATCAGGTTCGTGCCGCCGGTGCGGAACTCCTTGCGCAGGGACTCGGTCTCGATCATTGTCAGTAGCTCCTTTCCATCGCGCGCCGTTCGGCGCGCGGCAGCCACAGCAGTCCGGCGGCGATGTAGGCGCAGCCGAGGGCGAGGGCGAGGGCGAGCCGGCCCGGCGGCACCCCCGCGCCGCTGGTGAAGACGCCGCGCACGACGTCCATGGCCGCGGTCGTCGGCACCGCCTCGCCGAGCCACTGGAGGGCGGCCGGCAGGTCATCGCGGGGGAAGGTGAAGCCGGACAGCAGGGCGATGGCGAGGAAGACGGTGTTCTGCGTGATGTGCGCCTCGCCGGCGGTGATCATCACGGCGGTCAGCACCATGGACATGCCGAACACCGCCACGCCGAGGGTGAGCAGCGCCACCAGCGCGCCGGTCGCGCCGGTCGCGGACGGGCGCGCCCCGAGCGCCAGCGCGCAGGCGAGCAGGACGGCCACCTCCAGGGCTATGGCGGTGAAGGCGAACGCGGCGAAGCCGAGCAGGTAGGGAACGCGGGCGGCCGGCGCGATGAGAAGCGCTCCGAGCGTTCCCTCGCGCTGCTCCTGGATGAGCGCCTTGGCCACCCAGAGGATGCCGTGCGTGGTGAACATGAACGCGGCCGCGCCGACGGTGATGTACCCCAGGTAGTCGGCCGAGCCTGTCTTGGCGACGAAGTCGCCGGCCACCCGGCCGCCGCCGATGGCCGCGAGGCCCAGGTGGGCGAGCCCGACGGTGAAGGCGCCCAGCATCAGCGTGCCGAGGAAGTAGGACCACGGATACGCGCGTCTGGTGACCGCCCAGGTGCGAAGGAAGGTCGCCCACAGGACAGGGGGTGGAGGGCTGAGCATGTAAGTCTCCTTTAGGAACTGATGAGTTTCTATCAGAGACTCACAGAGGGCGTAAAGTGACGCCATGGCACGGGAACTACGCGGGCACGACCTCCAATGCGCGATCGCGCAGGCGGCCGCGGTCATCGGCGACTGGTGGAGTCTGCTGATCGTGCGTGAGGTGACGAGGGGTCACCACCGCTTCGAAGAGCTGCTGGCCGAGCTCGGCATCTCGCGCAAGGTGCTCGCCGAACGGCTCAGGCACCTGACCGACCACCAGGTTCTCGAACGGCGTCCCTACCAGACCGGGCCCGAGCGGCACGAGTACGTGCTCACCGGCACCGGACGGGCGCTGGCCCCGGTGCTGATCTCGATGCAGGATTGGGCCGACCGCTGGCTGCTGGCCGACGGTTCCCTCACCGGCACCGCCGAACCCGACAGCGCCGAGGCCGCGCGGGTCCACGCGCTGCGCGGCACGCCCGTCCCGGCCCCCCTGCTCCTGCCCGCGACCCTCCCGCCGGGGGACGGCCGGGCGCCGGGCGCCGCGTCCCGGCCGCTCGACGTGGTGGCGGACGCGCGGGCGACCGTCCTGTTCGCCTACCCGGCGACCGGAGTTCCGGCGCCGTTGCCGCCCTCCTGGGGCTCGCTGCCCGGCGCGGTCGGCTGCACGCTGGAGAACCGGCTGTTCCGGGACGCCGAGCCGTCCTTGACCGCCGAGGGCGTCGCCGTCCACGGCGTCAGCACCCAGCGCCCCGACGAGCAGGAGACCTTCGCCGCGGGCGAGGGCCTGACCTTCCCCCTCCTTTCGGACATGGACGCGCAGTTCGCCGCCGCACTGCGGCTGCCGACGTTCCGTGCCGGGCAGACCCTGCGGCTCAAGCGCCTCATCCTGGTCGTCGACGCCTCCCGGGTGATCCGCGACGTCATCTATCCCGTCCTCGACATCCCCGCCGCCGTGGAGGAGGCCGGGCGGATGGCGATGAAGGTCGTCGAAGGTCCGTGACGGACGGGGGATGGGGGTGATGTGAGCGTTCGCCGCCGCTGAGTACCATCGGCCCGGAGCGCCATCCTATGAGCGGCGATATCCGTATGAAGCGGATCTCGTGGGGGTAGTGCCCAACCGACCGGTACGAGCGTGGGGCGAGGAGTTCTCATGGTGCACGAGCGCGCTGGGCAGCCGGCGCAGGCGTCCGATCTGGTCGATGTGCCCCGTCTCGTGACGGCGTACTACAGCCTGCACCCCGATCCCGGCCGCCCGGAGCAGCGGGTTGCCTTCGGCACCTCCGGCCACCGCGGATCGTCCCTGGCCACGGCGTTCAACGAGGAGCACATCCTGGCCACGAGCCAGGCCATCTGCGAGTACCGGGCGCTGCAGGGCACCGACGGGCCGCTCTTCCTCGGCATCGACACCCACGCGCTCTCCGAGCCGGCCCGGGTCTCGGCCCTGGAGGTCTTCGCGGCCAACGGCGTGACCGTCCTGATCGACAGCCGCGACGGCTACACCCCGACGCCCGCGGTGTCGCACGCGATCCTCACCCACAACCGCGGCCGCACCGCCGGCCTGGCCGACGGCGTGGTGGTCACCCCGTCCCACAACCCGCCCGCCGACGGCGGGTACAAGTACAACCCCCCGAACGGCGGCCCCGCCGACACCGGCGCCACCTCCTGGATCCAGGACCGCGCGAACGCCCTGATCGCCGGCGGCCTGAAGGAGGTCCGGCGGATCCCCTACGCGCGGGCCGTGACGGCCGAGACCACCGGGCGGTACGACTTCCTCGGCTCGTACGTGGACGACCTGCCCTCGGTGATCGACGTCGAGGCGATCCGCGGCGCCTCGGTGCGCATCGGCGCCGACCCGCTGGGCGGCGCCAGCGTCGCGTACTGGGGCGAGATCGCCGAGCGGCACCGGCTCGACCTCACCGTGGTCAACCCCGTGGTCGACCCCGCGTGGCGGTTCATGACGCTCGACTGGGACGGCAAGATCCGCATGGACTGCTCGTCCCCGTACGCGATGGCCTCGCTGATCGCGAACAGGTCGGCCTACCAGGTGTCGACCGGCAATGACGCGGACGCCGACCGGCACGGCATCGTGACCCCCGACGGCGGGCTGATGAACCCCAACCACTACCTCGCCGTCGCCATCTCCTACCTGTGGGCGGCCCGCCCCGGATGGCCGTCCGCCGCCCGGGTCGGCAAGACCATGGTCAGCAGCGGCATGATCGACCGGGTCGCCGCCGACCTCGGCTGCGAACTGTACGAGGTGCCGGTCGGCTTCAAGTGGTTCGTCGGCGGGCTGCTCGACGGCTCGCTCGGGTTCGGCGGCGAAGAGAGCGCGGGCGCGTCCTTCCTGCGGCGCGACGGCTCCATCTGGACCACCGACAAGGACGGCATCATCCTCGCCCTGCTGGCCTCGGAGATCGTCGCGGTGACCGGCCGGTCGCCGAGCGAGCACTACGCGGGCCTGACCGCCCGGTTCGGCGAGCCCGCGTACGCGCGGGTGGACGCGCCGGCCACCAGGGAGCAGAAGGCCGTGCTCGCCCGGCTGTCGGCCGGCGACGTCCCCGCGGACACGCTCGCCGGGGCTCCGGTGACCGCCGTGCAGACCGCGGCTCCCGGCAACGGCGCCGCCCTCGGAGGGATCAAGGTGTCCACCGCCGACGCCTGGTTCGCCGCCCGCCCGTCCGGGACGGAGGACGTCTACAAGATCTACGCCGAGTCCTTCAGGGGGCCGGACCACCTGGCCCAGGTGCAGGACGAGGCCCGCGCCCTGGTCGGCGCCGCCCTCGACCGCGCCACCCCCTGAGGGCCCGCCCTGCCGGGGAGCCGTCGCGAGGCCGGCGCGCGGGCCGGGTGCCCGCCCGCGCGCCAGGGTCACGCGACCGGAAGGGGCGCCCGCCGCGAACGGTCACCTGACCTGGACGGCCGCGCGGCCGGATCGATCTCATGGCCTGGACGGCCGCGCGGCCGAGGATCACCTGGCCGGCGGGGTCACGCCGGGCCGGGGGTGAGGGCCGCGCCGCCGCCGAAGCCCTTCGCGCGGCACTCGTTCTGGATCTTGTCGATGTCCACGTCGTCCCCGGGGAGCTCGTCGTAGGTCCAGCCGAGCGAGTTGGGGTCGGAGGCTGGGGCCGGGACCAGGTGGACCTTGAAGCCGTAGTCCTGCATGCACTTCACCTGGACGCGCACGGAGGCCGCGTAGTGCGGGTTCTGCTTCGGGTCGAGCTCCGGCGGCAGCAGCGGGACCTTGTCCCGGCACGCCTTGCGTGCGGCCTGGTAGGCGGACTCCTCGGCCGGCGTGAACTTGCCGTCCTTCTGCAGCATCCCGTTGTCCGTCAGGCAGTCCGCGTACGCCTTGCGGTACCTGTACACCTCCTCGGTGGTGCTGTCGAGGCGGAGCTGGGGACGCGTGCCGTGCGCGTCCTCGGCGCGCGGTGCGGCGCTCGACGGCGCGGACGTGGCGGGGGC
>NZ_JBHSFP010000071.1:0-13893 GCF_042654065.1 Sphaerisporangium dianthi | reverse complement strand
TCAACTCCAACGGCACCGTGACCAACGGCGCCGCCAACCTGTGCCTCAACGCCACCGGCACCGGCAACACCTCCTCGGTGACCGTCGCCACCTGCAACGGCAGCGCCAACCAGAGATGGACCAGGGCATGACCGGGAACCAGCGGACCTGACACACCGGGCCCGGGCGAGCCGTCGCCCGGGCCCGGCCCACGTCGTCGGCCTTCCGGCCGGGCGCCGTCCCTTCCTGACGCGCTAGACGGCGGCGGCGACGGGCCGGCCGTCCTTCCACACGCGGGCGACGAGGGGAACGCCGGGGCGGTAGGACAGGTGGACGTGCGAGGGCGCGTCGAGCAGGACGATGTCGGCGCGGGCGCCCGGCGCCAGGTGCCCGACGTCGCTCCGGCGCAGCGCGCGGGCGCCGCCCATGGTGGCCGACCACACGGCCTCGTCAGGGGTCATGCGCATGTCGCGCACGGCCAGCGCCACGCAGAACGGAATGCTGGTGGTGTAGCTGGACCCGGGGTTGCAGTCGGCGGCCAGCGCCACCGTGGCGCCGGCGTCGATGAGGCGGCGCGCGTCCGGGTAGGGGGACCGCGTCGAGAACTCCGCCCCCGGCAGCAGCGTCGCCACCGTGCCTCCGCCCGCCAGCGCCTCGACGTCGGCGTCGCTGAGATGCGTCAGATGGTCGGCCGAGGCCGCTCCCAGCTCGACCGCGATGCGCACGCCGGGCCCGGGTCCGAGCTGCCCGGCGTGCACGCGCGGCACCAGCCCCCGCTGCCTGCCCGCCGTCAGGATGGCCCTGGTCTGGTCACCGTCGAACGCTCCCCGGTCGCAGAACACGTCGATCCACCTGGCGTGCGGGGCGCACGCGTCGAGCATCGCCCCGGCGACCAGCTCGGCGTAGGCGTCGGAGTCGCCGGCGAACTCGGGCGGCACCACGTGCGCGCCCAGGTAGGTCACCTCGCTCGTGTGCTCGCCCGCCACGCGCAGGCTGCGCGCCTCGTCGGCCACGGTGAGGCCGTACCCGGACTTGCACTCGATCGTGGTCGTGCCCGAGCGCAGCGCCTCGGCGACCAGGCGGCGCACGTTGGCCCGCAGCGCGTCGTCGCTCGCCTCCCGCGTGGCCGCCACCGTGGTGCGGATGCCGCCGGCGGTGTAGGGGCGGCCCGACATCCGTGCCTCGAACTCCGGCGCCCTGTCCCCGGCGAAGACCAGGTGCGCGTGGCTGTCCACGAACCCGGGGATGACCGCCCGGCCGCCCGCGTCGTACCGCTCGCCGCCCGCCCCCTCGGGGAGCCGCGTTCTCGGACCGGCCCAGGCCACCCGCCCGTCCTGGACGACCAGCGCGGCGTCCTCCACCACGCCGAGCGGCCCCCGCCCCGACCCCGGGTCGTTGGTGACCAGCGATGCGATGCCGTCGATCACAAGACCGCTCATCCCCGCCCCGCCTCCGCCCCGCGGCGCGAACCCGCCGCCGACATCCATCTCACGCTCATCTCCCGGGTGGGCCGGCCCGTCCAGAGGGACGCCCGAATCCGCCGACGTGAGCCGCCTCACCGGTTCGCGACCAGCGGGGCGGCCTTGTGGTCCACCACCTTAGACAGCCCACGTGCGGCGTCACGCCCCGAGGCGGCGCCGGTGGCTCACGGGTCGGGTCCCGCCGGGGGGAGACTCACCGGTGCGGCCCGCGGGCTACCCGGCGGGGCCCGGCGCCTCCCCCTGTGGACGGGTCACCGGCCGGCGGCGGCCAGGTCGACGACGACCTGCGTGCCTCGCCCTGTCTCGTACCAGATCACGTCTTCGTGCAGGTAGAGGGCGGGAGGGGGCTTGTCGCCGCGCCGTGAGGGGATCGGGTACAGCAGGCCGGTACGTCCCGTGGCGATGTCGTGAACGGTGCTCGCGTGTCTTCCGTCGCGATCCTGCTGGGCGAGCTGGACGAAACGGCCGGAGTAGAGGTCTCCGCGGGCGCTCCCCGGCAGTTCGCGCAGACCGGTTCCGTCGCGCCGCCACGCCTCGACCCGGTCGAAGCACCAGGTAACCCCGCACTCGTCCCATGTCGACCGCCCCGGAGGAGGGGTCACGTCGTTCAGCGCGCCGGTGAGGACGTTCTTCAGGTGTTCCATGGGGCGGGTGACAGGGTGGTCGGCCGCCTCCACGCCAGGCCATCCGGCCCACGGCCATTCGACCAGGTGGAAGCCTCTCGTGCCGCTGATCAGGGTGGCCTTCCCGCCCTTCAGCGAGGCCCGGTAGACACCGCCGTCGTACGGCGACCACACGGCCGCGCCGTCCGCGATGGCGAGTCGGATCCCGTAATAGGAGCCGTCGCTGGTCACCAGGGCCGCGATCGAGGCGATCCTGCGCGGGACGCCGCCGGTGACCGGCACCGCCCAGATCTCGGTCCTGCGGCCGGCGATCGCCGACCAGGCCAGGTATCCGTCGCCGTGGACGAGGGGGGCCTTCATGACGTTGCGGTCCTTGAGCGGCGCCACGCGGGTGAACGTGCGCTTGTCCAGGTCGTACGACCAGATCCCGTCGAGCCGGTTCCGGGTGAGCCCCCGCCCCACCACCACCCGGTCCTTGACGAACACGTCCGGTGTGAACGTCCTGCCGCCCGGCCCCTTGGCGGGGATCTCGTGCACCGCGCGGGGCCAGACCTTCTCGATCGGCGGCGCGACGGGACCGGTGGTCGGCGTGGGCCTGGCCGCCGGGGCGGGCGCCGTGATCGCATGCGTCCCCACGACGGTGCCCGCGACCACGGCCACGATGGCGGCCGCCACGGCCACCGGCGCCCACCACCTGGCCGTCCGCCCGCGCGTCGCGGGCAGGACGCGGGGCCGCCCGTCGTCCTGAACGGTCTCGGCCTTGGCGGCAAGCGCGTCTCTGAGCCGGTCCTCGATGCTGCTCATGCCTTCCCTCCCAGTTCACGCTCGAGCCGGTCCAGGGCCCGTGAGATGTTGGACCGCACGGTGCTCTCCCTGACGCCCGTCGCCCGCGCGATGTCGGCGTCGGACAGGTCGAGGTAGTAGCGCAGGACGAGGACCTCGCGCTGCCGCCTGGGCAGCCGGTCAAGGGCGGCCAGCATCTCCAGCCGCGACTCCCCCAGCAGCGCGGCCGTCTCCGCGGAGTCCGCCACCTCCGTCGGTCCGAGCGGCGCCTTGACCGCCACGCGGCGCCGGCGCAGGACCGAGCGGGACGCGTTCAGCACGCAGACGCGGACGTACGCGAGCGTGAACGTCTCCTGGCGCCTGGCGTGCAGGCGGGAGAAGACGTCCTGGACGATGTCCTCCGCGCTTTCCCTGTCGCCGACGAGCAGCATGGCCAGGCGCACCAGCGCGAGCCGGTGCCCGGCGTACAGCCCGGCCAGTCCCGTGCCATTCCGGGCCGGCGCACGAGCGACCGTCTCATTCTTCATGCCCTATGAACGCCCGTCCTCCCCGATCCGCTGCATCCCCGTCCAGGCCGATGAGGACCAGGAGCACGCGGCCGGCGCGGCAGCCGGCCGAGCCGGCTCGCCTGTCGTTCAGAGGAGGCCGGTCATGGCGGAGGCGAGGGCCGCGGGGATGTCGTCGACGGTGAGGTGGCGGCCGCCGGCGACGATGCGGCGGCCCGCCACGACGACGTCGCGGACGTCGGCCGCCGTGGCGGCGAAGACGACGGTCTCCACCAGGCAGTCCGGCGACCAGCCGGCCGTGCGCACGGTGTCCAGGGCGATCGTGACGAAGTCGGCGGGGGCGCCCGCCTCGATGCGGCCGGCCTCCGGCCAGCCGAGCGAGGCGTGCCCGCCGAGGGTGGCGGCGCGCAACAGCCCGCCGGCGCGCCAGTGGCCTCGGTGCCGGGTGGCCAGGCGCTCGTCCATCTCCACCCCGCGCGCCTCCTCCAGCAGGTCCACGACGGCGTTGCTGTCGCTGCCGAGCGAGAGCGGCGAGCCCGCGTCCGCCAGCGCCCGGGCCGGGCCGATGCCGTCGGCGAGGTCCCGTTCGGTGGTCGGGCACATGCAGACGCCCGTGCGGGACTCCCCGAGCCGGCCGACGCCGGCGGGGGTGAGGTGGGTGGCGTGCACCGCCGTGGACAGCGGGCCGAGGGCGCCGTTCTCGTCGAGCAGCTCCGCCGGGGTCCGGCCGTAGGCGGACAGGCACGCCTCGTTCTCGGCGACCTGTTCTGACAGGTGGAAGTGCAGCGGGACGCCCCGCTCGCGGGTCCAGCCGCTCACCTCCCGGATCTCGGCGGGCGGCACGGCCCGCACCGAGTGGACGGCCGCGCCGACGCGGGCATGGGGGGCGGCGGCCACGTCCAGGGCCGAGACCCGCCGGATCCAGGCGGCCGCGTCGCCGTCGCCGAATCGCAGCTGCGGCCCTTCGAGCGGCATGCCGAAACCGCCGCGCAGGTAGCAGGCGTCCAGCAGCGTGATGCGGACGCCCGCGTCCGCCGCCGCCGCGATCAGCGCCTCCCCCATCGCGTTGGGCGAGGCGTAGGGCCGTCCCCCGGTGTCGTGGTGCACGTAGTGGAACTCGCCGACGCAGGTGATGCCGGCGAGGGCCATCTCGGCGTAGACGGCCCGGGCGAGGGCGTGGTAGCCGTCCGGGGTGAGGCGCGCGGCGATCCGGTACATCTGCTCACGCCAGGTCCAGAACGTGCCGCGGCCGCGCTGGGTGCGCCCGCGCAGCGCCCGGTGGAACGCGTGCGAGTGGGCGTTGGCGAGCCCGGGGACGGTGACGCCGCGCAGGTGGACGGCGCCGGGGGGCGGCGCGGGCTCCCCCTGGCGCACGAGCGCGATCCGCTCCTCGCGCACCTCGATCACCACACCGGCGACCGCGGCGTCCCCGCCCAGCCAGGCGTGGTCGGCGTAGAAGACGGTCATCGGCCCCCACGCTCCCTCGCGGCCACGGCGCGCGTGGCCGACCGGCTCGTGGCCGACCGGCTCGTGGCCGACCCGTTGGTCGTCAGTCGCATGCGAGGTCCGAGAGGACGGTGGCGAGGGCGTGGACGCCGGCGACGCAGTCCGCGGTCCCGGCGTGCTCGGCGGGACTGTGACTGACGCCGGTCGGGTTCCGGACGAACAGCATCGCGGCCGGCGCGTACGGCGACAGGATGCCCGCGTCGTGCCCGGCGCCGGTGGGCAGGGCGGGGACTCCGCCGAGCGCGGCGGCGACGCGGTCGCGCAGCTCGCCGCCGAACTCGACGACGGGGGTCCAGGACTCCTCCACCACCTCGACCCGCACGCCGTGCCCGGACGCCGCCGCCTCGGCGGCGCGGCCGACCTCGGCCACCAGCTCGCGGACGGTCACCGCGTCGGGGGCGCGGCCGTCGAGCCAGGCGTCGACCCGCGACGGGATCGCGTTGGTGCCGTTCGGGTCGACCCGCACCTTGCCGAACGTCGCCAGCGCGCCCAGCCGTCCGGCGGCCTCCCTGGCGGAAAGGACGGTGGAGGCGAACGGCGGCATGGGGTCGTGCCGGTCTGCCAGCCGGGTGGTCCCGGCGTGGTCGGCCGTGCCGTGGAAGGTGCAGCGCCACCGGCCGTGCGGCCAGATGGCGCTGGCCACGCCGACCGGCGCGCCCAGGTCGACCAGCCCGCGTCCCTGCTCGATGTGCAGTTCCACGAAGGCGCCGATGCGGCCGAGGGCCTCCTCGTCCCGTCCCAGGGCGGCGGGGTCCGCGCCGGCGGCCCGCATCGCCTCGGCGAGCGTCACCCCGTCAGCGTCGCGCAGCGCGCGGGCGGCGTCCGGGGCGAGCAGCCCGGTGAGCAGGCGGCTGCCTACGCAGGCGACGCCGAAGCGGGCGCCCTCCTCGTCGGTGAAGCTCACCACGGCGATGGGCCGCGCCGGCACGACGCCCCGCTCGCGCAGCAGGTCGACGGCGAGGAACGCCGACACCACGCCGAGCGGCCCGTCGAAGGCGCCGCCGCCCGGGACGCTGTCCAGGTGGCTGCCGGTGACGACCGCGCCGGGGCCGGGGGCGCCCCACCAGGCCCACTCGTTGCCGTTGCGGTCGCGTTCGCAGGCCATGCCGCGCGCCTGTGCCTGGTCGCGGAACCACGCCCGCAGCGCGAGGTCCACCGGCGTCCACGCGAACCGCCGGTACCCGCGGGCGCCCTCGTCCCCGATGCGGGCGAGGTCGCCCCACATCCGCTCGAAACGCGCGACGAGCGACGCCTCCGGCCCGGCCGGCCCACCGGGCTCCGCCCCCGCCGACTCCCGCACGCGCCCGCCGCCGGGATCGGTCATCGCGGTTCCCCCTGCGCCATGGGGATGGGGACGCCACGCTCCGCCGCGATCTCGGCGGCCCGGTCGTACCCGGCGTCGACGTGCCGGATGACGCCCATCCCCGGGTCGTTGGTGAGCACCCGCTCGAGCTTCTGCGCGGCGAGCGGGGTGCCGTCGGCGACGGCGACCTGGCCCGCGTGGATGGAGCGGCCGATGCCGACGCCGCCGCCGTGGTGGATCGACACCCAGGACGCGCCCGAGGCGACGTTCACCATGGCGTTGAGCAGCGGCCAGTCGGCGATCGCGTCGGAGCCGTCGAGCATGCCCTCGGTCTCGCGGTACGGAGAGGCGACCGAGCCGCAGTCGAGGTGGTCGCGGCCGATCACCACGGGGGCCTGGAGCTCACCGGAGGCGACCATCTCGTTGAAGCGCAGGCCCGCCTGGTCGCGCTCGCCGTAGCCGAGCCAGCAGATGCGCGCGGGCAGCCCCTGGAAGGCGACCCGCTCGCCGGCCAGCTTGATCCACCGGGCCAGCGACTCGTTCTGCGGGAACAGCTCGAGGATCGCCCGGTCGGTGGCGGCGATGTCCCGCGGGTCGCCCGACAGCGCCGCCCAGCGGAACGGGCCCTTGCCCTCGCAGAACAGCGGCCGGATGTAGGCGGGCACGAAGCCGGGGAAGTCGAAGGCGCGCGCGTACCCGGCCAGCTTGGCCTCGCCGCGGATGGAGTTGCCGTAGTCGAACACCTCCGCGCCGCCGTCCATGAAGCCGACCATGGCCTCCACGTGCCTGGCCATCGACTCGCGGGCGCGCTGCGTGAACGCGGCCGGGTCCTTGGCCGCCTGCTCGCGCATGTCCTCGAACGCCATGCCGAGCGGCAGGTAGGCCAGCGGGTCGTGCGCGGAGGTCTGGTCGGTGACGATGTCGATCGGCGCGCCCATGGCGAGCATCTCGGGCAGCACCTCGGCGGCGTTGCCGAGCAGGCCGATCGACAGCGGGCGGCGGGCCTCGCGGGCCTCGGCCGCCAGGCGCAGCGCGTCCGCCAGGTCGTCCGCCTGGACGTCCAGGTAGCGGTGCTCGATGCGCCGGGCGATGCGCGAGGGGTCGCAGTCCACGCAGATGGCGACGCCGCCGTTCATGGTGACAGCGAGGGGCTGGGCGCCGCCCATGCCGCCGAGCCCGGCGGTGAGCGTGACCGTCCCGGCGAGGGTGCCGCCGAACCGCTTGGCCGCCACGGCGGCGAACGTCTCGTAGGTGCCCTGCAGGATTCCCTGTGTGCCGATGTAGATCCACGACCCGGCCGTCATCTGGCCGTACATGGTCAGGCCCAGGGCCTCCAGACGGCGGAACTCCTCCCAGGTCGCCCAGTCGCCGACGAGGTTCGAGTTGGCGAGCAGCACGCGCGGCGCCCACTCGTGGGTGCGCATGACGCCGACCGGGCGGCCGGACTGGACGAGCAGCGTCTCGTCCTGCGCGAGGCCCTGGAGCGTGCGCGCGATGGCGTCGAAGGACGGCCAGTCGCGCGCCGCCTTGCCGGTGCCGCCGTACACGACCAGTTCCTCGGGGTGCTCGGCGACCTCGGGGTCGAGGTTGTTGTGCAGCATCCGGAACGCGGCCTCCTGCTGCCATCCGCGGCAGGACAGGTCGGTGCCACGTGGGGAACGGATCACCCGCCGGGCCTGGTCGCTCATCGCTGGTCATCTCCTCGCTGGTTCGTCGTGCTCGTGTCCTCGCCGCGGTCGCGGCACCTGCTCAGGTCCCGGCCTCGTCAGTGTGGTCCACTCCGCCCACGGCGCCGCGCTCGCGTGCCGTCCGCGTGACCGCCGGTCCGATGCCCGCCTCCCTGTCCGGGGGACGGGGGCCATCCGGGGCCGATCATCCGGGTAAGAACAGGCGGCGGTCCGCGGCGCTGTTCTCGAACTCCTCGATCGACGCCTGCTCCCGCGTGGGCAGCGCCTCCAGCATCGTGTGGACCAGCGCCGCGCACAGCACGCTCGGCGCGGCCTGGGAGTCGAAGGCGAACCGCGAGCTGACCGGCGCCGCCAGCACGGCGTCGGCGTGCTCGGCGAGCGGCCCCACGGCGTGGTCGGTGACCAGCGCGACCCGCAGTCCCGACCGCCTGGCCCACACGAGCCCCTCGCGCAGCTCGCGCGGGTAGCGCGGCAGGCCGAAGGCGAGCAGCCAGGTGGCTCCGGCGTCGACGGCGCGGCTCAGCCGGTCCTCCATCGTCGACCCCGGCGCGTCGATGACCCGGACGTCCGGGTGCGCCTTGGCGGCCAGGTAGCCGAACAGGTGCGCCAGGGGCGCCGACACCCGCAGCCCGAGGACCGGGAGCGGCCGGGACGACGCCAGCCCCGCGGCCACCTCGCGCAGCCGTCCGGTGTCGCCGAGGCCGTCCCGCAGCTGTTCCAAGTTGCGCAGCTCAGAGTCGATCATGGCCTGGACCGGGTTGAGACCGGTGGGCTCGGCCGCGGCGTCCTGGCCGTCGCGCAGCGCCGCACGCAGGTGGTCGCGGAACTCGGGGAATCCGGTGAAGCCGACGGCGATGGCGAATCGCGTGACCGAGGGCTGGCTGATGCCGACCGCCTCGGCGATGTCGTTGCCGGTGAGGAACACCGCCTCATGAGGACGCTCCAGCAGGTACCGGGCGATGCGCCGCTGCGAGGGCGACAGCCGGTGGCCCTCGACGATCTCCTGAAGCCGGGCGGCGACCCGCGAGGCGTCCTCGGCGGCGACCGCGGCCGGGCCCGGCGGCCTGCTCATCGGCCCCTCCGCTCGGATGTCACGCGCTTGATGTCCTCCTGGCCCGCCACCCACTGTGCGGCGGTTCGCACTGCTTCCCGCGTATGCATACTTTCATGCACGATTGTCGATGTATGCAGGCATGTCAAGGAGAGCCCGGGAAAATCCGAGTAATGTACCTGTTGAGGGCTCTTTTATGACATTACGCACGGTCTTGCTGGACGGCGCCCGAACCGGTCCCGCGGACATCACCGACATCGCGCGCGCCGGCGCGCCGGTCTCCCTTGCCCCCGAAGGGCTCGACCGGGCCGCCGCGGCGTGCGAGGCCGCACGCGAGATCGCGCGTCATCGGCCCGTGTACGGGCGCACCACGGGGGTCGGCGCGAACCGCACCGAGGACGTGGCGGCGGCCGACGGGGACGCGCACGGCCTGCGCCTGCTGCGCAGCCATGCCGGCGGCATCGGCGCGCTCGTGCCGGCCGAGCAGGCGCGCGCCATGATGGCGGTCCGGGCGAACCAGATCCTCGCGGGCGGCGCGGGACTGCAACCCGCCTTCGCCGAAGCGCTCGCCCACGCCCTGAACACCGGGCACCTGCCGGCCGTCCACGAGGTCGGCGCCATCGGCACCGGCGACCTGACCGCCCTGGCCGAGACCGGCCTCACCCTCGTCGGCGAGCTCCCCTGGACCGGCGGCCGGGGCGCGGCGCCCGCGCCGATCACCCTGGCGGCCGGTGACGCGCTCGCGCTGTGCAGCAGCAGCGCCCTGACGATCGGGCAGGCGGCGCTCGCCTGGTCGCAGATCGCGGCGCTGCTCCGCGCCACCCAGGTGGTCGCCGCCCTCTCCCTTCTGGCGGTGGACGGCGGCGCCGAAGCGTACGACGAGGAGGTGCACGCCGCGCGCCCGCACCCCGGCGCCGTCGCGGTCGCCACCGAGATGCGCCGCCTCCTCACCCCGTCCCCCCTCCCCCCGCCCACCCCCACCTTCGACCCGACCGTCCCAACCCCGCCCACCCACACCCCCACCACCCCATCCCGGCCCACCCAAGGCCCGACCGTCCCACCCCCGGCCATCCACGGCTCCATGCCCACTCCGGCCGGCGAAGGCGTGCCCTTCCTGGGCGGCTCACCGGCCCCGCCGGCGCGGATCCAGGATCCGTTCGGGTACCGGTGCCTCCCGCAGGTGCACGGACCGGCCGTCGAGGGCGTGTCCGCGCTCGAACGGGTCCTCGGCATCGAGATCAACGCCGCGGCCGAGAACCCGCTGATCTCCGCGGCCGGCGGCACCGTCCACCACCACGGCGGCTTCCACCAGGCGTCCCTCGGCCTCACCCTGGACCACCTGCGGATCGCGCTCCTGCACACCGCGCACCTGTCCACCGCCCGGCTGGCCACGCTGGTCGAGCCCGCGTTCACCGGCCTGCGTCCTTTCCTCGCCGAAGGCGCCGCGGGCAGCTCGGGCGTGATGATCCTGGAGTACGCCGCGAGCTCCGCGCTGGCCGAACTGCGCAACGCGGCCTTCCCGGCGGCGCTGGGCCACGCCGTACTGTCCCGCGGCGTCGAGGACCACGCCGGCTTCGCCTCCCAGTCGGCCCGGCAGACGCTGCGGGCGGCGGCGTCCTACCGCCTGGTGCTGGCCTGCGAACTGGTGGCGGCGGTCCGGGCGCTGCGCCAGCGCGGCCTCGGCCCCGCCATCGCCGCCACGCCCGCCGGCGCGGCGTACGCCCTGGCCGCGGCACGCCTCGACCCCCGCGACGAGGACCGCCCCCTGACCGCCGACACCGAGACCGCCGCCGCCCTACTCGACACCTTCGCCACGCTCTGACCCCGCCCCGCACCCAGCCCGCCGACCCTCGCCTCCGCCGATGGCGGCCTCATCGCCTCCGCGCCCGAGCCGCAGATGGGGGACGCCGCCGCGCAGGATTCCCCTGACTCCGGTCGCAAGGACACGCGTAAGCGCACCCTGCACCGGCGGGACGTACACCAGGACTCGTGGCAAGAACCGTGGAGTTGTGCGCACCCGGCGGCAGGCTCAACCGCCGGTGCGCGGAAATGTACGAAGATGAGGCGTGCCGAGGAGGACTGAACGTGCGCCGGCGCGAGGCCGGCGGACCTCGGTTCACGGTCGCGCGGCCTGGCGGTTCGGCGGCGACTCCTCTCCTCCGGCACGCCTGCACGCGGTCCCCCAGGCGGTGGTCACGGTCAGCGTGGTGGGTGGACCAGGCGGGGACCGTGGAGTGCCGCCCGCGTCCGCATCCGCCTGGACGACTCACGGGCGGGTCAGGTGCTGGTGCAGGCGGCGGGACTCGCGGGTGAGCATGCTGGTGCTCCTGCGGGCGGCGACCTCGGCGAGTTCGGTGATCTCGCCCCGCGCGCCGGTTCGTCCGGCGACCGTGGCGGCGAGCCGGACCAGCTCGGCCGGCCCGTTGCGCGGCCGCTCCCCCGGCCCCGGAAGCAGAACCGGGAGCATCGCGCGGAACACCCGCCACACCTCGTGGTGGGCCCCCTGGTCGGCGGCTGCCTGGAGGGCGTTGCCGACGTCCCGATGCTTGTGCCCGGCCCACCGGACGAGCCGGCCGAGCTGGACGCCCAGCTCCGCCGCCGGGAGGTCCCCGCGCGCCGCCATCGTGAGCAGGATCCGCAGCCCCTGCTCCGGCTGCTTCTGCGCCAGGAAGTACGCCAGCACCAGCGCGGTGGCGTCTCCGGCCGGCCCGTCGGAGGCGGCCAGCATGGCGGCGTGCGCCGGATGGACCCCCGGCCGGTATCCCTGGTACAACAGGTGGGGCAGCAGGTTCACGGCCACGACCTCGCGATGCGACGGCAGCACGCCCGGCCACCACTCGATGCAGCCGCCGTGGCCTTCTGAGGCCCACTCTTGCGGCTCGGCCAGCAGTCCGTCGATCAGGTCGAGCCCGGTCGGCTCGGCCTTCAGCATCGGGGTCAGCCGGAGATGCGCGACGCGCCCGCCGGGGCGCTCGTCGAAGTAGTGCTCGGTCGCGTCCTCCGGACACCCCCAGCGGACCCCGGCCCGGGGGTCGGGCAGCCCGCCTCCGGTCATCCAACGCGCCACGGTGCGGGCCGCCTCGCGGGTCAGCCGCGCGGCCCGATCCGCCGCCTCGGGGTGTGCCCCGCGCGGCAGGCGCAGCAGGGCCTGCTGCAGGTCGGCGGGCAAGGGCTCGGCGCCGGCCGCCTCGTACGCCTCCAGCCGGGAGACCAGGACCCCCGGGTCGAGCCGCCCGGTGGAGAGGGTGGGCGTGGCCAGCAGCACCGGCGGCAGCGTGCCCGACTTCAGCGCCTCGTACACCTCCGCGTACCTGCGCAGGATGAACATGTGCGGTGGCGACACCTCTTGCGGAGGCGGCAGCCGGTCGACCGGAGCCTGCGGCGGCGCGGGCTCATGCGGCCCGAACGGCGAGCGGTACCCCGTGAAGGAGAACAGCACCCTGGAGGGGACGTCATCGCCGCCGCCCCACATATGGGCGGCGGCGGCGCGGGCGGCAGCGCGCCCCCAGCCGATGAAAGCCTCCACCGGATCGAAGTGGCCCCCCTGCGGAGCGTCCGTCTCACCCTGTCCCACCGCGCCGCGCCGGCCGGCCTCCGGTGTGCCGCTCGCGGGGTCGTGGCCGGATCCACCGTGGTCGCCCCGGTCGCGGGAGGTGCGCGCCTGGCCGCCGTGCTCGCCGGCGTCCTGCCCGGGACCTGCGGGCCGGTCGTCACCGAGCGGGTCGTCGTCGCCCTCGGCCGTGTGCACCAGTCGGACGTCCAGAAGAGGGCGATCGAGCACCGTCCTGAGAAGCGCCGTCCCGAAGGCGTCCGCACGCGCCCGAAGGAAGAAGGCCGCTCGGCGAGGACGCCGGCGCCGGCGCCGGGGGTGATCAGCTCTCGTACCATCGCGGCGTGCCACGCGTGGGTGCTGGTCCAGCTGCGCATGTCGAACGACCGCAGGTAGGCGCTTTCGTAGGCCGCGTCGAGTGCGGCGCGCAGGCCCTCTCTGTCCTGGGCGGCGAGGTGCACGAAGCCGGCCAGCCAGCGTTCGCAGTCGTGCCACTGCCACTGTGTCTGACCGAGGGCCCCCATCTCGGCGGGCGTCGCCGGAGTGGCCGGAAACGGCTCGGCCGACGGGGGCTCCGGAAGAGGCGGCGGGACGAACGCCGGGGTGTCCTCGGAGGCCGCCTCACCGCCGTACACGGCGATGATCCGCTCGCCCAGCGCGGACGGCAGTGCGGGGATGGCCTCTCTGACGCGCTCGGCGCCCAGCGGGCCGAAGCGGCCGGCGTGCTTGAGCGCGAGCTGGGCGGCCCGCCCCTGGACGTCGTAGGACTCATGGTGGAAGGCCGTCGCGAGCGCGGGCGCCAGGTCGTCGGCCCGTTCGGGCGCCCGCCGCACCGTCTGGTCGAACCAGGTCATGCCCGCGCGTACCAGAGCGGCCTCGGGCCGGAACAGCAGCCCTCCGAGCGCCTCGGCGACATCGGCGGGGTCGTGGTCGTCAAGACGTCGCAGGTGGCGCAGGGCCAGCTCGGCGACCGGGCCGGGCGCGGTGGGCAGCACCGCCAGATAGTCGCGCCGCCGGGCCTCGACCTCGGCCGTGGATGGTTCGAGCAGCTCGTGCAGGCGGACGAAGAACCGCAGGTCCTGCGCGGCGCCGCCGCGCAGGAACCGGCGGACGCAGCCGTCCAGCAGGGGCTCCCTCGCGAGCCGGCCGGTGGCCGCCAGGTCACGGATGGTGCGCAACCACGGCGAGATCGGGTCGAGCCGTTCATTTCGCAGAGCCCTGCCCGCGCCCTCGGCCTCGAAGACACGCGGAAGCAGCACCGGCAGCAGGGGGTCGTCCGAGACCGGGCCTGAGCCCACTGCCGCCGCCACCCAGGCGACGACCAGGGCGTCGTTCGGCGGCGGCTCGGCGCCGGTGTGCCGCAGCATCGCCAGCGCCAGCGGCGCCCCCGTGTCACGGGGGCCGCGTACCTTCGCCGCGAGCC
>NZ_JBHSFP010000070.1:0-14536 GCF_042654065.1 Sphaerisporangium dianthi | reverse complement strand
GCGACTCGTGCGCGCACGCTCCGGCGGCGCCGGGGCTCGCGCGCCCGTGTGGGCGGCGTCCCCGCAGTGGGTATGCCAGTTCGGGACCCTCTGCCGGGGCGGCGGCATATCGCGCGCCCGAAAATCGGTTGCTCGGGGAGTTACGGGCTTGGAAGGTGAAGGCGACGCCTGCGGTCGTGGCCGGTCGCGCGCGCCCCCGCGACCGGCGCGCCCCTCGCGCCCGTCCATCACGCCGACTCCTAAGGAATGCCGCTTCCTCATGCCCTCCGACGGTAAAGACCCCGCCCTCGCCCCTGGATCCCCCGATGAGCGCCGTGGCGGGAGATCGCGGTCGTTGCGGCGGCTCACGCCGTACCTGCGCCCCTACGTCCCGCGGCTGACCGTCATCTGGCTGGCCACCATCGCGGGCATCGCCACCAGCACCGCGATCCCGCTGGTGGGCAAGGACATCATCGACGGCCCCGTCGGCCACGGCCGCGGCGACGCCCTGCTCCCGCTCGGGCTGCTCGCCCTGGCCCTCGGCGTCGCCGAGGCGTTCTTGACCTTCGTGCGCCGGTGGATGCAGACCAAGGCCGTGCTCGGGCTGGAGACCGCGATTCGCGACGATCTCTACCGGCACCTGCAGCGGCTGCCGATGAGCTTCCACGGCGACTGGCAGTCGGGCCAGCTGCTGTCGCGCGCGACGACCGACCTGTCCACGCTGCGCCGTTTCTCGGGGTTCGGCCTGCTGTTCCTCGTCATGAACATCGTTCAGCTGATCAGCGTGACCGTGGTGCTCCTGCGGATGTACTGGCCTCTCGGCCTGCTCGTCGTGGTGGCCGCGGTGCCCATCTTCGCGGTGTCGCTGCGGTTCGAGCGCAAGTACCGCCGCATCTCCCGCGAGGTCCAGGACATGCAGGGCGACATCGCCACCTACGTGGAGGAGGCGGCGGTAGGGATCCGCACGATCAAGGCGTTCGGGCGCAGGCCGCATGTGTTCGCCGAGTTCGACGCCGCCGCGCGCAACGTCCGCCGGGTCTCGATGGACAAGGTGCGGCTGGCGTCGCGTTTCTTCACCTTCCTGGAGGTGATCCCGAACGTCACCCTGGCCATGGTGCTGCTGCTCGGCGCGCTGGCCGTCGGCGCCGGTTCCCTGACGCTCGGCACCCTGGTGGCCTTCACCACGCTGATGCTCCAGCTGGTGTGGCCGATCGCCTCGCTCGGCTACATCCTGGCGATGGCGCAGGAGGCGATGACCTCCGCCGACCGGGTCATGGAGGTGCTGGACACCGAGCCGCAGATCGTCGGCGGCGTGGAGGTCATCGAGCGGCCGCGCGGGCACCTGCGTTTCGAGGGCGCCGGGTTCGGCTTTCCCGGCGGTGAGCGGCCGGTGCTGCGTGACATCTGGCTGGAGGTGCAGCCGGGGGAGACGGTCGCGATCGTGGGGGCGACCGGTTCGGGCAAGACGACGCTGACCGCGCTGGTGCCGAGGCTGGCCGACGTGACCGCGGGCCGGGTCACGATCGACGGGCGCGACATCCGCGAGCTGACGCTGCCGGCGCTGCGGTCGGTGGTGGCCACCGCCTTCGAGGAGCCGACGCTGTTCTCGATGAGCGTGCGGGAGAACCTCACGCTCGGCCGGGGCGAGGCGAGCGAGGAGGAACTGCGGGAGGCGCTCGGCATCGCCCAGGCGGGCTTCGCCTACGACCTTCCGTGGGGGCTCGACACCCGCATCGGCGAACAGGGCATGTCGCTGTCGGGCGGCCAGCGGCAACGGCTGGCCCTGGCCCGCGCGGTGCTCAGCAGGCCGAGGATCCTGGTGCTGGACGACACCCTGTCGGCGCTCGACACCGAGACCGAGGCCCTGGTCGAGCGGGCGCTGCGCGGGGTGCTCGCGGACGCGACCGGCCTGGTGGTGGCGCACCGCGCGTCGACGGTGCTGCTCGCCGACAAGGTCGCGCTGCTGCGCGACGGCACCATCACGCATGTCGGCCTGCATCAGGAGCTGCTGGCCACGGTCCCGGAGTACCGGGAACTGCTCGCGCAGGACGCCGACCTCGACCACGAGGAGGCGCTGCGATGAGCGGCACGGCCACCGGCGCGCAGGGCGGCGCGCGGGCGGGCGCGGCCGTCGAGCCGGGACGCTGGCGCGGAGTCGCCACGGAAAAGCAGGAGGATCTGCCGGACAAGGTGTCGGTGCTGCTGCGGGCGCGGTCCCGGCGGCTGCTCGGCGACCTGCTGCGCCCGCACCGGCGGGCCATCGCCGTGCTGATCGCGGTCATCGTGGTCTCCAGCGCGGCCGGGCTTGCGATCCCGTACCTGGTGAAGGTCGGCATCGACGCCGGCATCCCGCCGATGCTGCGGCACGAGGGCGCCGGGACGCTGCTCGCGTCCGGCGCGGCGATCCTGGCCGCGACGCTGATCCAGGCGTTCACCCGCCAAGCGTTCCTCCAAATATCGGGGCGCATCGGACAGGACGTTCTGCTGGAGCTGCGCCGCCGCGTCTTCGACCACTTCCAGCGGCTGTCGCTGGCGTTCCACGAGCGCTACACCTCCGGGCGGGTCATCGCCCGGCTCACCTCCGACATCGACGCGATCGCCGAGATGCTGCAGTCGGGTTTCGACAGCATCGTCACCGCCGTGCTCACCCTGTTCGGCACCGCCGCCCTGCTGCTGGTGCTCGACCTCCCGCTCGGCGCGGTCGCCCTGGTGCCGCTGCCGATCCTGCTGCTGTTCACCCGGTGGTTCCGGCGCGAGTCCAGCATCGTCTACCGCCGCAGCCGCGAGGCCGTGGCGCTGGTCATCGTCCACTTCGTGGAGTCGATGACCGGGATCCGGGCCGTCCAGGCGTTCCGCAGGGAGCCGCGCAACCAGGAGATCTTCGCGGAGCTCAACACCGGCTACCGCGACGCCAACGCGCGCAGCATGCACCTGGTCGCGGTGTTCATGCCGGGCGTCAAGCTGATCGGCAACGTCACGGTCGCGGCGGTGCTGCTGTACGGCGGCTGGCTGGCGCTGCACCACGCGGTCACGGTCGGCGTGCTCGCCGCGTTCCTGCTGTACCTGCGGCAGTTCTACGAGCCGATGCAGGAGATCTCCCAGTTCTACAACACCCTGCAGTCGGCCGGCGCGGCGCTGTCCAACCTGTCGGGCGTGCTCGAGGAACGGCCGGGGGTGGCCGAGCCCGAGCATCCGGCGCCGCCGGCGCGCCACGACGGCGCGGTGCGGTTCGAGGGGGCCGAGTTCTCCTACATCGACGGCGTGCCGGTCGTGCCCCGGCTGGACCTGGAGATCGCCGCCGGGCAGATCGTCGCGGTGGTCGGCGCGACCGGGGCGGGCAAGACGACCGTGGCCAAGCTGATCGCCCGCTTCTACGATCCGACGGCCGGCCGCGTCCTGCTCGACGGCGTCGACCTGCGCGATCTGGAGGAGACCACGCTGCGGCGGGCCGTGGTGATGGTGACGCAGGAGAACTTCCTGTTCACCGGCACGGTGGCGGACAACATCAGGTTCGGCCGCCCCGACGCCACCCTCGCCGAGATCGAGGAGGCGGCCCGCGCGATCGGCGCGCACGAGTTCATCGCGGGGCTGCCCGAGGGGTACCAGACCCAGGTCGGCAAGCGCGGCGGCCGCATGTCCGCGGGTCAGCGGCAGCTGGTGGCGTTCGCCAGGGTGTTCCTCGCCGACCCGGCCGTGCTGATCCTCGACGAGGCGACCTCCAGCCTGGACGTCCCCAGCGAACGCCTCGTCCAGCGCGCCCTGCGCACCGTGCTCGCCGGCCGCACCGCCCTGATCATCGCGCACCGCCTGTCCACCGTCGAGATCGCCGAACGGGTGCTCGTCATGGACGCCGGCCGCGTCGTCGAGGACGGTCCCCCGGACCGCCTCATCGCCGGCGCCGGTCGCTTCGCCGACCTCCACCGTGCCTGGCTCGACAGCCTGGCATGACACCTGTGGGCCGGCCCGGGGGACCCGGGCCGGCCCGCCCCCGCGGGCGGCGCCGGCCGCCGGCGCCGAACCGCCGGGCGCGGCCGGCGAAACCGGTCAGGTCCACTAGGTTCCGGATGCGGGAGGAGAGGTTCGATCCCGCGCTCGAGGCACGGGAGGTCGTCAGTCCAGGCAGAACTCGTTGCCCTCGGGGTCGGTCATCACGATGTGGCCGGCGTCCAGCGGAGGGGCGGGCTCCTGGCGGCGCACCCGCTTGGCCCCCAGCGCGACCAGCCGGTCGCACTCGGCCTCAAGCGCCGCCATCCGCTCCTGCCCCTGCAGCCGGGGAGCCACGCGGACGTCGAGGTGGACGCGGTTCTTGGCGACCTTGTCCTCCGGCACCTGCTGGAAGAACAGCCGGGGGCCGTGCCCTTCGGGGTCCTCGATGGCCGATGCGCTGTTGCGCCGCTCCTTCGGCACGCCGTTCGCCGCGAGGAAGTCGTCCCACGCGGCGAGCGGGTCGGCGTCCTTGGGCAGGTCGGCTCCGGGCGGCGCGGGGTGGACGTAGCCCAGGGCGTCGCGCCAGAAGGTCGACAGCGCCCGCGGGTCGTGGGCGTCGAAGGTGACCTGGATGTGGCGGCTCATCGGGCTGCCTCCTTCGTGCGGGGGTGGGTGTGCAGGTAGAGGTCGCGCAGCAGGCAGGCCTCCGCCAGGTGGTGGATCAGTTCGCGGTGGATGTGCAGCACCAGATCGGCCATGGGCGCCTCGGGGTAGGGCTCCTTCGCGCCGACCGGGACGCCGAGCTTCGCCTCGCCGAGGCCGCGCACTCCGGCCTGCCAGACGTCGAGCTGGGTCTGGAGCTGATGGAGCGCGGTGGCCGCGTCGCCCGCGTACTCCCAGGTCTCGTACGACGCCGCCGGCGCGCCGAAGTGCGCGGCGTTGCGCGTGGCGAGCACGCCGACGATGACGTGGCCGAGTCGCCAGGCGATCGTGGTGAAGGGCGCGGGGACCGGTTCGGGGAAGGCGTAGTCGATCGTGTAGTCCCCGGAGCCGGCCTGCACGGGCGCCGTCGAGCCGCCGCGCGGCCGCACGTTCCAGGCGTCCGGCACCGGCGACCAGAAGTACTCGTCGTCGGTGAGGCCCTCGAGCCGCGCTCGGAGCTGATGGTTCCAGTGGAACTCCCACTGCTCGCGCAGCGGCCGGTTCCAGTCGAGGTGGTCTTCGTCCATGGCGTCACTCTGGCACCCTTGGCGGACAGTATCGGTCCGCTATCTCGGGCAGTGTGGGGGACATGGACGTGGTGAGCGGTGACGAGCGGGGGACGACCGAGCGGGTGCTCACCTTGCTCGGGCTGCTGCAGCAGCGCCAGGTCTGGACCGGCCCCGAGCTGGCCGACCGGCTCGGGGTCACGACGCGCACGGTGCGGCGTGATGTCGAGCGGCTGCGCACGCTCGGCTATCCGGTGCACGCCGGACAGGGCGTCGGCGGCGGCTACCGGCTCGGCCCGGGGCAGGACCTGCCGCCGCTGCTTCTCGACGACGAGGAGGCGATCGCCGTCGTGGCCTCGCTGCTCGCCGGCGCGGGTGGCGCGGTCGCCGGCGAGGCCGCGCTCCGGGCGCTGACCAAACTCGACCGGGTGCTGCCCACCCGGCTGCGGCACGAGGTGCGCGCGCTGTCGGTCTCGGTGGAGTCCTTCGGCGCGGGCCGCGCGCCGGTCGACCCCGAGGTGCTCATGACGCTGGCCAGAGCCTGCCGCGACGAGGTCGAGGCCGGCTTCGGCTACCCGTCCGGGGGCGAGGTGCGGCGGCGGCGGGTCGAGCCCTACCGCCTGGTCGTCTCCGACCGGCGCTGGTACCTGCTGGCCTACGACCTCGATCGCGACGACTGGCGCAGCTTCCGTGCCGACCGGATGAGCGAGGTGTCGGCACGGACGTGGCGCTTTCGCCCGCGTGCGGCGCCCGACGCGGCGGCGTACGTCCAGGAGGGGGTGGCGAGCCGGGCCTACCCGCACCAGGCGCGCTTTCTCGTGCACGCGCCGGCCGACACGGTGCGCGCGCAGGTTCCGGCGTCGGCGGCCGTCGTGCGGCCGCGGGGGAGCGAACTCTGCGAGGTGCTCAGCGGCGCCGGCAGCCTCGACTTCGTGCTCGTGCACGTGCTCCTGCTGGGGCACGACTTCGAGGTGCTCGACCCTCCGGAGCTCGGGAGGCGCTGTCGCGCGCTGGCGGACCGGCTGCTGTCGGCCGGCGCGGCGATCCCACCGGGCCCGGACACAGAGGAGTCCTGAGCAGCCCTGTGCCGGCCGCGACCGTCGGCCGGTCAGACGTCAGGCGGTCAGGCGGGAGCGGGCCAGAACGAGCCCGCCGAGGACCATGGCGGTCAGCCCGACCACCAGGGCCACGAATCCCCCGACTATCCCGTAGCCGGTGCCGGGACCACCCTCGGCGGCGGCCACGACCAGCCCGCCGACGCCCGCGCCGGCCGCCCCCGCCGCCAGGGCCACGATGGCGCCCCTCCTCCCGCTGCCCGCGCCGGCCCGGCCCGTTCTCCCGGCGCCGATCCGGCCGGCCGAGCGGGCCAGCGCCGCCCCGCCGATGACCACGCCGGCCAGCCCCAGCAGCACGGCCGCCAAGGACCACAGACGTCCGGCGGTCAAGGCGTGAGCGCCGGCCGGCGCGACCAGGACGTGCGCGGCCGCCGGTGCGGCGAACGCGGAAACCCCGGGCAAGGCGGCCGCCGCGGCGGCGAGCAGGTGACGGACGGACATGAGGCGCTCCTTCAGCGACGACTGGACCTCGCCTGATCATGTCCGCTGGACCCACCGCCGATCGTCCTGCGGAGGCGGGCACTTCGCGCTGCCGCCCACGCCGCAGCCGGACTGCCGCCGGCGCCGCAGGGGCCGCGCAGGTACCGCGGGTGCGGTAGGCGGCTGATCGTCCGTGCGCAGGAGTCGCCCGCGCGGACATCCGGCTACGGTGCACTCATGAGCGGCAGGCGGCGGATCGGCGCCGGCGACTGGGCGATCGCCGTCGGCGTGGCAGCGATCCTGCTGATCGCCGGGCTGTCCGGGCAACACCCTTCGACGAAGCTCGACCCGCTGGGCTACGCGTTGCTGGCGGCCGGCGGGCTGGCGCTGGCCGCGCGCCGCCGGGCTCCGGTCACCGTGCTGGCCGTGACCGGGGTCTGCGCGCTGGGCCACCAAGCCGTCGGCTTCGACGTGCCCGCCGTCGCGTATCTGTTCGCGGTGTACGCCACCATGCGGGCTGGACACCGCGTCGTCACGGTGGCGGGATCGGTGATCATGCTGGCCGCTCTTCCGCTCGCGGTCCTCGCCTCTCCCCGCGACTGGCCGGTGGGCGAGGCGTTCACGCAGGCCAGAGATGTCCTCCAACTGGCCTGGCTGATCGCGGCGGGAGCGGCGGGTGAAGCGCTGCGACAGGCGGAGCGCCGGGCGGACGAGGCCGAGCGCACCCGCGAGGAGACCGCCCGGCGGCGCGCCGACGAGGAGCGGCTGCACATCGCGCGGGAGCTGCACGATTCGCTCACCCACCAGATCTCCGTCATCAAGGTGCAGGCCGAGGTCGCCGTCCACCTGGCCCGCAAGCGGGGTGAACAGGTGCCCGAGGCGCTGCTGGTGATCAGGCAGGCCGGTCGTGAGGCGGCCCGGGAACTGCGAGCGACGCTGGAGGCGCTGCGCGACGACGGCGAGAGCACCCCGCACGGGCTCGACCACGTCCCGGAGCTGGTGGAACGGGCCCGCACGGCCGGCCTGGACGCGAAGCTGACGATCGGGGGACAGCGACTCGACGTGCCGGCGGCGGTGGACCGGACCGCTTTCCGCATCGTTCAGGAGTCGCTGACCAACGTCGCCCGTCACGCCGCGGCCGCGACGGCCTCGGTCCGCATCGACTACCGTCCCGACGCCCTGGTCATTCGGGTCGACGACGACGGCAGGGCCACGCCGGACACCGCCGCGGTGCCCGGCGTCGGGCTGCTCGGGATGCGTGAACGCGTCACCGCCCTCGGCGGACACCTGCGGGCGGCGCCGCGCAGCGAGGGCGGCTTCTCCGTGCGGGCCGAGCTTCCCGTGGACCGGACGCCGTGATCCGTGTCCTGCTCGTCGACGACCAGCCGCTCATCCGCAGCGGATTTCGCGCGCTGCTCGACATCGAGGACGACATCGAGGTGGTGGCCGAGGCCGCCGACGGGAGCCAGGGCCTGGAGCTGGCCAGACTGCACCTGCCCGACATCGTGCTCATCGACGTCCAGATGCCGGTCCTCGACGGCATCGAGGCGACCCGGCGCATCGCCGCGGACCCCGCCCTGGCCGGGGTGCACGTCGTCGTCCTGACCAACTACGGCCTGGACGAGTACGTCTTCAACGCGCTGCGCGCCGGCGCGGCCGGATTCCTCGTCAAGGACATCCAGCCGGAGGACTTCCTGCATTCCGTTCGCGTCGCCGCGCGCGGCGACGCGCTGCTCGCCCCCTCGATCACCCGCCGGCTGATCGACCGGTTCGTCAGCCGGCCGCTCAACGCGGGCACCGGCACAGGCTTGGAACGGCTCACCAACCGCGAACGTGAGGCCGTGGTCCTGGTCGCGCAGGGCCTGTCCAACGACGAGATCGCCGAGCACATGGTGATCAGCCCGCTCACCGCGAAGACCCACGTCAACCGGGCCATGACCAAGCTCCACGCCCGCGACCGCGCCCAGCTGGTGGTCCTCGCCTACGAATCAGGCCTGATGGCCTCGCGCGACCGTTGACCTCCGCGGCCCGGCACAGGAGCGAGACCGGCGACGCGCGGCGTCGCCGGCGGCTCACCGGCGGGCCGGCGGTCACCGTCGCCCGAGCCGCACACCGGACGCCGGCCTGAGCGTCAGGGTCGGTCTCAGGGATGTCCTCCGCCGGTCGGAGGAGCGGGTTCAGCCGAGCGGCGTATGGAGAGACCACAGGTGCACCAGGCAGGCTGGAGTCTCCAGGACCGGCGATTCCGGCGCCGGTGCGCGATCTCACGGGACCATCCCGGTGGAGAGCAGGAGCCGTCGTGAACAAGGTGCTGACCGGAGCAGCCGTCGCACTCGCCACAACACTTCTCATCGCCGCGTGCGGACCGTCCTCCCCGACCGGCTCCGCGGCCGCCGGGCAAGGGCGGTCCTCCGGCCCGCCCCAGGCGAGCACGGGCCCGACCGCCGGCTTGCACGCCGGTCACGCCGGACCGTTCACAGCGCCGCCGCCCCAGCCGCTGCGCGAATCCGAGCGGTTCGTCGACCTGAAGCCTCCCCGGTCGTACACCCCGGCCGCCCCCTCAGGGGGGACCGACGAATATCGCTGCTTCCTGCTCGACCCCGGCCTGACCCGTTCGGCGTTCCTGACCGGCAACCAGTTCCTGCCGCAGAACACCGCGATCGTGCACCACGCGATCATCTTCCAGATCGGCCCGGACAGCGTCCAGGCCGCCCACGACCTCGACGCTCGCACGCCCGGCGAGGGATGGACGTGCTTCGGCGACGCCGGCGTCGAGGGCGGCGCCTGGGTCGGCCACTGGGCTCCGGGGGCCGACGAGACGCTGTTCTCGCAGAAGATCGGGTACGCGATGCCGGCCGGAAGCCGGGTGATCATGCAGGTGCACTACAACCTGCTCGCCACCGGCGGCAAGCCCGGGCAGAGCGACCGGTCGGGGATGCGGCTGCGGCTCGCCGACGGCAAGGACGGCTTCACCCCGCTGCAGACCGGGCAACTCGTGGCGCCGATCGAGCTTCCCTGCGCGACCGGCGAGTCAGGCCCGTTGTGCGACCGCGAGGCCGCCGTCAGCGACCTGTCCCACCGCTTCGGGCGCCAGGCCGAGGAGACGCTGGGGATGCTGGCCGAGTACTGCTCCGATGGCGTGCCTCCCGCCCCGGGTCCGACCCAGCGCTGCGACCGGCCGACCCCGGCGGCGGGCACCATCTACGGCGTCGCCGGCCACATGCATCTGCTCGGCAGGTCCATCAAGATCGAGCTGAACCCCGGCAAGCCGGGCGGGCGGACCCTTCTGGACATCCCGGTCTACGACTTCGACGAACAGGCGATCCGGCCGCTGCCCAAGCCCGTCGCCGTCGCGGCCGGTGACACCTTCCGCGTGACCTGCACCCACGACGCGGGCCTGCGCACGATGCTCCCCGCCCTGCGGGGCCTGCCGCCCCGGTACGTCGTGTGGGGCGAGGGCACCAGCGACGAGATGTGCCTCGGCCTCCTGATGTGGTCCCCGGCCGGCCGCTCTTAGCTCACCGATCCGACGGATGGGGCGCCCGCTGCGGACGGCCCGCGCATCGCCTCGTGGGTGAGCTCCTCGGCCCGGGCCGGGGCGGACCGGCGGATCAGGATTCAGCGGGCATGAAGCCAGACGGCCGTGTCGGGCGGCAGTAGGTGGTCGTCCAGCGGTCGGCTGGTGAGGTGTATCTCATCGTGGACGGGCAGCGGTACCGGTCGGGCGGTCAGGTTCACCAGGCAGGTGAATCCAGCGCCGCGGCCGAACGCGATCACCCCGGCGGGTGCCTCCAGCCACCGCAAGAGTCCCTCACCCAGAGCAGGGTGGGCGCGCCGGAACCGCAGCGCTGTCCGGTACAACTCGAGCGTCGAGTCGGGGTCTCCTGTCTGGGCCTCGACGCTGAGCTCGCGCCACTGTGGTGGCTGCGGCAGCCAGGGCTTGGCGGTGCCGAAGCCCAGCGCGGGCGCGGCGCCCGACCACGGCAGCGGGACGCGGCAACCGTCCCGGCCGTGGACCCGGTGACCGGAGCGTTCCCAGATCGGGTCTTGCAGGACGTCGGAGGGAAGGTCGTCGACCTCGGGCAGTCCCAGTTCCTCGCCCTGGTAGAGGTAGGCGCTGCCAGGCAGGGCCAGCATCAGCAGCGCCGCCGCCCGCGCCCGGCGCGTGCCGAGCGCCAGGTCCACCGCCCCGGCGTCGAGGCCCGACCGCCGCCGCGTCCAGTCACCGTTCAGGCCGTAGCGCGTGACGTGGCGGGTCAGGTCATGACTGGACAGCACCCACGTCGCCGGCGCCCCCACCCGGGTCAGCGCGGCGAGGTGGTCGTCGATACATGTACGCAGCTCGCCGGCATTCCAGGGGCACTTCAGGAAGTCGAAGTTGAACGCGGTGTGCAACTCGCCGGGGCGCAGATACCGGGCCAGCCCACCGGTCCGGATACGCCAGGCTTCGGCCACGAACATTCGCGCGCCGCGGGGCGTCGCGGCGTAGGAGTCGGCGATCTGGCGCCAGTCGCGGTATATCTCATGCACCTCGTCACGGTCCCAGTGCGGGTGGTCGCCGAGGTGCCGGCCGCCGCCTTCTCCGAACTCGGCGGCTCCGGGATCGAGGCCGATGTCCGGTAGCAGGGGGTGCTTGGCCAGCCCATGTGCGACATCGAGCCGTAACCCGTCGATGCCCCGGTCGAACCAGAACCGCAGGATCGATTCGAACTCCGCGCGCACCTCGGGGTTGGTCCAGTTGAGGTCGGGCTGCTCGGGTGCGAACAGGTGGAGGTACCACTCGGCCCGCCTTTCCACGTGGTCGGGGAGGCGGGTCCAGGCGGGACCGCCGAACACCGAGTGCCAGTCGTTGGGCGGCAGCGCCCCATCAGGTCCGCGACCCGGGCGAAACCAGTATCGCGCGCGCTCGGGCGATCCAGGGCCCGCGGTGAGGGCGTCGGCGAACCACCGGTGACGGTCGGAGGTGTGATTGGGAACGATGTCGACGATGAGCCGCAGGCCGTGCTCGTGAATCTCCTCGATCAGACGTTCGGCCTCGGTGAGCGTGCCGAACTCTGGGGCGATCGCCCGGAAATCTGCCACGTCGTAGCCGCCATCGGCCATCGGGGAGCGGTACCACGGCGTGATCCAGAGCGCGTCGACGCCAAGGTCGGCGAGATAGGGCAGCCGCGACCGAATCCCGGCGATGTCGCCGACACCGTCACCATTTCCGTCGGCGAAGCTGCGGATGTAGATCTGATAGACCACTGCGTGCCGCCACCAGTCGGTGGGCTCTGTCGTGACGGGTGCGGACTCAACGGTCACAGGTCGCGCACCACCCAGAAGTCGAAGGAGGTCACCGGAGCGAACCGGCTCTTGCCGACGACGACATCCACGACGGCGGGTCTTCGCTGCGCGGACGCCTCGGCCAGGGCCTGGCGGCGACCGCGTACGCCGCAGGCGGGCGGTCCGCTTCCGCGATGCCGGATTGTCATCGACGTGACCTCCTATGACTCGGGATCATGTGCGAGCACCGACCGTCCGCCGTCGACGGGCACGGTCGCGCCGGTGATGAAGCCGGCATCCTCGGAGAGCAGGTAGGCGATCGCAGCCGCGACCTCCTGGGGCCGCGCCACCCGGCCCAGCGGGTGCGACAGCGCCATCTCCCGTTCGACGCGGGCAGCGTCCGCGGGCGCCTGGGCGCCAAGGAACCGCGCGTAGCGCTCGGTGTCCACCGAGCCCGGCGCCACGGCGTTGACCCGGATGCCGCGCCGCCCGTACTCGACCGCGAGCGCACGGGTCATGCCCTCGATGGCCGCCTTGGCCGTCACGTACGGCAGGCAGCCGGGGACCGCCTGGCGTGCCTGGTGTGAGGAGACGTTGACGATCGCCCCCGGCGTGCCCGCGGCGAGGAAGCGGCGGATCGCGGTGGCGCACCCGACCACGGCGGCATTGAGGTTGGCCGCGATGAGGTCCAGCACGTGTTCGGTCGTGGCGGAGTGGACAGAGGCGTCCCGGAACACGGCGGCGTTGTTGACCCAGCCGGCCAGGACGCCTGCGGCCTGCGCGAGATCGCAGGCTTGATCCGCCACGGTCTCATCGGCCGCGTCACCGGCCACGCCGATCAGGCGCGCGCGGGCGGGATGGCCGTCCATCCACGCCAGCTCCGCCGGGTCGCGCTCGATGGCGACGACGGTGCCGGCGTCACCGAGGAGGTGCTCGACCAGTGCCTTGCCGATGCCACGGCCCCCTCCCGTCACCACATACGAACGGCTCATGCTCATCTCCTTTCCGTTGATGTGCTCTTGCTCGCCGAAACGCGCAATGCGGCATCACACGGACCGGTGTCCCTCCTCCGCCCGGACGCCGACCGCACATCCGTCTCCTCCACATGAGACGGGATCGTCCACCAGCTGTCAAATGCTTCTATCGAAGCACTTCGATAATCCTGGACCCCTGATACGATTCCTGCCGACGAGACCGCGCTTCGACAAGGGGTGGTACATGGCGGCACGGACCACCATCTACGACGTCGCCACCGCGGCGGGCGTCAGCATCTCCACCGTGTCACTGGCCCTCAACTCCCCGGCCCGGGTCAGCCAGGCGACCAGGCACAAGGTCCTCGCGGCCGCGGACGCGCTCGGCTTCGTCCCCAAGCAGGACGCGGTCGCCAAGGCACGGCGCGGCGTAGGGCGCATCGGCGTCATCGCGCCGTTCACCTCGTATCCGTCGATCGCCCGACGTCTGAACGGCATCCTGCGAGCCGTCGGCCGCCGGCCCCTGGAAGTCGTCCTGTTCGACCAGGAGTCGGCCGCGCAAAGCTCTTCGCCATTGCTGGCCGGCCTGCCCATCACCGGACGGCTGGACGGGTTGATCGTCGTCAGCCTCTCTCTGGACGAGGCGGTGGCCGGCCGCCTGACCGACCTGCGACTGCCGACGGTGCTGATCGACGTCCGCCATTCCCGCTTCGACTCCGTGCACACCGACGACACCACCGGCGGCCGGCTCGTGGCCGAGCACCTGATCAGCCGTGGCCACCGCGAATTCGGCTTCCTCGGCGAGGCGCAGAGATCCGACGCCTACGTCTCGCCGTCACAACAGCGGCTTGCGGGCTACCGGGCGGCCCTGGCCGAAGCCGGCCACATTCTCGCCGACGGCAATGTGCGGCTGACCGGACACGGGCTCGCGCCGGCCTGCGCCGCCGCAAAGGAACTGCTGTCGGCGCCAGACCGCCCTTCCGCTGTCTTCGCCGCCAACGACACGCTCGCGGCGGGAACACTGAGGGCCGCGCATGACCTTGGCCTCGCCATACCCGGCGACCTGGCGGTGGTCGGCTTCGACGACAGCGAGCTGGCCGAGGCCCTTGATCTGACCACCGTGCGCCAGCCCTTGGAAGAGTCCGGCCATGCCGCGATGGAACTTCTCATCCAACGGCTCGACCACCCCGGGACCGCCCGCGAAGTGGCGCTGCGACTGCAGCTGATCCCACGCGGCACAAGCTGACCCCTGGCCGGACGGGCACAGGTGCGGGCCGTCGACGATGGGCGAGCGTCGTGACACGCCTGTTCATCGGTGCCCGTGCCGATGCTTGCCCCGGTGTTTTCCGTGGGTGCCGGTGTGGCTGTGCCAACGGCGCTTGTGCCCGGCGGAGTCCTCGCCGAAGACCATCGAGCCGTAGTACCGGCCCTCCAGGATCTTCCAGTGCTTGCCGTGACGCGCCCGGTGCTTGCGGTGCTTGGCCGTGTGGTGCCTGACATGACCGTGGTCGGCCCTGCCAGGGTCAAGTGACCCGGGACCCGGCGTCTCCGTGGGGACCGGTCCGGGCGAGGGCGTCGGGGTCGGCGTAGGCGTTGGGGTGGGCGTAGGCGTAGGCGTTGGGGTGGGCGTAGGCGTTGGGGTGGGCGTAGG
>NZ_JBHSFP010000069.1:0-14752 GCF_042654065.1 Sphaerisporangium dianthi | reverse complement strand
CAACCGACTCGTCGGTATCCTGCACGGCTGCCTGAAGACCGGCACGCCCTACAGCGAAACGACCGCCTGGTCGCATCACGCTCAGAGTGCTACGGCTTGACATTCAAACTCCTGGGATGTCTTTCGGGTCGGAGAAGCGAAGTTTCGCTTGAGGTACCCGCCCCCTGGGGCGGGAACCGCGCCCGGGCCGGATGGGCCCCGCCGATCGAGGCCGCGAACGCGCCGTGGAATAGACCCGGCGTCCGGGGAATTGCATCTGTGCGTCACTGATCCACTGATCTCCGCTGATCAGCGGGGCGTGGCTCACCTGGCTCAACGACCGAACTATGCGCGCATGAGCGTCGCCGAGGAGTTCCGCACATGGCCGTACCCGCCGCTCCCACCGTCAAGCTGGTCAATGGCGCCTCGATCCCCGCGATCGGTCTCGGCACCTACCCGATGACCGACAGCGAGGCCGAGGTCGTCGTGGCCGACGCGATCCAGGCCGGCTACCGGCTGTTCGACACCGCCTACGCCTACGGCAACGAGGTGGGGGTGGGCCGCGGGCTGCGCGCCGGCGGGGTGCCGCGCGAGGAGCTGTTCGTGACCACCAAGCTGAACGGCGAGTGGCACGGCTACGAGGCCGCTCAGGAGGCGTTCCAGGCGAGCGCCGACCGCCTGGGCGTGGACTACGTGGACCTCTACCTGATCCACTGGCCGCTGCCCCGGGAGGACCGCTTCGTCGAGGCGTGGAAGGGGCTGGTGAAGCTGCTGCGGGACGGGCGGGTCCGCGCCATCGGCGTCTCCAACTTCAAGCCCGCCCACATCGACCGCATCGTGGCCGAGACCGGGGTCGTGCCGGACGTCAACCAGATCCAGCTCAACCCGGCCGTCACCCGGGAGGCCGCCCGCGCCTACCACGCGGCCCAGGGCATCGTCACCCAGTCGTGGAGCCCGCTCGGCGGCCAGGGGGCCGGATCGCTGGGCGAGGAGGTCGTCACCGGCCTCGCCGAGCGGTACGGCAAGACGCCCGCCCAGATCGTGCTGCGCTGGCACCTGGACCTCGGCCTGATCACCGTGCCGAAGTCCGCGACCCCCGAGCGGGTCAGGGCGAACATCGACGTGTTCGACTTCGCCCTCACCGCAGAGGAGGTGGCGGCGATCAGTGCCCTGGACAGGGGCGAGGCCGCCGCGGTCGACTCCGACGTCTTCGGCCACTGACCGGGCCGGCCTCGCGTGCCCCGGCCGCGCCCTCGCGCGGGGCCGGGGCCGTCCTCGCCAGTTCCGTCCGGACCGGCCCCGGGCGCACGCGGCGGGCACGGGTGAGGGGCGGCGATCTTCGGGGTACAGGGGTGATCGTGAGACTCCCCGCAACTACTCTTTACCTACCTATAAAGTAGGTGACCGTGATCCCCCGGCCGGCCTCGTCCGGCCGCACGCCGCACGCCCCACGGGAGCGCCCGAGAGCGACAGGACGGAAAACGATGATCAGCAAGAGGGTCGCCGCCGGCGCCATCGCGTCAGGTCTCATGCTCGCCGCCGCGGCCTGCGGCGGCGCCGGCGCGCCGAGCGGTTCGAGCGCCGCGGGCGGCACGTTCACCTACTGGACGAGCGGCTGGCAGCCCGACCAGATCGCCGAGATCGACGCGGCGTTCGGCAAGGCCCACCCCGGCATGCACGCCAAGGGGCAGTACATAGCCAGCTCCGACCAGTACCTCCCCAAGGTCATCGCAGCGCTGAAGAACGGCACCCACCCCACGGTGCTGCTGACGCAGAATCCCTCCGACCTGCCGATCGTCGACCAGAGCGGCAAGCTCATCCCGCTGGACGGCAAGCTCACCGCCGAGACCGGCGCGCTGTACCCCGGCATCAAGGAGTCGCTGTTCCACAAGGGCCGCCAGCTCGGCATGGCGTTCGCCGGCGTGGGCGACATCGTGCTCTTCTACAACAAGAAGGCCTTCGCCGACGCCGGCATCGACAAGCCGCCCGCGACGTGGGCCGAGCTGGCCGCCGACGCCAAGAAGCTGTCGGATCCCGCCAAGAACAAGTACGGCTTCTACGTGCCGCTCGGCGAGGCCGAGTGGATCTCCTTCGCCTGGGCGCCGATGCTGTACGCCGAAGGCGGGTCGTTCCTCAACGCCGACGGCACGGCCACCGCCTTCAACAGCCCCGCAGGGGTCAAGGCCCTGACGACCTGGGTCGACCTCGTCAAGAGCAGGTCGGCGCCGAGCACCAGTTTCGCGCAGGCCGGCAGCTTCGACGGCGCCCCGGCGTTCGCCGGCGGCACCGTCGCCATGATCGTGAACGGGCAGTGGGCGGTGCCGACGTTCGAGAAGGCCGGCGTCGACTTCGGCGTGGCGCCGATGCCCGCGGGCGCGGCCGGCACCGCCACCAGCCTCGGCATCGGCGTGGCGGCGCTGCTGAAGACCGACGCCGCCGCCGAGAAGGCGGGCCTTGAGTTCCTGAAGTTCCTCGCCACGCCCGAGCAGGGCGCCTACCTCGCCGTCGAGAGCGGCGGCCTGCCCTCGGACCCGGCCCAGCTGGAGCAGCCGGCCCTCAAGGAGCACATCGCCAAGAACCCGACCTACGCGGTGTTCGCCGAGGCCGAGAAGACCGGAAAGGTCCGCCCGATCACCCCCGCCTACAACGCGATCTCCCAGAGTCTCTGGACCGAGATCAACGCGGCGCTGAAGGGCCGGAAGACCCCGGCGGAGGCGCTGGCCAAGGCGGCGCGGGACGGAGACGCGGCTCTGAAGAAACTCGGCTGATGCGGCGCAGCCGCCGTGCCTGGGCGCTCGCGTACGCGTTCGTGGCGCCCACCGTGCTGCTGACCGTGGTGTTCTCGCTCGTGCCGCTGGCCATGCTGCTGTGGCGCAGCCTGTACAGCGGCGGGGTCTTCGACTTCGAGCCCGCCTTCGTCGGCCTGGACAACTACTCCCAGATGCTCGGCGAGGGCGGCGCCCACGCGCTCGGCGTGACCGGCGTGTACACCGCCGGCTTCGTCGTGCTCACGATGGGCGCCGGCCTGGTGCTGGCGCTGCTGCTCAACTCCCGCGCGCCCGGGGTGGCGCGGCTGCGCGCGCCGTTCGTCATCCCGCTCGTGGTGCCCGTCGTCGCCACCGCGCTGATCTGGGCGAACATGTTCGCGCCGCAGTTCGGGCTGATCAACCGGCTGCTGAGCGCGTTTCACCTGCCGCAGGCCGACTTCCTGTCCTCCCCGGGGCTCGCGCTGGCCGCCGTGCTGACGTTCGGCGCGTGGCAGTTCTTCGGCCAGAACGTCATCCTCTATGTGGCGGCCCTGAAGTCGGTGCCCCGGGACGTGCTGGACGCCGCGAGCGTCGACGGCGCCGGGGCCTGGCGGCGTTTCGCGCACGTCCAGTGGCCGATCATGCGAAGGCACACCCTGCTGATCTGGGTGGTGACCACGCTCACCGGCCTGCAGACCTTCACCCAGATCTACGTGCTGACCCAGGGCGGTCCGGACGGCGCCACCCAGACCGCCCTCTACTACGTCTACAACGAGGGATTCGTGCAGTTCGACACCGGACGCGCCAACGCGATGGGCGTCGCGCTGTTCCTGATCTCCCTGCTGGTCACGGTCATGCAGATCTGGCTCATCGGGCGGGTGGACCGTGCCCGCTAGCCTGGTCGCCCGCCGCGCCGTGGTCTACGCGCTGCTCGGCCTCGCCGTGCTGATCGTGGCCTTCCCGCTGGCGTGGATGGCGGTGAGCGCGCTGAAGACCGACGCCGACATCATCAACCCGGCCGCGCCGCTGTGGCCGCGGGACCCGCAGTGGTCCAACATCGGGCGCGCCCTGTCGCAGGCCCCCTTCGGCCGGTGGTACCTCAACACCGCGATCTTCGGCGTGGCGGCCACCGCCGGGCAGCTCGCCAGCGGGCTGCTCGCCGGCTACGCGTTCGCCATGCTGGACTTCCCGGGCAAGCGGCCGCTGTTCCTGATCGCGCTGAGCGGGCTGATGGTGCCGTTCAGCGCGATCATCGTCCCCATGTCGCAGCTTCTGGGCGACCTCGGCTGGCTGAACACCTACCAGGGCCTCATCGTGCCGAACATCGCCTCCGGGCTGGGGGCGTTCCTGTTCCGCCAGTTCTTCCTCGGCACGCCCCGCGAGCTGGGGGAGGCCGCGCGCATCGACGGCGCCTCGGAGCTGCGCGTGTTCTTCAACGTGTACGCCCCGCTGGCCCGGCCGGTCGTCGCGGCCCTCGCCATCATCCTGTTCCTGCAGAACTGGAACAACTTCCTGTTCCCGCTGATCGTGGTGAACACCACGGAGATGGCCGTCCTGTCCCAGGGGCTTTCGGTGTTCCAGAGCCAGTTCACCACCCAGTACAACCTGATCATGGCGGCCTCGCTCATCACCATCGTCCCGGTCCTGGTGGTGGCCGTCGCCGCCCAGCGCCACATCATCGAGGGCATCACGCTCGGCGCCCTCGACTGACCGGTCCGGGGCGGGCGACGGTCCGTCCGGCTCGGCGATCTCCGCCGAGGAGGGAGAGGCGCGCGGTCAGGACGCGCTGAGGACGGCGGTCACGGTGTCGCGCAGGGGAGTGGTGGGGCGGCCGATGAGCCCGCTCAGGTGGCCGGGGGTGTCGCCGATCTCGCCCTTGGCGATGGCGACGTCGAACCCGGCGAAGGTGGCCGCGACCTCGGCGGGCAGGCCGGCGCCGACCAGGAACCGCTCGTACTCATCGGCCGGCAGGTCCTGGTAGGCGACCGGCTTGCCGGCGACGGCGGAGATCTCCGCCGCGAGCTCCGGCATGCTCCACGCGACGTCCCCGGACAGTTCGTAGACCTTGTTCTCGTGGCCTTCACCGGTCAGCACGGCGACCGCCCCGGCGGCGTAGTCGTCCCGGGTGGCGCTCGCGATGCGGCCTTCGCCGGCGCTGCCGAAGATCGCGCCGTGCTCGGCGCCCTGCGCGATCGCCACCGCGTGATTCTCGGTGTACCACCCGTTGCGCAGGAAGGTGTACGGCAGGCGGGAGGCGAGGATGTGCTCTTCGGTGGCCTTGTGCTCGGGCGCGACCGAGACCGTCGCGGTGTCGGCGTGCAGGACGCTGGTGTAGGCGATGCGCGCGACTCCGGCCTCCGCGGCCGCGTCGACGACGGCCGTGTGCTGGCGGGCGCGGCTTCCCACGGTGTTCGACGAGATCAGCAGCACGACGTCCCCCGCGCCGAAGGCACCCTTCAGCGTCTCGGGCCGGTCGTAGTCGGCCTCGCGCACCTCGACTCCGCGGGCGGCGAGGTCGGCCGCCTTCTCCGGGTCGCGCACGGCCGCCACGATCTGGCCGGCGGGCACGCGTTCCAGCAGTCCGTCCACGACGAGGCGTCCGAGCTGCCCGGTGGCGGCGGTGACGACGATCATGTGTGCTCCTTGGTTCGGCGTTCTCGACTGAAGGTTAGTACTAACTTTTGGAAAGTACCATCCATCAGACAGTACTGTGCCGCACGCAGTGCGACGACAGCGTAGGCTGCCGACATGGACGAGCAGGCCACCATCCAAGGCGAGGAGCACGGGCGGCTCATCTACGACGTCTTCGCCCGGAACTGCCCCTCGCGGGAGACATGGGGGCACCTCACCGGACGCTGGGGCACCCTGGCCCTGCTCGCGCTCGGCGAGGGCTCCTACCGCTTCAACGCGCTGCGCCGCAAGGTCGACGGGGTGAGCGAGAAGATGCTCGCGCAGACCTTGCAGGCCCTCGAACGCGACGGCATGATCCACCGCGAGGCCCAGCACACCATCCCGCCTCGCGTCGAATACAGCCTCACCCCGCTCGGCCGGGAGGCGGCCCGCCGCCTGCTCGGCCTGATCGAATGGCTGGAAGAGGAGATGCCGCGGGTGGTCGAGGCCCGCGGCCGCTACGACCAGGCCAAGAACGACGCCTGACCCATCGGCCCGGCCCCGGGGAGAGGGACCTCCTTGGCGGTGCTCGGGGCGGGCGGGCAGGCGGTGGCCTGGGCATATAGGCCGGTGGACGTGCATCGCGTGGTGGCACGCCGGCCGGGAAGTGGAAGGTATCGCTATGACGCATCGAATCGGGCCTTCGCGGCAGACGTGCGCGATCACCGTGCTCGGCGGCCCCACGACGGTGATCGACATCGGTGGCCTGCGCATCGTCGCCGATCCCACCTTCGACGACCCGGGGCCGAAGTCCTACCTGACCAAGCTCGCCGGCCCCGCCGCCTCGGAGGCGGAGACCGGTGAGGTGGACGCCGTGCTGGTCAGCCACGACCTGCATCCGGACAACCTCGACGAGCGCGGCCGCGCGTTCGCGCTGGCCGCGCCGGTTCTGCTGACCGGCCCGGCGACCGCGCGGCGGCTCGGCCCGCCGGCCGTCGGGCTCGCCTCCTGGACCACTCACGAACTCGCGCGGGCCGATGGCGGCGGACGTCTGGAGGTCCACGCCCTGCCGGCCGTCCACGGCCCGCAGGACGGCGCCCGAGACGAGGACGGCCATGTGAACTGCGAGGTCACAGGCTTCCTGTTGTCGGGCCAGGACCTCCCGACCGTTTACGTCAGCGGTGACAACGCCTCGCTCGGCGTGGTCGGCGAGATCGCCCGGCGGGTCGGTCGCGTCGATGTGGCCGTGCTCTTCATCGGCGCGGCCCGGGTGCCGGCCAAGGATCGCGGCCGCGCCCTCACGCTCACCAGCGAGCGCGCGGCCGCGGCCGCCGCCGTTCTGGGCGCGCAGATCGTCATCCCGGCGCATTACGACGGATGGGCCCATTTCACCGAGGGCCGCGCCGACATCGATCGCGCCTTCGACGACGCAGGGCTCACCTCTCTGTTGCGCGAAGCCGAGCACGGCGAATGGATCGCGTTGTCCGCCTGATTCCACGCGAGGCCCCTGGATACGGTGAGGCATGACGATGTCGCGCGCGCTGTTCGCCGGGTTGTGCACGCTGGATCTGGTGCAGTCGGTCGAGCGGATGCCAGGGGTGAACGAGAAGGTCACCGCACTGGCGCAGACGGTCGCGGCCGGCGGGCCCGCGACCAACGCGGCCGTCGCGTTCTCCTTCCTCGGCGGGGACGCGACGCTGGTCAGCGGAGTGGGCCTGCACCCGCTGGTCACCGGGATCGACGCCGACCTGTCCGAGCACGGCGTGCGGGTGGTCGACGTGACCCCGCAGGAGGCCGGGCCGCCGGCCATCTCCACGATCATGGTGACCCGCGGCAGCGGCGACCGCGCGGTGGTGTCGGTGAACGCGGCCCACCAGAACCTCCTGCCGCCGACCGGCCTGGCCCGGCTGGTGTCGGCGAACCAGGCGGTGCACCTGGACGGCCACCACCCGCGCCTGGCCCTGACCGCGGCGCGGCTCGCGCGCGAGCAGGGCCGCCTCACCGTGCTGGACGGCGGAAGCTGGAAGCCCGGCACGGCCGCCCTGTTGCCCCACATCGACGTCGCCGTGACCTCCGCCGACTTCCGCCCGCCCGGCGCCCGGACACCGAAAGACGTCCTCGCGCATCTCCATGCGGCCGGTGTGCGGTGGGCGGCCGTCAGCCGCGGCCCGGCCCCGGTGCTGTGGCAGGGCCCCGACGGGACGCGCGCCGGCGATGTACGGGCCCGTCCTGTGCCGCCGGTCGACGTCGTGGACACCCTGGGCGCCGGCGACGTCCTGCACGGCGCCCTGACGTTCGCGCTGTGCCAGGCGCTCGGCGAGGAGGACCCGGCCGCGGCGGCCCCCGCCGAGCGGCTCACCCATGACGGCTTCGCCGCGGCGCTCGATCTCGCGATCGAGGTGGCCTCCAGGGCGTGCCGCTCCTTCGGCACCCGTTCCTGGATGCTCATCTGACCCGAGCGGAGGGCAGGGCGTCGCCGCGGTGCGCCGACGACGAGGGCGGACGGGCACGGCCGGGACGGCCGGAGGCGGCGAAGGGCCGGTCGAGGCCGGCCGAAGGTAAAGGTCCGTCCTGTTCCGGCCTCAGGTGGCCCATTGACCCGGCCGGTGCGGGCGTCGTAGGAGAAAGTGTCAGCGTGATGCGACGTGCCGGCCTGCTCATCATGCCCGGGCTCGCCCTGCTGTCAGGTTGCGGCACCGGGGTGACGCTGGCCGGGGTCCAGTTCGACGACCTCAGGGCACAGGGCGTGGCCCCCGACCTGGTGTACGTGGTGGACCTGCACGGATACGAGCCGGCGAGGCAGTCGGTGAGCGTCTACAACGACGAGGGCTTCCAGAGCTACTACATCTCCGCCGAGGGCAGGCAGGTGTGGTTCGGCGTCGACCGCGGCTACTTCAGCGACGAGATCTGCCGCCACTGGCCCGTGCACCACGACGACCCGCCCGGCGCGGGCGCCTATGACATCGACGCGCCCGAGGCAGGCCCGCCCGAGGGCTCGTCAGAGGCAGGCCCGTCCGAGGCGGGCATGCCCGGCGCCGGCCCGCCCGGGGGCGGCGCCTCGGCGGCGGGCCGGGCCGATGACGACCTCTCAGAGGGAGAGGTCTCCTGCGAGCGTGACGACGTCGGGTGGTATCGCACCAGTGGCGACCGTCATGAGTACGCCGCCGTCGAGGACGGCCATGTGCTGCGGCTCGGCGGCCTGCGCGCCGACGTCGACCGCGCGGCCCTGAAGGAGGCCATCGCCCTCGCCCGTCACGCCGGCTGGTCCACGGGTCCCGCGCAGCCCGCGTGACCCGTCTCTCGGGGGGATGGGCGCTCGCCGCCCTCTTCGGGCTCATGGGCCGTGAGCGAAGCGGGCCCCGGCGGCCCGGCCGGGGTCAGCGGACGCCGCGGGGGCGGAACTGGATGCTGATGCGCGGGCCGGTGGGGCGCCCGGTCTTGGGGATGGCGTGCTCCCAGGTGCGCTGGCAACTGCCGCCCATCACGACGAGGTCGCCGTGGCCGAGGTCGTGGCGCAGCGTCGGCCCCCCGCCGCCGTGCGGGCGCAGCAGCAGGCTGCGCGGCGAGCCGACCGAGACGATCGCGACCATCGTGTCCTCGGTGGCGCCGCGTCCGATGCGGTCGCCGTGCCAGGCGACGCTGTCGCGGCCGTCCCGGTAGTAGCACAGGCCCGCCGTGCGGAACGGCTCGCCGAGTTCTCCCGCGTAGTGGGCGTCGAGCGCGCGTCTGGCGTCCTCCAGCAGGGGGTCGGGCAGCGGCTCGTCCTCCTCGTAGAACTTCAGCAGCCGGGGCACGTCGACGACCCGGTCGTACATGTGGCGCCGCTCGGCCCGCCAGGGCACGACCTGCGCCAGCCGCTCGAACAGCGCGTCCGCGCCGGCGACCCAGGCCGGCCGGACGTCGATCCACGCGCCGTGGGCGAGATGCGTGCGCTTCACCGTCGGCCCCAGTGGGCCGGGGCCCGCCGCTTCGCACATGTCGAGCAGTGAAGCCTGGAACGAGGTGTCCATGCCCGCAGTGTACGCGCTCTTTCAAACAGGCATTCGATAGAGGGTCCGTTCGTGCGACGCCCGCGTGCCCGCTCACATGCCGTTGGGCGGCCGCCCATAGACGGGGGCGCGCCGGATGCCCTGCTGGAGCGAGCCGGTGCGCCCCGGAGTGGGCAGCACGACAGCGGTCAGCACGAGCCCCGCGTCGACGACCCAGCGGCCGGAGAAGGCGGTGATGCGCTGGCCGCGCACCCGCGGCCCCCCGACCCGCAGCCACGCGGTGAAGTCGCCGTTGGCAGGATCGACGTTGATCAGGATGTCCTGGAAGTCGATCCACCGCTTGGCCAGCGGGAACCACGCCTTGAACACCGACTCCTTGGCGCTGAACAGCATGCGGTCCCACTGCACGCGGGTGTTGCGGGCGCCGAGCTTGGCAAGGCTCTCGCGTTCCTCGGGCAGGGAGATCGCGTCGAGGACGCCCGGCACCAGCGGCTCGTTGGGCTCGGCGTCGATGCCGATGGCCGTCACCTTGGACGCCGCGGCGACGACCGCTCCCCGGTAGCCGGCGCAGTGCGTGATGCTGCCGACGACGCCGGTCGGCCACTGCGGCTCGCCGCGCAGCCCGGGGAGCACCGGGCTCGGGCGGACGCCGAGCTTGCGCAGCGCGTCGTGGGCGCACACGCGTGCCGTGCTGAACTCCTGCCTCCGACGGTCGTCGGCGTGGACGATCACTTGCTCTTCTTCGGGAAAGAGCATCGGGTCGGGTGGATCGGTGAACACGTCGGCGGCCGCGACGAAGTCGGGCAGAATGGACTTGATCATGATCCCTCGTGGTGCGGCAGGGGGCTGAGGGCGAGCAGGCTCGCACTGATCGGTATGGGGGAGACCGGCCTAGGGGAGTCGCCGGCGCGCGAGCGTTCGCCGTTCCGCGGCCGGGATGGCGGACCGGCGGCGTTTCGTTCCCCGCCGGGAACGGCGATATCGGAAACGCCGGCCTCCGGGGACCTTTCGTACCTCACTCGCGTGGCGATCACGTTCCAAGGGTATCGACGCGGCTGTTCCACGAGGCGTCAACACAAATCTTTCTCGGGACGGCCCGCCGCCGGGCTAGGGCAGGGCGCGGGGCACTAAGGGTTCTCGCGGGGGAGGCGGAGATAAAAAACCGGCTTCGCGCCGCCCGGGAGTCACGGCCGCTCAGCGCCGCACCGGCCGAGGATTTCCCGTGTATTCGCCGCCCGCGGTCATGCGGCGCACCCTAATTCGGTCGCCGCCGATCAGAATAGCTCTCTGCGAGATGCGGCGGAGCGCATTCCGGCGTCCAATGCGGTTAAAGGACGCGGTGAAAAACACGCGAGGCCCGATGTCGCCGCGGCGCCTTCTTCGCGACCGCCGCGCGGCGGCAACGCGTTGCGCGGCCGAAGGTTTCGCGGCTCGGCGCTCAGGCGGGTCAGCCTACCAGTTCGCCCGTTTCACCCAGGCGATCGGCGGACGCGAGCAGGCTCCGCGCCTCGGCCAGAGACGCCTGGGCGCGCGCCTCGAAGGTCGGGGTGCTGATCGACTTGAAGATCGCCAGCGCCTGCTCGCAGTGAGCGATGGCGTGCCCGGCGTCCCGGCGGGCGATCGCCAGGTCGCCGAGCCCGAGCAGCGAACGGCCCTCGGCCAGGCGGTCGCCCACGCTCCTGCCCAGCCGCACCGACTCGCGCAGGGCCTCCTCCGCGCGGACGGTGTCGCCCTGCCGCAGCAGGGCGACGCCGAGCCCGTGCAGGACGTGCGTCTCCCCGGACGGGTCGCCGACCTGGCGCACCATGGTCAGCGCCGTCTCGAAGACCTCGACGGCCGGGCCGGGCTCGTGCCGTTCCAGAAAGGTGTGGCCCATGCGATACAGCACCTGGGCCTCCAGCCTCTTGCTGCCGCCCCGGCGGCTGAGGACCAGGGCCTCGGACAGCAGGCCGTCGGCGCCCTCGGGGTCGCCGCTGTCCAGCCGCAGCTGGGCGAGGTTGTGCAGCACGAACGCGGCGGCCACCTGGTCGCCGGTGCGGGTGAAGATCTCCAGTGCCCGCTGGAAGCGCGCCGCCGACTCCTCGAACCGGCCGCTGATGCGATCGAGCAGGCCCATGTTCTGCAGCACCAGGGCGGTGCCCTCGTCCTCGCCGACCTCGGCGAACAGGCGCAGTGCCTCTTCGTAGTCGTGCCGGGCCTCGGAAAGGCGCTTCTCGGTGAGCTTCAGGGAGCCACGGGAGTACAGCATCGCGGCCTGGCCGCGGACGTCGGCGGCCTGGCGGGTGGCGGCCAGCGCGACCTCGTGCGTCTCACGCCAGTCGTCGAGGTAGACGCGCTCCTCGAACAGCGTGACGGCGCTGATCGCCAGGTCCCACGAAACGTCGGTGAAGCCCGCCTGCGCCGCCTGGCGGATGCCGGAGACCAGCGACAGCCGCTCGCTCTCGTACCAGGCGAAGGGATCGGCCACCAGCTCGGCGGTCAGTTTGTCCGGCAGGACCCATCGCTCGGCGTCGCTGTGGATCTGGACGTAGTCGCCGCCGAAGACGCGGCGGTGCGCGGCCTGCGAGATGAACAGCAGGCCGCCGAGCACCCGTCCGAGCGCGGCCTTGCGCTCGGCGGCGGTCTCCTCGGCCACCAGGCACTCGCGGGCGAACACGCGGACCAGGTCGTGGAAGCGATATGCGCTGTGCGGGCCGTGCCCGGCGACCGCCTCGATCAGCTGGGCGTCGGCCAGCTCGTCGAACAGGTCCTCGGCCTCGAAGAACGACGCGTCCAGCAGCGCGGCGCCGGTCCAGACCGAGAAGATCCCGCTGTCGAGGATGGCCAGCCGGCGGAACAGCCTCCTGGCCCCCTCGCCGACGCTCTCGTAGGTCAGCGAGAGGCTCGCCCGGATGCCCATGTCGCCGTGGTTCAGCTCGTCGAGCCGCCGGGTCTCGTCCGCGAGGCGGCTCACGAGCTGCTCGATGCGCCAGTGGGGGCGGGCGGCGAGGCGGGCTCCGGCGATGCGCAGCGCCAGCGGCAGGTGCCCGCAGAGCTCGGCCAGCGCCCTCGCGGACTCGATCTCCGAACGCACCCGCTCGACGCCCGCGATGCGTTCGAGCAGCTCGATCGACTGGTCGACGTCGAAGATGCCGATGTCGAGATGGATCGCGCCGGCCAGCCCGCCCAGCCGGCTGCGGCTCGTGATGATCACCGCGGAAGCACGAGTGCCGGGAAGGAGCGGCTGGACCTGGCTCTCGCCGGCCGCGTTGTCCAGGACCACCAGGGTCTTGCGGTCGGCCAGCAGCGCGCGGTAGATCTCGGCGCGTTCCTCCAGGCTCTCGGGCATCGCGTTGCCGGGAACGCCGAGGGTGCGCAGGAACCGCTCGAGCACGTGAATCGGGCTCGCCTGCCGTGACGCGCCGCCGTGCAGGTCGGCGAAGAGCCGGCCGTCGGGATAGCGGTCGGCCACCGTGTGCGCGGCGTGCACCGCGACGGTGGTCTTGCCGATGCCGCCCTTGCCGGCGACGACGACGATCGGCACGGCGAAGCGGCCGGGATCCTCGGCGGCGAGCGCCAGCTCGCGCTCGATCGCGTCGATCTGCTTCCTGCGCCCGGTGAAGTCGGCGATGGCGCTGGGCAGCATGAAGGGCGCCGCCACGGGCATGGGCGCGGCCGCGGGCGGCGGCTGGGCGGCGACGGTGGCCGGCCTGCCCGGCGGGTCGAGGCCGGGGGCGGCGGTCAAGATGGCGTGTTCGAGACGCTGGAGCTGCTCGTTGGGCTCGATGCCGAGCTCTTCGATCATGGTCTCGCGGGCGAGCCGGTACACCTGCAGCGCCTCTGCCCTGCGATCGGCGCGGTACAGCGCCAGCATGAGCTGCCCGCGCAGCCGTTCGCGCAAGGGATAGCGCTCGACGAGCAGGGTCAGCTCGCCGATCAGCGCCTCGTGCCTGCCGAGATCGAGTTCGAGCTGGATGCAGTCCTCGTTGGTCGTGATCCGCTCTTCGTTCAGCCGGCTCGCCGCCGACTGCACCGGCCTGCTGTCGATGCCGTCCAGGGCCTCATCGCTGCGCCACAGGGCCAGCGCCTCGCGGTAGGCGTGCACCGCCTGGTCCATGTCTCCGGAGTCACGGGCGCGCCGGGCCCGGAGCGACAGGGCCTCGAAGCGCTGGGCGTCCAGACGCCCCTCGTCGACGCGGATCACGTAGCCGCGTGACTGGGTGGTGATGATGTCGGCGCCGCCGTGCGCCGCGAACAGCCGCCGCAGGGAGGAGATGCAGATCTGTACCTGGGCGCGCGCGGTGGGGGGCAGGTCGATGCCGTAGATCGCCTCGGCGAGCCGGTCGACCGTCACGACGCGGTTGGCGTCGAGCAGGAGGTTGGCCAGAGTGATGTGCTGCCGCGTCCCCCCGATGTCCAGTTGTTCAGTGCCCGCGACCACCTCGAGCGGCCCCAGGATCCGGAACTCCACCTGCTGACTCCTTGCCAGAAAACCCGCGGGCCCACGCAAAGGTCTTCACGCTCTCGGTCTTCAAGACCAGTGCCGGGCGTCCGCTCAGGGGGACGGCCTTCTGGTCTTGAGTGGATCGCATGCTCGGGCATGCGGCGGAGCCTCGCGGCTCCGATCGCCCTTCTTCCGACCTTGACCACTTATCTTCGCATGGTACAGCCCGGCGGGCACGGCAACCAGGCCATATTCCACGGTGAAAAGGCCGCCATGAAGGCGGTTATCCTCGGAAGAATATCGCCGCCTAGGGGTGCCGGGGTCGCCTCGGGGCCGCGGCCGCGACGGTCCTGCACGGCCCGGCGCGGCCGCGCGTGCCGTGCCGCGGCGCCGGTGGCGGTAATACGGCCGGCCGTGGGATAACGTGGCCGCGGTGATCGGGCCGTGCGCGTCAAACGCCCGTTCAAACGGGTGTGGGGACGCGGTCGATAACGCGGCTATTCCCGGCAAGGACGGTAGGGGTCGCACTGGGGTTTCAGCGGGGTTCGGCCCCGGTCTAGCATCGAATCAATCGAGCTTGCAAGGATTTTTAACCGCATGAAGAGGTGATGTCTCTGGTCGCTGGTTTCCTTCGCGGTAAGTCCCCACGCGGGCAAGGGCCATCGCGCGAGCGCCATTCGCACGATGGCCCTTGCTTTTCTCAGGCGAATATCATCACCGGTCCGCCGCCGCCGCGGCGACGCCCTCTCACAGCACCCGGTGATCGCGCGACGTGCCGCCTGTAGACGTTCTCCAGCCGAGCTTGAGACCAGGACGCGAGAATCGGATCTCGCGCCATGAATCCCGAGGAGTGAAGATGTCCCGCCGCCTGTTCACCTCCGAGTCGGTCACCGAGGGTCACCCGGACAAGATCGCCGACCAGATCAGCGACGCCATCCTCGACGCCATGCTCAAGGGCGACCCCACGAGCCGGGTCGCGGTCGAGACGATGATCACTACGGGTC
>NZ_JBHSFP010000068.1:0-15493 GCF_042654065.1 Sphaerisporangium dianthi | reverse complement strand
CGCCGACATCCTGGACGATCTGCTGGCTGAGGCCGGCGAGGAGTTCGCCGGGGCGGTGAGCGTCTGATGACGCAGCTCTTCGTCCTGCTGACGATGTCCGCCCCCGCTCCCGGCGGCGCTCGCCAGGTCACGATCGCGCGGACCTTCGTGGTCGCCGCCGGCGCCACCCGCACCGAGGTCTACATGTGGGCCCGGAGCCAGTGCCCGCCGGAGTTCGCCAACGGCAACGTCCTGTTCTTCTCCGTCGAGCCCAACGTCCTGCCCGTCATCGAGGCGGTGGCCGGCCAATGAGCAACACCACTCCCGTCCCTTCCCCTGAGCCGGACGACGTCGCGCGGGGCCTGGATGAGCTGGCGCGCTATGTGGCCGGCCACGCCCCGGCGTCGAACGTCGCCGGCGTCGACCAGGAGGAGGGCGAGACCAAGCGGGTGCGTGCTTTGCGCGTGCGGGTGGCTGAGGCTCACCGGCTCCTGGCGCTTCAGGAGGATGAGGCGCCGCTGCTGGTGGACACCGACAAGGTGCGCAAGCGGCGGGCCCGGGTCATCGAGGCCGCCCGGTTGCACGAGTTGACGCTGGACCCGGCGGCGTTGGCCTACCGGGACGCGCGGGTGCGCAGGGTCACCACGGTGATGACGATGACCGCTGCGTGCATCGCCCTGGCCGTCAGCTCGATCGGCGTTCAGCACTCGGTCGCCGAGGGCCTGGGCCTGGGCGAGGGTTCGCCTACCTGGTGGGCGGCGTTCGGGGTGGAGCCCGCGCTGTCGCTGCCGCTGCTGGCGACGGTCGGTGTCCAGGCGTACTCGGCGATGCGGGGCCGGGTGGTCGACCGCACGAGTCCGGCCGGCAAGCGGCTGTTTTGGACGGAGACGCTGCTGCTGGGGCTGACGCTGGTGCTCAACTGCTGGCCGGCCTTCGCGGGATTGGTCACGTTCGATGTGCTGCCGCTGATCGTGCACAGCTTGGGTCCGGTCGCCGCGGTGGTGGCGGTGTGGACGCTGCCGACGCTGTGGTCGGTGCTGGCGGTGCTCCCGTCCGGTGCCCCTACTGGCCCTACGTACAGGGCAAACGCCGCCCTGCTGACTCGCGTCCGTGAGCTGATCGAATCCGGGGAGCTGCCGCAGAGCCCGAGCGCCACCCGGATTCAGCGGACGCTGCGGTGCGGGATGGACGACGCCCGCGCCGTCCGCGACGAGCTGGCGAGTGGCGCGTGATGCCCCGCGCGAGAAGGTCTGCCCCGGCGTCGACCGGTCGCCGCCGCGCCGAGACGTTGGTCGGTCACCTGGTCGGCGTCGCCGCCACGTCGCTGCTGGTCTACGTCGGTCTCGACCATCTGGCGCCGGTCAGCGACGCGGTGGCCCTGTGGTGCTCGGGGCTGGCGGCCGGCCTTTGCTCGCTGCCCGCCTGGACCGTCATCCGCCGCCGCCTGGCCTCGACCCTCGCCCCCTCCCCTGCCCCGTCGACCTCCCGCCGAGGTGCCAAATGACCGCCCCCACCGATCCGCCCGTGGTCTACGTGATCACCGACCTGGACCCGCCCACCACGCCTCCGCCCATCGCGTCGGGCGCCGTCGAGCCGCCGGCCGACCTCGACCCCTACGCCGCGCTGTGGGCCGCGGTGCAGCCGGTGATGGCGATGGCCGTCGTGGTGGTCTCGCTGCTCGGCACCACCGCGCTGGCCGCCGGGCTGCTGCTGGGCTGGCCGCCGCTGGCGCTGGGCTTGGCCGCCGTGGCCGCGCTGCCCGCGCTGGTGGTGCTGGTCGACCTGATCGGCGCGCGGGCGGGCTGGCCGCCGCTGGCCTGGACCGCCGCCCGCATCGTCGCCTCCCGCCGCCCCACCACCAAGGAGAGCCCCCGTGGCTGAGCCCTCCGGGAAGACCCGGATCCCCGAGCTGTCGACCATCGAGATCAACTCCACCTCGGCGCTGAAGAAGTACGTCGACGCCTCGCGCGCTCTGGCCCGGGACTTCTCGGTGGAGCTGGAGTGGGGGGCCGAGGAGATCACCGCCGTGCTGACCGCGACCGGCAAGGGCAACCCGTGGCTGATGGGCGTGGACGTCAAGTGGCGTGCCCGCCGGGTCGCCGCCCGGGCCCGCCGCGCCGCCGAGCTCCAGCGCGGCGCCGCCGTGGAGCTGGTGCGGCTGTGGCAGGACTTCGTCATCCAGTTCGCCCCGGCGCTGGAGAAGCACAAGCAGGCCGCCAAGACCTTCGACTTCGACACCTGACCGGCCCCGCCCCCGCCGGCAGCACCCTGCACGCCTGACCTGAACCGGGAGAACCCTGATGGGCAAGAAGACCACCGCCGCGGCGGTCACCCCTCGCGTCGCCTCCGCTGGTGGCGTGAGTTCGCACAACATCCTCGGCGACCTGGCCGCCAAGGGGCTGTCCAAGGCCGCCCCGCACACCGTCCCGTGGATCCTCGGCGCCGGGATGCTGCCGGTCGGTGCCATCACCCACGCCACGTGGGGCACCGCCGAAGCGCTGCCGTGGGCCTCGGCTGCCCTAGCGCTGTCGGGTGCCGCACTGACCGGGGTCACCTGGGCGGTGTCGCGCTACCGGCACACGCTGGGCCGGATGCAGTCGACCGGCACCACGGCGGTGGCCTCGGGGTGGCTGCTGGCCGCGACCATCACCGGGCCGACCATGCGGCCGACGCTGGATCTGGGGCTGTGGCTGGGCGGCACGCTGGCCGCGGCGTGGAACATCCGCAACGTGGTGCGCCCGCACGAGGCAGGCGAGGCCGGCGGCTCGCCGATGACCGGGGTGAGCCTGTTCAAGAGGCTGCTCACCGGCACCGCCGAGAAGGCCGGCCTGGACGTCGCGGTCACAGGCGTCCAGGCCGAGCCGCACCGCATCACCGGCACCGTCGAGCTCGCGGAGGGGCACACCGTGGAGGACCTGCAGCGCGCCATTCCCACCATGGAGGCCGCCGGGCGGCTGCCGTCCGGGACGCTGGTCGCCACGCCCAACCCCCGCGACGCCGGCGCCCCCACCATGACGCTGTCCAACCCGCTGCTGTTGGAGGAGCCGATCCTGTGGCCCGGCCCCTCCCGGCCCGGCGGCAGCATCGCCGAGCCGCTGCGCGTCGGCGTCTTCCAGGACGGCACCCCGATCGAGATCGTGCTGCCCGGCTCGCACATCCAGATCATGGGCATGACGGGGTCGGCCAAGTCGACCGGCATCGGCTGGACGATCCTGGGCGAGATCTTCACCCGCCACGACGTGGTGGTGCTGTTTGTCGACATCACCAAGGGACGCCAGACCGCCGGGCCGATGGAACCGGCGCTGCACCGCCTGGAGGGCACCGTGGCCGGCGCCCAGGCCGTGATGAACCAGATCCAGGCCATCCTGTCGCAGCGCACCGACGACCTGGCCGCGCTCGACCTGCTCAAGTGGGCGCCCGGCTGCGGCCTTCCCTACATGGTGCTGTGGATCGAGGAGGCCGCCGACGTCTTCGACAAGATCGAGATGACCGAGTTCGTCAACCTCATGCGCGCGCTCCGCTCGGCGGGCGGGTCGATCGTGTGGAGCCTTCAGCGGGCCGACTCCACCCAGATGCCCACCATGGTCAAGGGCCAGGGCGCCGCGTGGATCTGCGCCGGGGTCGCCAACTCCCATGACGCCGGATGGGGCCTGTCGGACGACCAGGAGGAGGCCGGCGCCAAGCCCGAACGATGGGGCGCCTCCAAGCCCGGCATGGCCTACGTCCAGGTGCCCGGCGTCGACCGCGAGCGCATCGCGATGCCCGGCCGGTTCTACGACTGGGGCACCACCGACGAGCGGCGCGTGGCCGCGATGCGCGCGCACGCCCTGGCGTGGCCGGCCACCAGAAAGCCTGTCGACCCCACCACCGCCAAGGTGTGCGTCACCACCACCGCCGTCCAGGGCCAGACCGACGACCGCCGAGACGAGTTGGAGACCACCAGCGTGATCCGCGAGTACGTCACCCCCAACGGCGAGCTGGACGGCGCGGACGCCACCATGCCGCCGGTCGACCCCGACGCGCCGCTGGCCGACGTCGCCGACGTCCCCCTCGGCGACCCCGACGCGGTCAAGATGAGCCCCGATCAGGCCCGCGAGGTCCTGGACCAGGCCCTCGCCGAGTTCGCCGACGGCCGGCCCTTCGGCCCCAAGGAACTGGGCCACGTCCTGACCACCACCGGGCTCAAGCGTGGCTGGATCCAGAAGGTTCTCAAAGAGCGCGTCGAGGCCGGCGTCCTGGACCACGACCCCGACGCGCGCGATCAGCGCGCCTACCGGGTCCGCGCCCTCACCAACGCCTGACCAAGATCACCCCCCGCGCGGGCGCGCGGGCTCCCGACGCGGAGCAGCGCCCGTGACAGGGGCCCGGGGTGTCACGAGCGGCGTGACAGGCAGAGAACTACAGGTCAGACCCCTCGTGACACCCCCGTGACACCCCCGCGTGACACCCGACAAAACACCGCAAAACCCCCGCCGTGACAGCCCCTGGCATCGCGCGTGACACCCCTTCGGCCCGGCTGTGACACACCCCGGTTACCCACGAGAGGACGACCATCATGCAGACCACCCGCCGCCGCTCCATCGCCTACCGACTCGGGCTGACGCTCCCCTTCACGACTCTGCTCATCGGCTCGCTCGCGCTCCTGGCCCTGGCCACCGTCTCGAGCATGGCGGTGTTCTACGGCGTCGCCTGCGCCGTCGCCCTGCTCGCCGGCGTCACCTGGACCCGCCAAGTCCAGTGCGAGACATGCGGCGACTCCCTCGAAGAGCCCGCCATCCCCGCGGCCGCCGACCGGCGCTGAGGTTGCGTATGCCCGCCCGGCCGGCACCGGGCGGGTGTACGGAGCAGCAGCTCCCCCGGGGCCGATCGGTCCTGAGACGACAAAACCCCGGAACGCCACTCCGACCAAGAAGCACGTTCCGGGGCCCCATCACTGGGAGGTCCATCATGGCGACCCGCTCCCGCGGCGGCAACGGCAGCCCCAACGACACCCCCACCGTGCCGCTCAAGAGCTGTCCCAGCCACCCCGGCGTGCTTACCTCCGGCTCCTGCCCCGCCTGCCAGCGGGGGACCAAGTGACCGAGTCCCTGATCTACATCTCCTGCGGGTGCATCTGGACAGGCGATACGCGCATCTTGGCCTGCGTCGCGCACACCCACCGCCACTGACACGGCTCCCGACACTGTGAAGGCCCGCCGGAATCTCGTCTCCGGCGGGCCTTCGTCATGGATCTTGGACACGCTAGGCGAAGTCGAAGAGGTCATGGTCGACACGCCGGCCCCTTGATGTGATCCCGAATCCCTCCGCGGCCACTCGATAGGCGTTACGGGCGCGGTATGCCTCACTGAAAGACGTCTGCGGAACCGCCCGCCGCTCTAGGTGCAGCAGGTCGTGGCCAACCAGCTCCCGCAGGCCCTTGTTACGAGTCTCGTCACTGAGGTCGTACCGTTCGCGGCCGACGCGCGGGGAGATCCAGATGCTTTGGTCGGTACGACCTCGTTGCTCGTGAAGAGCAGCAAGGTACATCGCGACAGCTGCTCCGGAGAGCTCCGCCACCCAACCCTCTGTCCAGAACTTGGCCTCGAGTTGGACGTAGAAGTGCTGCTCTCGCTCCTTGGCGGAGCGCTTGTGGGCTGGTTTTGCCAGAGGCCCGGGAGATTGGTATCGCCTACCGGCGCCGGCATCATCAAGCAGATGGACGCGTGTCGCGTCCCCCGGGCGACGGTCCAGCGCCACAAAGTCCTCCTTCTCCAGCCACTGCAGCGCGTCTTGGACGCGTCGTGCACCGGCAGGGCCAGGAAGGCCGAGAAGCGTCGCCAGTTGTTGAGCGGGATAGGCGAAGACCGGATCGTCCCTGCCTCGGGCCAGCCACAGCAGTGAGAGGTAGAGCTTCAGCCTGGTCGCTCCGCCACGGCCACCACCTCCCCGGAGGATGCGAGCCATGGGAGGCACTGGGGCGTCCGCGGAAGATCGGGCGATGAACCGGTATCGAACGGCCGCGCTAGTAGCTCCGGCCTGTTGAGCAGCCTGGAGGCTCACATGGCGCTGCTGGTCGTACTGGACAAATTTACTGATCTCTTTTTTCGCGGGCATTATCGCCTCGATTTTTTTAAAGTTGCAGGTGAGGAGGAGGCCGGTCTAATTCTTTTATGTACACTCCTCATGGGTCTATCCTACAGTGTCATACCGCTGTAAGCGTAGTGGTAGATAGGCTATAGTAGGTAGATCGTAGCTTCTCCGTTGGAGTGGCCATGCATGAATTGGAGGGTAGGACTAGCTTAATCTCGCGCAAGGTGCTACGGTGATCTCAAGTCGACCGAAGAGGAGCAGCGGGATCGGGGCACTGTAGGCCTCTGTCTCGTGACCGATCCGGAGGAAGATCAGTAGCAGATGGAGTCACACAGGGAGCCTCGTAATCGCCCGGTCTCATAGCCGGGCGGAGGTGTATCCGAGCGGTGGCTCACCAGGCACACTTGTCGGTGTCAGGCTGTTACGAGGGCAGTCCCTGGGTACCCGGGGACTGCCCTTCTGCGTTTCAGCACCCGCCGCCGCTGAGCTCGCCTTGAACGCGTGACCGACGCTTCCCATGGGGGTGCACGGCATTGCATGTTCCGGGAATCGACATTCCCGTACCTAGATCAACGTTCGCGTGGGGGGTTGAGTCGAGCGGCCAACTCGGCGGTGAGGGCCTGGGCCACGTCGTCGGCCTGAGTGGCGGCGGCCGTGAGCAGACGGGCCAGCACTTCGTGTTTGGGCACCAGGCCGCCGGTGGCCGCTTGGACCTGGTCGACGGCGGCGTCCAGCTCGGTGAAGGCGGCCTTGGTGGTGTAGAGGCTCCGGCGGGTCATCCCTGCGGGTGCCGGCCGAGTGCCGCCATTGCGAGAGGCCTCGCGCGAGTGTGTGTTCTGCGCGTGTGAGTCGCGTGTTACGTCTGTGTGAGAGTCACCCTGCTCGGGTGCGCCGGCCCCGAAACGCGCCGCGAGGCCGGCGGCCAGGTCCCCCACATCGGGGCGCGGGATCTCTTGGCGTCGGCTCATCGGCTGTCCCTGATGGCCTTGGCCAGGTCGCGATACCAGCCGGCGGCCGCCGATGTCGGGTCGTAGGTGACGACGGTTTGATGCGCTCTCCACGCCTCTCGGATGGTGCTGCGGTCGTCGATGATGGCGAGGATCGGCAGGGGCAGGGAGCGCAGAGCGTCCAGGGCGGTCAACACGATGTTCCCGCGCCGCTTGTCGAAGAGGTTCACGACCATGCCCAACAGCTCCACTTGGAGGCGCAGACTGCGCTCCAGGGATTGCACCTGGCCGAAGAACAGCCGTAGCGCGCGCAAGGATGAGTCCTCGGATTGCACGGGGATGAACGCGCCCCCGCGGCGGCCTGGTCGACGCCGTGCCGCGACCAGAGCGTTGTCGGTCAGCGCGCCCAAAGACGGCGGGCAGTCGATCAGGCAGACCTCATAGTCGTCTTCAACCTGCTCCAGCAGGTGACTGAGCCGGTGCTCCTTGCCCTGCGCCGCGTACAGCTGCGGCTCCAGCAGGAACATGTCCAGGCTCCAGGGCACGACGTCGACCCCGGAGGAGTGCGGGGCGATGAGGTCGCGGAAGGCGCCTGTGTACTTGCCGAGCATGGCGTGATGCAGGGTCGCCGGCTCGGTGGGTTCGGATATGCCGAGGGCATCGGACAGGTGCCCTTGCGGGTCCAGGTCGATGACGAGCACCCGATCCCCCGCCTCGGCAAGGGCACCCGCCAGGTTCATGGTGGTGGCGCTCTTGCCCACGCCACCCTTCTGGTTGGCCACTGCGTAGATCTCCACGCGGCTGACCGTAGACCTTCACACGGGCAACACACCAGCATGTACACGCAGAGCACGCGCGTAACACGTATCTCACATGGGCGTGTGCCAATGTTGCTCGATGGCGGTGGCCGACGCAGGAGGCCGCCGGCGCCGATCGGCCCCGGCCTGCTACGCCGAGAACCGGAGTGCGCCGATCGTCCGACGGGGGATCAGACGGCGGATCTCATATGTTGCTGCTGCGGAAAGGGCTGCATGATCATGCAGATGCGGGCTGGATAATCGGACACCCGGGGACGAATCGGCACTCGATCGGGCCTCACAGATGCCCCGTCCGATGTTTCCGCAGGTCACGGGCTTGGACTTACCGGTCAGAGCTCAGATTCTGTCCTGTTACCACTAAGTAGAGTTTTTCGCCGTAGCGTTGTAGGCATGTGCAGGCGGGCGCGGCGGCATTCAGGCGGCAGGAGACCGCAGCGTGCCTCACGAGCGCTCATCACAGTGTCTGGCGCGACCATGCTGTGCAGTGTGCTGTCGAACTTCGACTCCTGGCCTGCCTGGCACCAGCTCGCCTTTGGCCTGGCAGCAGTCGCGGGGACCGCAGTGTTGGCCGTCCCCGCACCGCTACGAAAAAAAATAAGCCCCGTCGTTGTTACAAAAAAAACAACTTCCGCATTGTTCAACGATCCATTGGGGATCTGATTCGGCCTAGAGGGGTGCTCTGGAGGGGGGCGAGCGCCGGAGAGCCATTCGGTGGTTTCCATGGCCTGGTCAGATCAGGTGCTAGACGCTAGATGCCTGGCTGTGCCCGTGATCGGGTGCTAGCGGGGGTGCTAGGTCTAGCAGGGCCGACCGCTAGAAGTTCGCCGGGTGCTAGAGGAACTGAGCCGTTCGGCGATGTGCTCCAGGCGCTCGGGCGGCGGCCTTGCTCCGGTCGGTGGGAGCGTGCCCGGCGGCGCCGGCCGGGACCGGCCGAAGAGCCGCATGCCCGGTCCGGCTGGCCGCGAAGGCGCGCGGCCCGGCCGCGCGGCCGCCGGCCGCCGCCCCTTGATCCCTATGAGAACAATTCGGCAGTCGGCTCAGTGGTTGGCGTTCTCTTGCGCCTGGGCCAACCGGTTGACTGCTGAGGCGAGCGCAAGGATGGCGAACACCTTCGCTGTCTCGGGGTTGTCGTGCGCGGCCATCATCGCCCTGTTCTCGTGCTCGCCGGGTTCGTACATGGCTTGGGTCATCGCCATCTCCTCTGTCCGGGGGAAACCGTCCAGAGGTTGCCCGCGCGGTTCTTTCGGCAACCGCGAAGAGGCGCCCGCCGCCGGCGGGCGCCCTTGAAACCGTAAAGATAATTCTCATTGGATCTTGGTCGGGGGTCGTGGACGTGGGCCCGTGGATCGAGATGCTTAGGTACATCGCGCATTCGTCGGCGTCGTCCTGGCGCTCGCACCCCGGGCCGGGGCTCGGCTCCCACACCCGAGCGCCGAGCAGCAGCGCGGCGATTCCCCGCGGCAAACCTTCCTCCGCCTACCGTCGGCGCCCCGTCACCGGGCTTCGTGGTGTGCACGAAGTCGGTGACGGGGCGCAGGTGGTTGGGGCTGCCGCTAGCTGCCGGTGCTCTCAACTCCTCGGATGATCGCGCGGCGGAGCTGTTTTTCCATGTTCCAGTGCCAGGCGTAGTGACGGTCGGGGTTGACGACCCAGGCACCGCAGTCCTCGCACTCCGAGCCCCCTGGGGCCTCGTCGCCGGCCTCGAGGGTGCGGCTGTCGGGGGTACTACGAGTGGCGGTGTCGTTGTTCGGCTCCGTCTTGGTCGCCACGTTCGTGAACGGCACCACGGTGCGCGGCTCGGTCGTGCCGGCGGTGGAAGACAGGCCCAGGGGGGCGACCTCCTCGCGAGCCTGCACCCACAGCGGCCGCCAGAAGCCGTCGATATCGGTGCTGCAGATGTCGAACTCCCGCAGCAGCGCCTCCACCAGCGTCCACGACGGCGGCCGCCCCGTGGACCCGGACATGGCCTTGGAGATGGACGCCACGGAGACGGCGCCGTCGACGGCTTTGCTCGTAAGAGCGCGGTGGAGTCTGCGCAGCGGCGGTTCCCCGGCTTGGCGCCAGGCCAACTTCAGCTCGTCGGCCAGGCGGCGCCTGGCCGACTCGGGCTCGGCCGGCGTCGGCCTGGGCCGTTCCCACCCCACGCGCATGGACGTGCTGTACGCGAATTTGTGGACGTCGCAGTTGCCGACCAGCCACTGCTTGACGCGCACCTCGAACTCGGGTGTCGAGTTCAGCAGGTACTGGACGACGGCGTTCGCGTAGCGCATCGGCATGTAGCCGGCGGTCGCGTCCAGCAGCTTCTTGGCCGCCCGCAGCGGCGTGGACAACTCGCTAACGTCCTTGAAGATCGTCGAGGACACGAAGAAGGTGTCCGTGGGGATCCCGTCGCGCATCGCGTCGTACAGGTCCTTGGCCTCCTTCAACCCCATGGACGCGTCGCCTGCGCGCAGGGCTCCGATGGCCTGGATGCCCCGCCCGCGCTCCATGAGGACGTAGGCCTCGCGGAGCGCGTCTGTGGGCATGGTGATCTCATACAGGGTGATCAAGCGACGACCTCCCCCTGAACCGGTGTCGCCGGCTGGTCTTTGCCAGGCCGGGGCGCCGGTAGCTGCTCGGAGGCGCCGGGCAACTGCTCGGCGACGCCCTGCTTGACCCAGGACAGCACCGTGCGTGCCACCAGCGAACGCGCGGTGAAGGCCAGCGGCGGCACGCCGGTGAGCACCACGCGGGTGACGTAGGCGGCTACCAGCACGGCGCTGGTCGAGCCGCCCAGTGACTCCCACAGTGAGTGCCCCAGGAACAGCAGATAGGCCGCGAAGCCGAGATGGGACAGGAGCGCCAGGCCGAAGGTCACCCCATGGTCGGGGCAGGCGCGGGCCCCAGCCACAGGGCCGGGGCTGATCGAATTGGACAACAGCGCACCTCTCTGCGGTCAGAAGGCGCGCGACGCTCTCGCGTGTTGCGTACATGGAGTGCACGTGTGCTCGCGGTGGCGCCGCACTCCTCCTCAACCCGTTGGTCCAGGCGGGGCTCACGCACGGGTGTGCGCGAGTCATGCTCCACAGTTGGGCGTTTCGTGGTGCTTTGACTGGCATCGCCGCAACACCGCCCACATACAGAGCGAGGTTCTGCTCTGGCCGCCGCAGAATGCGGGAGTTGGCCGTCACGGAACCCTTGGTAAAAGAATTACATCACGCCGGGCTCTTGACAAGCCCGAGGGGCAAATGATCTTCGCTCGCAGAGGGTGACCGGTTCGACCGGCGACCGATCTAAGGGTTGCCTTACTGCCACTCCATGGCTGGCGCGCAACAAGTTATAAATGGAAAGGAAAAGCCAAAGAATGCGCGCGTCGCGGACACAAGTCGAGAGGCGATATTCGTCTGGGCAGTCGATTCAAGCGCGTTGAATCGGGGAGCGCTTAGGCCAAAAAACGAAGAGGCCCCCCGTGCCAGCGGAGAGCCTCTTCCCTATCTCCGAATGCCCCGCCTGGACCAACAGATCGGTGCTCCGGAAGTGTTTCAGTATGGGAAATTGCGCAGATCGAAGGGTGAGCATGCGCGGGTCGCAACCCGCGAAGCGTTAGCTCCAACCACTCCAGCGCAGAACTGTACGAGGCAGAGCCTGCCCCTCAACCGGGGAGTGCCGCCTCTCCTAGGCTCGCTACGGCATGCGGTGATGCTCCACAGGCGCCGCGATGCAAGCCTTGTGCAGGCACGACCCCTGGACGGAAGCCCAGTTCTGGCCTGGGACGCTGCGGGACTGGGCGCCGCAGCGGGGATCGGGAGTTGCCGTGGGGTCAGATCATTCATCAGCTTCTCCTCTCCAGAGCCGGCGGCGGGCGGGACAAGGCAGATACTCAAGCTAGCAACCCGGGATCTTACCTCACCGGTCAGCGGTGGTTGCCCTCCCGCAAAACTTTGCATCTCTCGCTTGCATCGGAGCTAGTACCTACAGGAAAGGTTTACGTTTTGAAACGAAACAGCCTGGCCGTGAAACGATACTGAACGCTACTCGTGTGGAACGAAACGTTGGCTCGTGTATTTATAGACCCTGCGCGGCGTCACAGGTACCCCTCTGGACATCTCATCATTGGACTCTTCGGCGCCGCAGCATGAGCAGGCGGTCCAGTCGGCATCTAAGAGCTATCGACTCGCACAGTCGTTACTCCACTTTATCGATAGCCGCAATATCGTTTTTTGGGTCCCCCGTCAGCAGGCGATACTAACACATATGCAAACCTGTTCTGGCGAGTAAAGGGGATCGTATACTCGCCGTCGTAGCGGGACGAGAGTTTCCCTCTGCGGCAGGATTATCAAAGACATCTTCGACCGCGTACTCGCGCGCATGGCCTACTACAGTCGCGGCCATTCCGCAGCGTGGTCTCACGAAGGGCGGGGCGCGCTCGGATCGGCGAGCGGGCGAGCGAGCGAGACGCTGAGCTCGGCGAGCGGCTCGGGGAAGCGCGGCTCGGAGGAGCGGGCGAGGCGCTCGGCCAAGCGCTGGCGTAGCGCGGCCAGTTGCCGGGGCTGGTCGCTAGCGGCGAGGCGGGCCGGGCGCGGCCGCGGCGCGGTGGAGCGGGCGCCGGCGGCGAGCGCGGCCAATCGGGCCTGCAAAGCGGTGCGCGTGACGGGCGCGGTCGTGGCGGCTGGTGTGGCTTGCGGCGCGGGGCGCGCGCTGTCGGCGAGCGGGCCGCTCGCCACCGGGCGCGGCATCGGCTCGGCGTGCGAGCCCGCCATGTCGCGCTCGGCGCGCTCGGCGCGAGCGCGGGCGAGCGCGCGAGCGCGGGCTAGGCGCTGCCGCTCGCCGGGCGAGCTTTCGGGGGCGCTGAGAGCGCCGCTGAGCCGCTGGCTCGGTGAAGCTGGAAGATCGGCGAGGCGGCGGGCCGGGCCGCTTACAGGACCGCGGGGATCGGGTGAGTGGGTGATGTGCGACCCATCCGGATTTACAACGTAAAGGACAGTGCGCGAGGCTAGAGCAGGCCGCGATGTGGCAGGCGAGTGGTGTCGGCCGATACCGCGTGCGGCCAGCAGCTGGCGGGCGCGCGCGGCGTGGTGGTCGACATCGACTTCGGCGGCGGCCGCCAGGGCTTGAGCGTGCTGAGCGCGGCGGATCCGCTGGTCGGCCAGCGCTCGTTCGGCGGCCGCGCTGCGCACCTGGCTGGGCAGGCGGGCACCGGGGCGGAGCCGGCCGTGTTCGTCGAGCCACATCGCCAGTCGGTGCCGGATCCATCCGGGTAGGTAGCGGGGGGTGCCGGCGAGGGTCCAGGGCTTCCCGTCCGGCAGGTGGTTGATCATGTGGATGGCGTCGCCGAGGGTGGCGCCGCAGGCGAATACGGCCCTGAGCAGGCTACGAAGGTGCCGGTCGGACACCCGCCTGAGCGTCAGGTCGGCCCGCCGGGCGGTCCGGCAGGCTTGGATCATGTCGCGCTTGGTCGCCGGCGTTGCGGACAGTGGCCAATCCGGGCCGGTGACGTTGATCTTGGTTGCCTCGCGCGCGCGCCCGCGTAGGGCGGGACTCTTGTCCCCCAGGGGGGGACAAGAGGGGGTCCGAGTTTCCTCCACAGGGCTATGAGCTGGGCAGGCGTCAGCGCGAGAGGTGACGGCCGGGACGGCCAAGACGTACTCGGCGGCCTCGTTGCCCCGCCCGTCGTCCAGCAGGCCGCACGCGGTGCCGCGCCGGTAGCGCGCGGTGGTGCCCGGGGTGACGGTGCCCAGCAGCCCGGCCCGGCGCAGCCAGGCCAGCCAGGCCGCCACCGTGGAGCGGCCAAGGCCGGTGCGCTCCATCAGCACCGCCCACGTGGGCCTGGTCGTCAGCGTCGTCCAGTCGGCATGGCGGGCCAGCACCCACACCACCGCCATCAGGTTGCGGTGCGCGTCCGCGCGCAGCGCCGCGACGTCGGGATGGGACTGCACCCCATGCACCCACACGCCCTGGGAGGCGGCACGACGGGCCCCCTCGGGCAGCGCCCGCGCGATGGCCAGCCGGCGCGGGTCGAACTCGGCCTGTACGGCCGTGGCGGCCGCAACGGCTGCGCGGCCGGATCGGGGAACGGCGACCCCGCGCCCCGGCGTGTCATCCGGGCACAGTGGGCCGACCGCCTGGCGAACTGCTATCGTCGGTCTCCAGACGTGAAACACGCGTCAGCGCCGTTCCGCTCGCCAGCCGCCAAGCATGGAGTAGAACGTCAAAGACGTGGCTGATGAAGTTGTCCGCTTAGAGGCGCCCCTACGGGGGCGCTTTCTTTTTGTCCTGGATGACTCCCCGGTGGCTTCGAGATCGAGTCAACGCCACAGCATGCCAGGCCGCGGCCTCCGACGCGGGCGTTGATGGCTGTTCCGAGGTGGGCGTGTCGCATCTTGGTAGGGCAACCGCCTGCGGGTGATCAAGCTCCTGGGGCCAGGAGCAGCAGCTCCTGGCCCTCGCTTGTTCGGAGCAATTCCGCACGTCAACCTCAGTCCGGGATCGGATACGTGAAGCTCCACACGAAGCGTGATGCTGCGTGTATCCCCCGCGCATATTCGATCGGCTGGCCATCGACGGTCCTAGTCGTACGCCGCACCTCGACCACGGGTTCGCCGGCGGGCAGCTCCAGAAGGAGCGCTTCCTCCGTTGTTGGCATCCGGGCCGCGATGTCCTCGGTGATCTCATGCGGATCAAGTCCGCGGGAGGCCAGCACGGCGAAACCGCCACCCTGGCCCGCAATGCCGGGCCGTGGATCGGTGATCGCACTGCCCTCGACATCGTCACGCCTGTAATAGCTGGTCATGGTGTGTGTCGGGAGGCCATCGCGGGTCATCACGCGGGCGCGCTCGTAGACGGGAGCGCCCACCTCGATGCCGAGGGCCTCCGCGACAACCTGGTCAGCCTCTATGAGGGTGACCTCCTGCGTCTGCCCGCCCTGCTGCTCGATCGCCTCGCTGGACGGCCGATCATCGGCATGGGCGGTAACGGTGGTGACCTGCCAGCGCTGGCGAGCGTACCGACCAGGCCCAAGCCTGCGGATCGGATGCGGTTCCCGCACATAGGCGCCGGACCCGGTTCGTGCCGTGATCAAGCCCTCCGTTTTCAGGATCGTCATGGCCTTGGTCACGGTGTTGCGTGAGACGCCGAAGCGCTCGGCGAGTTCACGCACGGTGGGCAGTCGTCCGCCGGGCGGCAGCTGCCCATTGGCGATCTCGGAGCGCAAGCTCTCCGCGATCTGGCGCGATGGAGTCGTATCTGTCATGGGATCACCGTACCCAATATTGTCGTACGACGATTCTTGACGTTCCCGAGTGGCGTGTCTACTGTCATTGTCGTACGACAAAGCGCCGTACGACAATCCCCACAAAGCGGCCCCCGGTGCTGGAACACCGGAGGCCGCGGTTGGACCATCCACCGTCAAGGAGCTGGCCCATGTCCATCATCCCGCTGTCGTTGCCTCGGCAGCCTAATCCCCCGCTCCGCGTCGCGCCTCTGGCGTACGCCCTGTCCCACATGGAGCCCGAGCTGCGGGAGCTCATCCTGCCGGGCGAGTCGTGGGACGAGATGCTCGCCCGGCGTGAGGCGGCCGCCGACATCCTGGACGATCTGCTGGCTGAGGCCGGCGAGGAGTTCGCCGGGGCGGTGAGCGTCTGATGACGCAGCTCTTCGTCCTGCTGACGATGTCCGCCCCCGCTCCCGGCGGCGCTCGCCAGG
>NZ_JBHSFP010000067.1:0-15753 GCF_042654065.1 Sphaerisporangium dianthi | reverse complement strand
CTCAACGGCGAGGCCATCACCGAGCCCGACCGCCGCGGCCGGCGGGTCGTCGACGACTCGTTCCTGCTGATGTTCAACGCCCACCACGAGACCATCCGCTTCACCATCCCGAAGGACTTCGGTGACGTGTGGGTCCCCGAGATCGACACCGCGGTGCCGATCGCCATCGACACCAAGCTCCACCACTCAGGAGAAGAGGTCGAGGTGGTGGGCAGATCGATCCGGGTGCTGCGCCGCGCCTGAGGTCGCTCAGTCCATATCCTCACTGCTACCGGCATAGCGACGCCACTCCTCGGGAGTAAGGCTACGGCCGGCCACCCGCCTGGCCCAGACGGCAAGAGCGTTTCCGCTGATGGGGATCCTGCCTACCGGGAGATCCCTGCTACCGATGATCACGTGATCTTGCATGTTTGTGAACACGACCCGCCTGTCGCCTCTATCACCGCGGGCATCGGCTTCCAATTCCACGGCGACCAGATCCCAGATCGTGATCCTGCCGTGCGTGAGAGCTGCGCCTCGTCTGCCGTCTGCGCTGATGTCCACGTCCTGGATGAAGCCCGCGCAGGGCATCCGTGCCACCTCCTCAAGCCCTCCGGCGGCATGCATGAAACGAACGGTATGGTCATCGCACCCCACGGCCAGCAAATCCGCGCCGTCGTTCAAAGCGACGCACGTCACAGGAATGCCGAGAGTGCGCCTGCCGATGATGTCCACAACGTCGGTGATCTGGCAGACGAGCAGTTCACCGGCTTCCTCGGTCGCAAGGCAGGCCACCCTCACATCAGGCGAATAGGCCACGGCGATCGCAGGGGCGGACATCGGGATGCCGATCATCTCCTCGTCGGCCCAGCCGGCGCTCACCCGGCCACGCCCATCGAGCCACAGGCTCGGGCCATCGCCGCCGAGCTTCCAGTGATCCGCCGGGCTGGGCCCTTTGCCCCAGTCGTCGAGCGTTAGACGATTCCGGGCTCGCGTGAAGGCGGTCGTCTCCCGTTCCTTCACGGAGATCCGTTCGATCTCGCTGCCCCCCAAGCGCCGCAGGCGGCTGCGTACGAGGCGATCGGTCGCGGCATCCGAGGATCGTTCGAGCGCCTCCACCGCGAGAAGAAGCGAGAGCACCTCGTCCCGCACGGTCTCGGCTGCTGCTGCGAGCGTTCGTGCCAATGATCGACGGTAGAGCAGCCGGTAACGATACTCATCCTCATCCCGCCGTGCTCCGCTTGCCTCGATGAAACGGCGCTCTTCGAGATTCACGTCGGTGGGCCGTTCCTCCAGCCATCGAAGGGAGGCCGCGAGCATGGAACCGGTAAGATACTCCGCATCGTCTTCGCCCGGCTGCGGTTCCATGGCGTAGTGTAACTGGCGTCGCCATTCGCGAAACGGCTTTTCAGCGTCGAGCCAGGTGTGCAACCTGTCCCATGCCCGCAGTAATGCCTCGTGGACGACTTCGACCGTCTCATCTCCGTCCTCGCGACGACTGATCGTCAATAACCGCTCGTTTGCGAGGGCGACGACAACGGGCCATTCACCCGGCGGGATATCCGCTCTGCGGGCGACACGGCGTATATCGAATTGTTCGGGCGAGATGAGGTGATTGAGGAAGAGACGGGGCACGATGACCCGCTCGGCGTCGTTGAGTGACTGGAAAATGACGTCCGCGTGGGCTGCGAGGGCCCCGTCCAGCCCTCCGATCTCCTCGTAAGCATCGAATGACAACACCTTCTGTCCGGGCCTCAGGGCCCGCCACATCTGGTCCAGTGAGAACTCAAGAAGCGGCAGCGCCCCGGGACGTTCCGCCACCGCCCTCACCAGCTTCTCCTCCAGTCGGTCGGCGATCGTCACCCCACGCAGTGCGGCGGGTGCACGGACCGCCTCGGCGAGTTCTGCCGCGTCCATCCCCCGTAGTGCGATGGCTTTGTCGCGTAGACATTCACCGAAGTCAGCGTGACGTACGAAGAACGCGCCGAAAGCATCCTCACGAAGGGCTAGTACGGCGACGAATGAAGGATGCCGCTCCTCGGCCAGGCCGGCGAGTTGAAGGAGCAACGCATCGTTCTCAAGCGATTCGCTCTGAAGGATCTCCTCGAACTGATCGATCACAAGGAGGAGACGATCGCTCCCAGCAGAGGCGCGGACCATTTCAGCGGCCCGAACGAGACCGTCTCGATGGATGCGATGCTGCCAGGCTTCCAAGTCGTCCGGCGCCACGGGAACCCGTGCTCCGGACATCCGGGCGAATCCGGCTGCCAAAGCCATCGACAAGTTCGGCCGTGGACGTATGGTGACGATGCTCCAACCCGCCGCCTGATCCCGGATCCGGGCGATCAGCCCCGCCTGCACCATGGACGACTTGCCCACCCCAGAGGCTCCCACCAGCGCCACCAGCCCGCACTGCCCGACAGCGCGTTCGAGTGCCTCGGTGTCGCCGCTTCGTCCGAAGAAGAGGTGCCGGTCCTCGACACCGAAAGCCTCCAGTCCTTTGTAAGGTGAGGGCGGCATGGAGGCCAGCACCGTCGGCCATGCCGCCACCACGCTGGACAGCGGAATGGCGTAGACGTCGGTGTCCTCACGCCCGGCGGCAGTAGACACCAGCAGTCCCAGCATCTGGCCAGAACCCTGGTCCACCACAGGGGTGCCGCTGAAACCCGGCCGAGCCACGAACACGCCTTGCGCATATTGCTGGATTTGCTGTCGGTGCGGGGTAACGAGTGGGAACATCCGCGCCCGTACCCAGCCGCCGGGACGATCGGCGACAGGGCCGTACAACAAGACCACTTCAGCCGAGTCCTGCTCACGGGCAAGTGTTATCGGGGTCGCATCCGCCGGTCGCGGCTCATTGACCAACGTCAGACCGGCCACATCGACACCGTCGAACGCACTCCCCGGCTGAGCCCAGGCCTCCACCCGCGCTCGGCGCTCCGGAGGCACGGACACAAGCAACCCGGCGACAGGAAACTCTACTCGGACGATCTTTCCCAACGGGCTGTCCGGACTGGTGAGAACCCGACCCAGCGCGGCGTTGACGACATGGGCGCACGTCACCACATGTTCGTCATCCACAAGAACACCATGACCGACGACATCGCCAGTGACGGCGGAGCGGAATCGCACGATCCCGGTGCCGGACCCGGCTGTCAAGACTCTTCTCCGGTCTCCCCTGCGTGGGCCTCCGCCTCCCCCGCGGATCGTCTCCACTCCAGATTCACCTTGAAAGTGACCTCTGCGGTTCCTTTCGCAAGGATGACTCCGGTCTCCCCGCCGAGTTTGATCCCGAATTCGACCGCCACCGTATCCGGACCGGAATCCTTGAGAACATCGATGAGTCCGGCGATCGCCGGCCGGATCGATTGTAAACTTCCCTCCAGGACTCGTGATACGTGTGCGACCGCCCTTCCCGGCTCCACCGCGGCCAGCACTACGCTGTCGCTCGGAATATCCGACCTGTCCACCTCCGCCACAACAGTGCCACCGTTATCCAGCGAGATGCGAACCAACTCCGTCACGCTATTTCTCTCCATCCCGTCCGACCTGGAAACGGATCAAAGAAGCTCAGCACCACATCCCAAAAGACCATGGCACGCCCAACGTGTCAATGAGTCGCAGTCCCGCCTCGGTCCGGGACCGCAGAGTTTTCGGCTCTGACACGAATCCAGTGGTGACGCTGATTTTCGGCCTGCCGAGATGATCACCCTCCGCCTCCTACCACGGTCACCCATGAACCCGATCTAGAGCCCCAGCGCCCCTCCTCTCCCGGAACCGTCGAAGACACGTCGCCGAACAGATCCTTCTCGTTCCTCGCGCGAAAGCATGGGACACCCGGAGAGGAGGGGGAGCCATCGCCGCTGGAAAGTCGGACTTCCAATGGCCCACACGCCCTCCCCGCCCCATGACCGAGGCTTGCACGCTCAGGCGGGCCGAATGTCCCGGTAGGAAGGGTCCTCGGTCTCTTCGTCCCCGATCTGTCGCCTGGGTTCGATGAAGAGGACACACGGCATGATTCACATGCCTGATCGTCACGGCCCACCCCGGAGGCGAACATGCTCGTCCACGAGGTCATGAGCACCACTGTCGTCACCCTTCGCCGAGAGGACTCGATACGGCGGGCGATCCGAAGGCTCTACAGCAAGAACATCACCGCGGCCCCGGTACTGGGCGACCACGGAGAGCTGGTGGGAATCGTCAGCGAGATGGACCTGCTGTGCGGAGCGTTCGATCCCGATCCCCGAGCCGGTCACCTCGTGATCAGGGCATTCGAAGAACCCGCTCCCCGACAGGTCGGCAGCGTGATGTCCACCAACGTCGTCACGGTGACCGAGACCACCGATGCCACGGTCCTCGTCGACCTGATGATCGCAAGAATGGTGAAGAGCGTCCCGGTCCTGCGCGATGAACAGGTGGTCGGAATGGTGAGCCGGCGCGACCTCATGGCGATGCTCGCCGCTTCCGACGAGACCCTCCAGGAGACCGTCGCCGAGGCGCTACGCGAACAGTTCCCCTCTGGACCTTCCTGGGATGTGACGGTCAAGGAGGGTGAGGTGGAACTGCGCGGCCACGCGGGCGAGCACCTCGACCAGATCGCCGACCTGCTTGCACGAACGGTCCCAGGGGTGAGCCGGGTCCGCCACAGCTGAGTGGAGTGGCCCGTCCTTCTCCGCTCCCCTTCGACGGCAGACGCATAGAGCCGGCGGATGTGACGTCCCGTGCGGCTCCTCAGGAGTCAGGCAGCGGCCACGGTCAACAAGCCGGCGGCTGCCGCGGACGCGCGGGAGGTCAGAGCACGTCCATGACGAGGATCAGGCCTTGGACGGAGGTCTCGTCCTCGTGAAGGGGATAGATCGTCACCTTCAGTCTCGTGGGGTGGCCGCGCCTGTTGACCGCTTCCACGGCCAGGGCCTCCTGGCCGTCCGGCGGGGTCCAGGTGCGGCCGTCGACCATGTGACGCAGTTCCGAGGCGATCCTCTCCAGGGGGAGGCCGATGTCCAGTGACTGCAGGTTCCGTCCCGCGGCCTCGTCGGCGCGCAGGCCCCACAGTTCCTCCGCTCCCGGGCTCCACATGAGCACCCGAAGTTCGGTGTCGATCACCATCACCGCCTCGCCCAGCGAGCGGACGACCGAGGCGACGAATCTGTTGGCGCGGTCGAGCTCCCCGCTGCGGGCGTTGAGGGTGTCGTTGATCTGCTGCAGTTCGTCGTTGCTGGACTGGAGCTCCTCGTTCATCGTCTCCAGTTCCTCGTTGCTGGACTGGAGCTCCTCGTTGGTCGTCTCCAGTTCCTCGTTGGTGGACTGGAGCTCCTCGTTGGTCGTCTCCAGTTCCTCGTTCAGCGACTGCAGTTCCTCGTAGGCGTGTTCCAGCTCTCTGTTGGCCTTCTCCAGGTCTTCGCGGAGCCTGCGGTACCGGGTGACGTCCTGGAAGCTGATCGCCATCCCGACCAGCTCGCCGCCGGAGTCCTGCAGGGGAACGACGGAGATCTGGAAGACCCCGGCGTCCACGATGCCAGGCCGGTGCCAGCCGACGTCCTGTAACTCGATGGGCCGCAGCTCGAGTTCCACCTGCTCGATCACCGACCGCAGCTCCGCCGGGCGATACGACACCTCCAGGTCCTGGAAGGGACGCCCGACGTTGCGCGGGTGAAGGTTGAACAGCGCCTCGGCCCGTGAGTTGACGAGCGCGAGATTTCCCGACCGGTCGACCACGATCTGCGCGACGGGGCCCGAGGCCAGCGCGGCGGTCTGGAGCTGGGACACGCGCTTCAGCGGTTCTGAGGTGAGGACGGATTCGGGCGTCCAGGAGAGCCGGCCGGGCGCCTGCGTGTGCCCGATCTTCTTGAACAGGCGCATGCGGAGGTTCACCGGCTCGAACTTGTCGCCGTGGTCGAGCAGCATCTCGGCCTTGCCGAGAAAGAGGTGGCCGAGTCGTGTGAGCGCGAAATGGAAGCGCCGCACGATGCCGGCCTGCGTCTCGGTGTTGAAGTACATCAGCGTGTTGCGGGCGAGCAGGAGGTCGACCCGCGAAATGGGGGCGTCCCGGGTCAGGTCGTTGCGGCCGAAGATGACCTGCCGACGCAGATCTCTGCGGAAGGCGAAACCCTCGTCCACCGTCTCGAAGTAGCGCTCGCGCAGGTGCTCGGGGACGTCCGTGAGCTGACGTCCCGTGTAGACGGCGGCGCGGGCGATGTTGAGGGCCTTTTCATCCAGGTCGGTGGCATAGATCTTCACGCGGCTCCGGAACTCCTCGACGCCGAGTTCCTCCGCCAGCAGCATGGCGAGGCTGTACGCCTCCTCTCCCGTCGCGCATCCGGCACTCCACACACGGATCGCCTTGTCGGCCCCTTTGGCCGTCAGTATGGACGGGATCACGGCGGATCTGAGGACCTGCCAGGCCGCGGGGTCGCGGAAGAAGGCCGTCACGTTGATCAACAGGCTGTCGAAGAGCCTGCCGAACTCGTCCGGTTCCAGTTCGAGATAATCGCGGTACTCCTCGTACCCTCGGAGGTCGAGCGCCTCCAACCGGCGGTTGACCCGGCGCTGCAGGGTGGCCCGCTTGTAACCGGTGAAGTCGAATCCCCGCGTCTCTTTGAGCATCAGAAGGAGTTCGTCCAGGTCCCGTTCCTGATCGCTCATGGCCTGGCAGCCTATCCGCGATGCCCGTGCCCGCGGGAGGCCTCGTCGTGGCCGGACGACAGCCCCCCGTCGACGGACTTGATCTTCATCTGGAGCTCGCGCAGCGTTCGCAGCGCGTCCTTGTCCTGCCGCGCCCGTTCCCGCAGGCGGCGGGCCGAGTTCAGCTGCCCCTTCCCTTCGGTGGAGACGACCATGCGGTCCATGATCCGGATGCGCTCCTCCAACCGGAGGATCGCGACCCAGAAGGCGCGTTCCACCGCTTCCGACTGTCCATCGACCATGCTCTCGATCGACCAGGCGTGCCCCACCAGGCATGCGTAGCGAGGCCGTCCCCTGTCGTCCGCCTCGAACAGCGGTCCGTTGCAGTCGGGGCAGGTGAAGACGCTGAGCCTTCCGTCGGGCCCGGGGTCGGGTTGAGTGGCCGACAGGAACAGCGACACCTCTCGCTCGGTCTCCGCGTCCGCCGTCGCGGCCTCCGCCTCGACCGGGGTGACACTCTCTCGCGCGATCCACCGGGCGATCGCCTTGACGGACCCGACGTAGGGTCGCCGCGTCACGGCCAGCGCCGCTCGCGGCATGCCGTCGAAGGCACTGTGATCAGGGTCCTGCACCGCCACGGCGCCGCCCAGGCGTTCCACCGTCGCACAGCCTCGGGCGCCGTCGTCCAAGGTTCCGCTGAGCACCACGCCGAGCGTACGCGGCCCTCCCGCCAGGGCGGCACTGAGGAAGAGCGGATCCGCGGCGGGCCGATGCCCGTGGTGGCGGGGGCCGCGGGAAAGGGCCACCTGTTCACCGCCCACCAGAAGATGGTGGTCCGGCGGGGCGACGTAAACCCTGCCGTGTTCGAGGATCTCGCCGTGCTCCGCGCTCGCGGCCTTCAAGGGGCCGGCGCGGTCGAGGATTCCCGCCAGAGCGCTGCCCGACCGGGGGGATATGTGGAGGACGACCAATACAGCGGCTCGCAGGCCGGCCGGAATCTCGCCGAGCAGTGTTCGCAGCGCCTCAACACCGCCTGCCGAAGCCGCGACGACCACGAGATCTCGGCCGGAGAGATCCTCCACGATCAGACCCTATCCCCGATACGGGCTCCCGTGCACAGCCAAATCAGATTTCTCCCGTGCACGAGCAGATAGGCATTAGCCGCTAAATGCCGTAAAGCGCCCAGGCAATGGTTTCATCGCCTCAACGGGTCGCCATCAGGGAATGACCTATACGCGCCGGCCGCACGCATCCGCGAACGGCCTACGCGAAGATGGGCTTCATCGCGAGCACTCTGATCGGAGCTCATATCGGTTATACCGATCATTGATCGTCCACGTCATTCGGCGATCTTCGTGCCGCCACTCCGGCGGAAGTTCTCTGGGAGGGGGGAGGCGGCGAGGGCGGCGCCGGGCTGCGTCCGCTCGTGGCGGCGACTCCCAGGACCGAAGCGCACACGAGTACGGCGCCCACGATCTGCACCGGCGTCAGATGTTCCCCGAACACCAGGAACGCCAGCACGCTGGTGACCACCGGTTCGGTGCTGGAGACCGCGGCTGAGGGTGCGGCGCCCAGCAGGCGCAGGCCGGCGAAGAAGGCCACGATGGCGATGACCGTGGAGACCACGGCGGTCGCCGCCGCAGCCGACCAGCCTGTGATCCCGCTGGGGAACGACGGGGTGTGGGCGAGCCACGCGCCGCCGTAGACCGACGTGGCCGCCAGGCAGACGATGGTGGTCGAGGCCAGCGGTCCGGTACCGCCCGGCAGCCGGCCACCCGCCAGGATGTACCCGGTGTAGATGACGGCGGCGGCGACGGCGAGAACGATGCCCGGCAGGTCGCCTTCCAGCTTCGGCCCGGCGACGAGGGCGACGCCCAGGGTCGCCGCGCCGGAGGCGCCCAGGGTGAGCATGGCCGGCATGCGGCGGGCGAGAACGGCGGCGCAGATCGCCACCAGCACCGGATAGGTGTAGAAGAGCACGGCCACCAGCCCGGCGGGTATCCGGGTCAGCGCGGTGAAGTAGGTCAAGGACTGCCCGACGTAGCCGACCGCCCCCATCGCCACCAGAAGTCGAAGATCACGCCCTCGCGGCCATGACGACGAGGTGAGGGCCATCACCGCCAGCAGAACGACGGCGGCGACGCCGAACCGCACCAGCAGCGCCCCGTGGACATCGGCGCCGCTCGCATAGGCGACCTTCGCGAAGATCGCCATGGCGCCGAAGCAGGCGGCCGACGCCACGATGAGACACACCCCGAACACCGCACGCGCCGGCCGATCAGGACCACTCTTCCGAGGCGCTCGGCTCAGCCGAACCCGGGTCGTGAATCGGGCCGCTCTCGCGTTCGAGCCCAGCCCGTACGGGCGTCGCCGCGCCGTCCGCTCTTCGGTTCCGCCTGCGTCGCACTCGGTCCGCATACCCGATCCACTTCCCGTCGCCGTCGGTTTCTATCGATACAGGCCGACATCGCGTAAGCCGTCAGGCTGCGGGAGGCGATCCGCGCCGTACTGCGAGAAGGTCCGGCCCCATGTCGGGCCCCGGCCGCTGCGGCGGCGTTCAACACTGTCAGTGGGCGTTCTACGACCACGCCGGCGACAAGACCGGACGTTGCTGCAACATGGCCACCTGCGGCAACAAGTCCAAGGCGAAAAGCTACCGGCGCCGGCAGGTCGAATCGGCGACCGCCGGCATTCCCCGGACTCCTTGACCGGAGTCCGGGGAATGCCGCATCCCCTCGATCTTCCCTGCGACATAGCGCGCGGCGTCTGGAGCCGGGACCCGCCTGGCCACCCGTTCCCCTGCTGTGCCAGGCCGGACCTATGATCACGAGATGCCTCAGCCCCCGCAGAAAGCGCGCCGGGCGCTCCGCTGGTCGCGCCGCTCGATCGCCATCGTGGTCAGCGTCTGCGCACTGGTGGGCGCGGTCCGCCTGGTCCTGCCGGCGACCTCCGGCATCGCCGGTGAGCCTCCCGGCGTCCGGCGGCAGTTGGCGTTCCTCCGCGCGGAGCTGAACGACGGAGCCGGGGAGGCGGCGCAGCGACTGTTCCCGGAAGGGTATTTCTTCCTTCATGTGCTGTACGGCCTGAGCTGGGTGGACCTCGGCATGCGCGGTACGGCGTCCAAGCGGCCCGAGGCGTTACGGGAAGCGCGATGGGCGTTGGCGCGGCTGGACTCGCCCTCGGGTCGCGCGCCGTTCAGCGGGACGCTGGAACCGTCGTACGGCGTCTTCTACCGAGGCTGGACGAACTGGCTGCGCGGCGGGGTGCTGAGCCTTCAGCCGGACGAGCGACGCGATCCGGGCGAACTGCGCCGGTTCGCCGACGATTCGGCCGCGCTCGGCGCCGCGTTCGACGCCTCCGCGTCGCCGTACCTGGCGGCCTACCCGGGCCAGGCCTGGCCGGTCGACTCGACCGTGGCGATGGCGTCGCTGCGGCTCCACGACACGCTGCTGCCGGCCCGGTTCGCCGGAACCGCCGAACGGTGGCTCGGCGAGGTGCGTCAACGGCTGGACCCGCGCACCGGCCTGATTCCGCACCAGGCCGACGCCGCGACCGGCGAGCCGATCGAGGTGGCCAGGGGCACCTCGCAGAGCATCGTCCACCGCTTCCTTCCCGAGATCGACCCGGCCTTCGGCGCCGGGCAGTACCTGCGCTTCCGCGACCTGTACGTCCGCTCGCCACTCGGCCTCGGACCGGCCGTACGCGAATACCCGGACGGAACGGACGGTCCCGCCGACGTCGACTCCGGCCCGCTCCCGCTCGGCGTGAGCCTGGCGGCGACCGCGGTCACCCTCGGCGCGGCCCAGGTCCACGGCGACGCACCGCTCGCCGGGGCGCTGGCCGGCTACGGCGAACTGGCCGGCCTGCCCCTGGACACCCCGTGGACCAAGCGCTACGCCTTCGGCCTGCTTCCGATCGGTGACGCGTTCCTGGCCTGGTCCAAGACCGCCCGCCCATGGGTGGCGCGAGCCCCGTACCCGCCCCCGGCGAGCGTCTCGCCCTGGTGGCGGCTCCCACTGCTGTCACTGCTCCTGGCTCTCGGCGCCGCGCCATGGGTGCCCGCGCTCGCGCGGCGATACCGGCGCCGGAACGGCGGCAGGCTCGCCTCGCACGTCTCATGACCCTGCCGCAATGCCGGCCGATCACATCGCGCCGCCGCAACCTGACCGCCGGTCGATCGCGGGCGACTCACGACGGCCCGGACGCTGTCGCCGGCGACGCGCCGAATCGGGAATGCCCGCCGGTTCGAGGCCGGCCCTTCGGCGACGCGACGGACTCGCGGCCGAAGGGCCGGGCCGCCGGAGCGGCCGGTGAAATTTTCAAGCAGTGAGCCGCCGCGCGATGCGGCCGCCCGCAGTAAGGGCAGATAGGAGCGCGTGGAAGCGTGGGCCGCCACTTGACGGTCCCGTATGCGTCGTATTTGCTTCGCCGCGACATACCGGCCGGCCGCTTGACAGTCCCATGAAGCGTCCGATGCCACGGCAGGACCGCACTCGTCAGGAGTCGTGATGCCTCTCACGTCGCGCAAGTGCTTCATCCGTCCGATGACGACCTTCCTCGCCGTCGCCGCGGCCCTGTCCGTCGTGTGGGGGGGCACGCCCACGGCGTCGGCGGCCACCGGATGCCGCGTCGCCTACACGGTGACCGACCAGTGGGCAGGCGGCTTCGGCGCCTCCGTCACGGTCACCAACCTGGGTGACCCGATCAGCGGATGGGCGCTCACCTGGTCCTTCACCGCCGGGCAGACGGTCACCCAGGCGTGGAACACCGCCCTCACCCAGGCCGGCGCCCAGGTCAGAGCGGGTGACGCGGGCTACAACGCGGCTCTGGCGACCGGCGCGAGCGCCGCGTTCGGCTTCAACGGTTCGTGGAACGACACGACCAACCCGATCCCGGAGTCCTTCGCCCTCAACGGCGTGACCTGCACCGGCGCCACGGCGACCCCGACGCCCTCCGCGACCCCGACCCCGACCCCTTCCGCGACCCCGTCGCCCTCCGCCAGCCCGTCGCCTACCGCCAGTCCGTCGCCCACGGCCCCCGGAGTGATCAAGGGGGACGGCCAGCCGGGCGACCCCAACATCACCTATGTCGGCCGCTGGGACTCCGCCCATGTCCCCCAATGGGCCGGCGCCTACATCCGGACGTCCTTCACCGGCACCACCGTCAAGATCAAGCAGCGCTCCGCGGTCAACATCTACGTCAGCATCGACGGCGGCGCCGACGTCTTCTACGCGGGCGTCTCCGGCACCGTCAACCTCACCCCGACGCCACTACGGTCGGGCACGCACACCCTCTGGGTGTCCTACCGCTCCGGCGACGTCGTCTTCCAGGGGCTCGTCCTGGACGGCGGCGCGTCGACCGTGAACATCCCGGCGGCGCCCGGGAAGCTGGTGGAGTTCGTCGGCGACTCCATCACCGCGGGGTACCTGTCCTCCAAGCTCGCCGTCAGCGCCTACGGCTGGGTCCTGGGCGAACGCCTCGGCGTACGGCACACGCAGATCGCCCGCGCGGGCTACTGCCTGGTCGCCCAGGAGGGCTGTGTCGGCCTCAGCTCCCAGTTCTTCGACCTCGGCAGCACGGGTACGGTCGCCTGGGACTTCAGCCGGTACCAGGCCAACGCCGTCGTCATCAATCTGGGCACCAACGACATCGGGCACCACGTCACGAACGCCGCCTTCCAGGCCGCGTACACGACCTTCCTGCGCAACGTCCGCGCCAAGTATCCCAATGCCGCGCTGTTCGCCATGGAGACCTTCAAGAAGCGGTACGTCGCCGAGACCAAGGCGGCCGTGGCCGCTCTCAACGGCTCCGGTGACGCGAATGTCCACTACATCTCCACGGAGGGCTGGCTGACGACGGGCACCGACTACGCCGACGGCGACGGCCACCCCAACGACGCCGGCCACATCAAGATCGCCAACCGACTCGCCCCCATCATCGCGCCCAAGATCGGCGTCACCCCCTGACGGAAACCGTCAGTGGCCAGGCCGCCGCGGCCGGGCCGGGGCGGCCGTGCTGGAGCGCACCTCCAGGCGGGTGGCCAGCTCCACCCGGTCCTCGGCCAGGGCCCCGCCGGAGGCCAGGGCCAGCACCATCTCGGCGGCGGCGGTTCCCATCTGCCGCAGGGGCTGGCGCACGGTGGTCATCGGCGGGTCGGCCCACTGGGCCAGCGGCAGGTCGTCGAACCCGACGACGCTCAGGTCCTCGGGGACGCGCAGCCCGGCCCGGTGGGCCGCCTGATAGACCCCCAGCGCCTGAAGGTCGTTGGCGGCGAAGACGGCCGTCGGCGGCTCGGGCAGCTCCAGCAGCGTCTTCCCATTGGCCCGGCCGCCCTCCACATACAGCGAGCCGGTGCGCACCAGGGCGGGATCGACCGGGACACCGGCGGAGTCCATGGCGGCGCGGTAGCCGTCCAGGCGGGCCCGGCAGCACATCAACGTGTCAGGGCCGTTGATCATGGCGATCCGGCGGTGCCCCAGTTCCAGCAGGTGGCGGGTCGCCGAGAGACCGCCGTTCCAGTTCGTCGCCCCCACCGAGGGGACGCCGTGGTCGGGCTCGCCGCGCGGATCCACCACGATCAGCGGGATGGAGCGGCTGGCCAGCCTGGCGCGCTGCCGTTCGCCGATGTCGGCCGAGACCGCGATCACCCCGACCGGGCGCCGGGCGAGCACCTGGTCGATCCAGCCCGAATGGGGAGAGCGCCGCCCGCGCATGTCGATCAGCCCCACGACTATGCCGTAGGCCTGGGTGACCTCGTCCATGCCCCGGATCAGCTCCAGCGCCCACAGGCTGTCCAGGGACTCGAAGAGGACCTCGACGACCGCGCTGGACTCGGTGGTGTCCGGCCGGCGCCGCCAGCCGTGCTCCTTGACCAGGTCCTCGATCCGGCGGCGGGTGCTGCTGGCCACCCCGGGATGGCCGTTGATGACCTTGGAGACGGTCGGGGCGGAAACACCGGCCAGCTTGGCGATGTGCGCGAGCGTGACCTCCCGGCGGGGACGCGGGGATGCGTGCGAATCGTGGGGGGAAGCGGTCACGCCGAGATTCTACGGATCGCGGGAAACGGTGTGAAAGTTACAGAATCATTCACCGGAAATATCGCCATGAGCTGCACGAAATGCTTTCTTCGATGGCGGCGGCTGTCTCATTCCGGCCCGAGGGTTCCAAGATGCGAAGCCTACGCAGCATGGGTCGGGAGGACTCCACGTGAACACGTCAGGCCGGTTGCGGCTATCGGCGGCGGCGCTGGCCGCCGCCCTGGCCGCGGCATCGATCACCGCGGTCGCCACCACGGAAACCGCCCACGCCGTCGCCCGACCGGCGCTCGGCCAGAACATCAAGGTCAACCAGGTCGCCTACACGCCCGGCGCGGCCAAGCAGGCGACCGTGATCAGCAACTCGGGATCGCCGCTGGCCTGGAGCCTGCTGGACGGTGCCGACCAGGTGGTGGCAAGCGGCACCACGACCGTGTTCGGCGCCGACTCCCCCTCCGGCGACTCCGTCCACAAGATCGATTTCTCGTCCTACACCGGGACTGGCACCAACTACGTGCTCACCGTGAACAACGAGTCGAGCCACCCCTTCGACATCGGCACCGCCGCCTGGAAGAAGCTGCCCTACGACGCGCTGGCGTTCTTCTACCACCAGCGCAGCGGCATCGCGATCACCTCCCAGTACGCCGGCGGCGGCCAGTACGCCCGCGCCGCCGGCCACCTGAACGTCTCCCCCAACCAGGGCGACAACAACGTGCCGTGCCGCAGCGACTGCGGCTACCGGCTGGACGTGCGCGGCGGCTGGTACGACGCCGGCGACCACGGCAAGTACGTGATCAACGGCGGCATGTCCGCCTGGCAGCTGGTCAACGTCTACGAGCGGGCCAAGAACATCCCCGGCGCCGACACCGGCGCCTTCGCCGACGGCACCATGTCCATCCCCGAGCGCGGCAACGGCGTGCCCGACATCCTGGACGAGGCCCGCTGGGAGATCGACTTCCTGCTGAAGATGCAGGTCCCCGACGGCCGCCCGCTGGCCGGCATGGCCCACCACAAGATCCACGACGCCAACTGGACCGGGCTGCCGCTGCTGCCCGCCCAGGACCCGCAGACCCGGGTGCTGTCGGCGCCCTCCACCCCCGCCACCTTGAACCTGGCCGCCGCGGCCGCCCAGTGCGCCCGGGTGTGGGCGTCCATCGACTCCGCGTTCTCCAGCCGCTGCCTGACCGCGGCGGAGAAGGCCTACGCCGCGGCCAAGGCCAATCCCTCGCGGCTCCCTCCGGCCTCCGATGACACCGGCGGCGGCTCCTACGCCGACACCAAGGTGACCGACGAGTTCTACTGGGCCGCCGCCGAGCTGTACGCCACCACCGGCAAGCAGACCTATCGCACCGACCTGACCTCCTCCTCGCTGTACTACGGGCGCAGCTTCACAGCCGAGGGCGCCCAGTGGGCGGAGGTCGGCAGCCTGGGCGACATCACCCTGGCGCTGGTGCCCAACGGCCTGACCTCCTCCATCGGCCAGCAGCTCCGCACTTCCTTCGTCTCAGCCGCCGACGGGCTGCTGAACATGATGCGCGGCCAGGGCTACCCGGTGCCGTTCCAGCCTCCCGGCGGCGGCTACATCTGGGGGTCCAACAACCTGATCCTCAACAACGCCGTCCTGCTGGCCCTGGCCTACGACTTCACCGGCGCCGAGCGGTTCCGCTCCGGGGTGTTCGAGACGATGGCGTATGAGTTCGGCCGCAACCCGCTCGGCTACTCCTACGTCACCGGCTACGGCGACAAGCCCTCCCGCAACGTCCACCACCGGTTCTGGGCCAACCAGCTCGACTCCTCCCTGCCCATCGCACCGGCCGGCGCCCTGGCCGGCGGCCCCAACAGCGGCCTGCAGGACCCTGTCGCCCAGCAGCGCCTCGGCGGCTGCCGACCGCAGAAGTGCTACCTGGACGACATCGACGCCTGGTCGGTGAACGAGGTCGCCATCAACTGGAACGCGGTCCTGGCCTGGATCGGCGCCTGGACCTCGGAGAAGGCCGGCGGCACCGGCCCCAGCCCGTCCCCTTCCCCTTCCCCGTCTCCGTCCCCCCCCCCCCCCCCCCCCCCCCCCCCCCCCCCCCCCCCCTCCCCCCCCCCCCCCCCCCCTCCCCCCCCCCCCCCC
>NZ_JBHSFP010000066.1:0-20639 GCF_042654065.1 Sphaerisporangium dianthi | reverse complement strand
CGATATTCGACTTGATCGACCCCAGCCACAACGGACGATCGCGATCCTGCCCATAGGTCGCCAGCAACGCCTGCGCCTCGATCGGATCACCCAGCGTCGTCCCGGTCCCATGCGCCTCCACCGCGTCGATCTGGTCGGCGGAGAGCCGCGCGTTCGCCAGCGCCTGGCGGATCACTCTTCGTTGCGAGGGGCCGTTCGGGGCGGTCAGGCCGTTGGACGCGCCGTCCTGGTTGACCGCCGACCCGCGCACCACCGCCAGCACCGGATGCCCGTTACGCCGCGCGTCCGACAACCGCTCCAGCAGCAGCATCCCGACGCCCTCGCCCCACGCGGTTCCGTCGGCGGACGCGGCGAACGACTTGCACCGGCCATCACGCGCCAACCCACGCTGACGGCTGAACTCGACGAACGTCTCCGGCGTCGCCATCACCGCCACCCCACCGGCCAACGCCAGCGAACACTCACCCGACCGCAACGCCTGACTCGCCAGATGGATCGCCACCAACGACGACGAACACGCCGTGTCCACCGTCACCGCCGGCCCCTCAAGACCGAACACATACGACACCCGGCCCGACGCGATCGCGCCCGTGCTGCTGTTGGTGACGTAGTCGTGGTACATCATCCCGGCGAACACCCCGGTCGAACTGCCCTTCAACGTCGCCGGATCGATACCCGCCCGCTCGAACGCCTCCCACGACGCCTCCAACAGCAGGCGCTGCTGCGGGTCCATGATCAAAGCCTCGTTCGGGCTGATCCCGAAGAACTCCGCGTCGAACTCCCCCGCCTCGTGCAGGAAGCCGCCCTCGCGGGTGTAGGTGGTGTTCGGCCGCTCGCCGGCCGGGTCGTACAGGTGGTCGACGTCCCAGTCGCGGTTGGCGGGGAATTCGGAGATGGCGTCGGTGCCCGTCGCGACCAGGTTCCACAGTGCCTCGGGCGAGTCGACGTCACCGGGGTAGCGGCAGGCCATGGCGACGATCGCGATCGGCTCGCGGGTCGCGGCGGTCAGCTTGCGCTGCTGCGCGCGGAGCCGTTCGGTCTCCTTCAGCGACGCGCGGAGGGCCTGAACCAGCTTCTCGTCAGAGGTGGTCATGTCTTCACGCTTCCCATGTCTCGTCATCGAGGTCTGCGGTGTCCAGTGCCATGCTGATCAGGCTGTCGGCGTCCATCACGTCGATCGATTCGCCCCCGCCGCCGCCGCCGTCGTCGGCCGTGGCGTGCTCCGCGCGGACACCCGCGAGCTGGAGCAGGCCCTCCATCAGTCCCGAGTCGCGGATCCGGCTCAGCGGGATCGACTGCAGGATCTTGCGGACCTGGTCCTCGCCCGGCCCGGCGGCCCCGTCGCGGCCCTTCTCGGGCGCGAGCTCGGCGCCGATGTGCTCGGCGAGGTCCCGGGCGCTCGGGTAGTCGAAGACCAATGTCGGCGGCAGCCGCAGTCCGGTGACGGAGTTGATCCTGTTGCGGAACTCGACCGCGCTCAGCGAGTCGAACCCCAGCTCGTTGAACGCCTTGTCCGGTTCGATGGCCGACGGTCCCGCGTGGCCCAGGATCACGGCGGCCTCGGCGCGGACGGCGTCGAGCAGCGCCGCCGCCCGTTCGTCTTCCGGCAGGCCGGCGAGGCGGTGCCGCAAGGTCGCCGGCGCGTCGGATCCGGCCTCCGCCGTCCGGCGTCTGACGCCGCGGACGAGACCGCGGAACAGCGCGGGCGTCTCCGCGCGGTCGCGCATGACGTCGAGGTCCACGCGGGCGGGGACGAGCACGGCCGCGTCCAGCGCCGTGGCCACGTCGAACAGCCGCAACGCCTGGCCGGCGTCCAGCGACCGGCCGCCCGTGCGGCCGACCCGCTGCTGGTCGGTCTCCGACAGGGTGCCGGCCATGCCGTCGCCGACGTCCCACAGGCCCCAGGCGAGGGACTGGGCGGGCAGTCCGGCGGCGCGCCGGCGCAGGGCCAGCGCGTCGAGGAAGGAGTTGGCCGCGGCGTAGTTGCCCTGACCGGCGACGCCGAGGACGCCCGCCGCTCCGGAGAACATCACGAACGCCGTCAGTTTCATGCTTTGGGTGAGTTCGTGCAGGTTCAGTGCGGCGTCGACCTTCGGGCGCAGGACCGCGTCCACGCGTTCGGGCGTCAGCGAGCCGATCACGCCGTCGTCGAGGACGCCGGCCAGGTGGACCACGCCGGTCAGCGACAGGCCGGAGAGCAGTTCGGCCGCCGCCGCTCGGTCGGCCAGGTCGCAGGCGACCATCGTGACCTCCGCGCCGAGTTCGGCCAGCTCCGACCGCAGTTCCGTCGCCCCTGGCGCGGAAGGCCCGCGACGGCTCGCCAGGATCAGGCTCCGCACGCCGCGGCTCTGGACCAGGTGCCGTGCGACCAGCCGCCCGAGCGCGCCGGTCCCGCCGGTGACCAGCACCGTGCCGCCGTCGTCGAAGACGCTCGCGTCCACGGCCGGTCCGGCGGGGACCCGGGCGAGCCGCGCGGCGTAGGCGACCGCGTCGCGGACCATCAGCTGCGGCTCGCCGGAGGCCAGGATGGAGGAGGCGGCGGCGGGCAGGTCCGCGCTGTCGTCCACGTCCACCAGCACGATGCGGCCGGGATTCTCCGACTGCGCGGACCGTACGAGCCCGCACACCGCCGCGCCGGCGAGGTCGTGCGGTTCCCCGCCGGGGAGCGCCGTCGCGCCGCGGGTGCGCACGATGAGCGTGGAGTCCGCGAAGCGGTCGTCGGCCAGCCAGTTCCGCACCGCTTCGAGCGTCCGGTGGAGGGCGGCGCGGACCGCCGCGGCGTCGTCTCCGCCCTCGACGGCCAGGATGACGACCTCGGGTACGGGGACTTCGCCGGTGAGCGCGTCCCATTCCGCCACCGTGATCGGCTCCGCCGCCGGGAGGGCGACCGGTGACCACTCGACCTGGAACAGCGAGTCGTGGAACGCCGGCCGGGCCGTCGCGAGCTGTTCGGCCGAGACCGGGCGCAGCGTCAGCGACGCCGCCGACGCGACCGGTCTGCCGGTGCCGTCGGCCGCGACCAGTTCGAGGGCGCCGCGTCCGGCGGGCGACAGCCGGACCCGCAGGTGGGAGGCGCCCGTCGCGTGCAGGGTCACCTGGGACCACGCGAACGGCAGCGCGGCCTGGTCGCCGAGGGTCCCGGTGAACATGGCCGCGTGGAGCCCGGCGTCGAGGATCGCCGGATGGATGCCGAACGCGCCGGCCTGTTCCTCCACCGGCGCGGGGAGGGTGATCTCGGCGTAGACGTCCTCGCCGGAGGTCCACACAGCGTTGAGCCCCTGGAAGGCCGGGCCGTACGCCAGGCCCGCCTCGGCCGTGGTCTCGTAGAAGCCCTTGAGATCCACGGAGGTGGCGCCGGGGGGCGGCCATGCGGACAGGTCGAACGACGGGGCGGCCGCGCCGGGCACGAGTGATCCGGTGGCGTGCCTGGTCCAGGCTGCGGCGTCGTCCTCACCGCGGGAGTAGACGTCCACGGATCGGGCGCCGGCGGCGTCGCCCGGTCCGACGACGACCTGCAGGGCGACTCCGCCGCGGTCGGGCAGAACCAGCGGCGACAGGATGGTCAGCTCGTCGACGGTCGCGCATCCGGCCTGGTCACCGGCTCTGATCGCCAGCTCCACGAATCCCGTGCCCGGGAAGATGACCATGTCGCCGAACACGTGGTCGGCCAGCCAGGGCTGCGCGGCCACCGACAGCCGTCCGGTCATGACGTAGGCGTCGGAGTCCGGCGAGGCGACGACGGCGCCGAGGAGGGGATGGCCGGGCACGTCGAGGCCGGCCGACGCGACGTCGCCGGATCCGGTCGACGCGCCCGCCCAGGCGTCCCGCCAGTAGTCCAGGGAGTTCAGCCAGAACCGCTGGCGCTGGAAGGCGTAGGTGGGCAGGTCCACCGATCGCGCGCCGCGGCCGCTGAAGAACCGTTCCCACGCGACCGGGACGCCGCGCACGTGGCAGGAGGCCAGCGCGGAGAGCACTTCCCGCGCTTCGTCGCCGTCGCGGCGGGTCAGGGGGACGAACACCGACCGGCCGTCGTCGGCGACACACGCGGCCCCCATGCCTGACAGCACCGCGTCCGGGCCGACCTCGACGAACCGGGTCACACCGTTGGATTCAAGGGTCCGCACCGCGTCGGCGAACCGGACCGGCTCGCGCACATGCCGCACCCAGTACTCCGGGGTGTCCAGGCCCTCGGCGAGTTCACCGGTCAGCGCCGACACCACCGGGACACGCGGTGCGCTGAACGACAGCCCCTGCACCACCGAGCCGAACTCGGCCAGCATCGGATCCATCAACGGCGAATGGAACGCGTGCGACACCCGAAGCCGCCGCACCTTGCGTCCGGACGCCTCGAACTCCCCGGCGATCTCCAGCACCGCCCGCTCGTCCCCGGACACCACCGCCGACGCGGGACCGTTCACCGCCGCGATGCCCACGAGCGCACACCCGGTCCGCGCCTCCAGTGCCGCGGTGACCTCGTCCTCGCCGGCGCCGATCGCCACCATCGCACCGCCCGACGGCAGAGCCTGCATCAACCCGCCACGCGCGGCCACCAGGGCCGCCGCGTCCGCCAGCGACATCACCCCCGCCACGTGCGCCGCCGCGACCTCACCGATCGAATGACCGGCGACGAAGTCCGGGCGCACACCCCAGGACTCCACCAGCCGGAACAGCGCCACCTCGAAAGCGAACAACCCCGCCTGAGCGAACACCGTCCGATCGAGCGCCGCGGCGTCGGAACCCCACAGCACATCGCGCACCGAACCGGCCACCTGCCCGTGTACGTGCCCGTTCAGGTGTCCGGCCAGGTGCCAGTCCAGTTCGGCCACCGCCGCGTCGAAGGCCTCGGCGAACACGGGGAACTTCGCGTGCAGCTCCCGGCCCATCCCCGGCCGCTGCGCGCCCTGGCCGGTGAACAGCAGGGCCGTGCCGCCCTTGACCGGCGCTCCGGCGTGCAGGCCCGGCGCCGTCTCGCCCTCGGCGAGCGCCGCCAGGCCGCGCCGGAAGTCGTCGGGTCCGGTGCCGAGGACGACGGCGCGGTGGTCCAGCAGCGTGCGGTCCTTGGCCAGGGAGTACCCGATGTCCAGGGGGCTCTGCCCGGTCTCGGTGCCGAGGTGGGACAGCAGGCGCTCGGCCTGTGACCGGAGGGCGTGTTCGGTCTTCCCCGACAGCACCCAGGGGATCGCCGGCTCTCCGTCGCGCTTCTCCTCGGGGGCGGCGGTCTCGGCGTCCGAGGACGGCGCCTGTTCGATGATGACGTGCGCGTTGGTGCCGCTGATACCGAACGACGACACCCCCGCCCGCCGCGGATGCCCGTTCTGCGGCCACTCCCGCGCCTCGGTCAGCAACCGCACATCACCCGCCGACCAGTCCACATGCGGCGTCGGCTCATCCACATGCAACGTCTTGGGCATCACCCCGTGGCGCATCGCCTGCACCACCTTGATCACACTCGCCACACCCGCAGCAGCCTGCGTATGACCGATATTCGACTTGATCGACCCCAGCCACAACGGACGATCACGATCCTGACCGTAAGTCGCCAGCAACGCCTGCGCCTCGATCGGATCACCCAGCGTCGTACCCGTCCCGTGCGCCTCCACCGCGTCCACCTCGGACGCCGGCACTCCGGCGTTCGCGAGCGCCTGACGGATCACCCGCCGCTGGGAGGGGCCGTTCGGCGCCGTGAGCCCGTTTGACGCGCCGTCCTGGTTGATCGCGGTGCCGCGCACCACGGCGAGCACCCGGTGCCCGTTCTTGCGCGCGTCCGACAGGCGCTCGACCAGCAGCACGCCGACGCCCTCCGCCCAGCTCGTCCCGTCGGCGGCGGCCGCGAACGGCTTGGTGCGGCCGTCACGCGACATTCCGCGCTGCCGGGTGAACTGGACGAACACCTCCGGGGTCGCCATCACGGTCACGCCGCCCGCGAGCGCCAGTGAGCACTCGCCCGACCGCAGCGCCTGCACCGCCAGGTGCAGCGCGACCAGGGACGACGAGCAGGCGGTGTCCACGGTGACCGCGGGACCTTCGAGCCCGAACACGTACGACACCCGGCCCGACGCGATGGCGCCGGTGCCGCTGTTGGCGGCGTAGTCGTGGTAGGACAGCCCGGCGAACACCCCGGTCTTGCTGCCGCGCAGGGACTCCGGGTCGATGCCGGCCCGCTCGAACGCCTCCCACGAGGTCTCCAGCAGCAGCCGCTGCTGCGGGTCCATGATCAGCGCCTCGTTCGGGCTGATCCCGAAGAAGGCCGGGTCGAAGTCCGCCGCGTCGTGCAGGAAGCCGCCCTCGCGCGTGTGGCTGGTGTTCGGCCGCTGAGCGGCCGGGTCGTACAGTTCCTCGATGTCCCAGCCGCGATCGTCGGGGAACGGGGTGATGACGTCGCGGGCCTCGGCGACGATCCGCCACAGATCGTCGGGGGAGGCCACCCCGCCGGGGTAGCGGCAGGCCATGGCGACGATCGCGATGGGGTCGTCGTCGGACGAGGTCCGCTGCGCGGTGACCGGGCCGGTCGCGGCGTCCGCCGTCCCTCCGACGGTGGCGGCCAGGTACCTGGCCACCGCGCGCGCGTTCGGGTGGTCGAAGACCAGGCTGGTGGGCAGCCGCAGGCCGGTCGCCGTGTTGAGCCGGTTGCGCAGTTCGACGGCGGCGAGGGAGTCGAAGCCGAGCTCCTGGAAGGCGCGGCCGGGCTCGATCTCGTCCATGGTGTCGTGCCCGAGCACCCCCGCCACCAGGCCGCGGACCATGTCCAGCAGCACGGCGTCGCGTTCGTCGTCGGCCAGGCCGGCCAGCCGGCGCTCCAGGTTCGAGGTGACGGCGGCGCGGCCGGACGCCGCCGCCTGCCGGGCCCGCGCGGGGACGAGCCCGCGCAGCAGGGCGGGGAGCTCGTCGGTGCGGGACCGCAGCACCGTCCGGTCCACCCGGAGGGCGACCGGAGCGGTCTCGCCGGTGGCGACCGCGGCGTCGAACAGCGCCAGGCCGTCCTCGGTCGGCAGGGCCGGCAGGCCCTCGCGCCGCATCCGCTGTTCGGCGTCCGCCAGGGAGTCGGCGAGGCCGGTCTGCACTCCCCACAGGCCCCAGGCGATGGCGGTGGCGGGCAGGCCGGACGCTCTGCGCCGGGCGGCGAGCGCGTCCAGGAAGACGTTCGCCGCGGCGTAGTTGCCCTGGCCGGCGGCCAGCACCAGGCCGCCTGCCGAGGAGAACAGCACGAACGCGGACAGGTCCAGGTGCTCGGTGAGCTCATGCAGGTGCCAGGCCGCGTCCACCTTGGGCCTCAGCACCGTGTCCATCCGCTCGGGGGTCAACGCCTCGGTGAGCCCGTTGTCGACCACGCCGGCCGCGTGCACGACGCCGGTCAGCGGGTGCTCGGCCGGGATGCCGGCCAGCAGTCGCGCGACGGCGTCCCGGTCGCCCACGTCGCACGCCACCACGTCCACCTCGGCGCCCGTCGCCGTAAGCTCGGCGACCAGCTCCGCGGCGCCCGGCGCGTCCATGCCGCGGCGGCTGGTCAGCACCAGACGCCGCGCCCCGTGCTCGGCGACCAGGTGCCTGGCCACCAGCGCGCCGAGGCCGGTGGTGCCGCCGGTGACGAGCACGGTGCCGCGCCAGGGCGAGGCGGGCGCGGGCTGTTCGAGCGGCCGGTCGACGCGGGCGAGGCGGGGCACCAGGACGCGGCCCTCGCGGACCGCCGTCTCGGGCTCGGCCGTGGCGACCGCGGCCTGTACGGCCCCGGCCGAGGCGGGCGCGCCGTCGATGTCGACCAGGCCGAACCGGCCGGGGTTCTCGGCCTGCGCCGCGCGCACCACGCCCCAGACGGGCGCCTGGACCACATCGGTCGCGTCGCCGCCGTCGATGGTGACGGCGTGCCGCGTCACCACGACCAGCTTCGAGGACGCGTACCGGTCGTCCGCGAGCCATGCCTGAACCGTGCCGAGCACCTGGTCCGCCAGCGTGCGCACCGCCGCCGGCACCTCGCCGTCCGGTGTGGCGCACTCCAGGACGACGGTGCCCGGCACCTGGCCGTCGGGTGGGAGGTCCTCCCATCGCGCCAATGGCGGGCCGGCGGCCTCGCCCGCCGGGATGGGCGACCATTGGACGCCGTACAGCGACGGCGCGCGGCGCGCGGCGCCCGCGGGTTCGGCGAACGTCACCGACTCAGCGGAGGCCACGGCCGTCCCTGTCGCGTCGGCCGCCCGCAGCGACGCCTCGTTCTCGTTCCGCCAGGACAGTTCCAGGCGCAGGGTGTCCGCGCCGATCGCGTGCAGGGTGAAGCCCCGCCACGCGACGGGGACCAGGGCCTGGTCGTCCCGGTCGGCGGTGAGCGCCTCGCGCAGCGCCGCGTCGAGCAGCGCGGGGTGCAGTCCGAAGCGCTTGCCCTGGTCGTGGATCTGTTCGGGCAGCGTGACCTCGGCGAACGTTCGTCCCGGACGCCGTCCCGCCGCGTCGTGGTCCTGCCCGCCGACCTCGGCGGGCGGCCACTCCCCCGGCTCGAACGCGGGCGCCCGGCCCCATGGGGCGAGCACTCCCTCGGCGTGCGGCGTCCATTCCGCGCCGGGCGCCCGGGAGTAGATCCGCACCGAGCGGCGGCCGGACTCGTCCGAGGCGCCCACCACGACCTGGACGGCGACCGCGCCCCGCTCCGGCAGCAGCAGCGGCGTCCCGAGGGTGAGCTCCTCCACCACGCCGCAGCCGACCTCGTCGCCCGCTCGCACGGCCAGTTCGAGCAGGCCGGTGCCCGGCAGCAGGGTCGCGCCGTTCACGGCGTGTTCGGCCAGCCACGGATGCGTGCCCGCCGACAGCGACCCGGTGAGCATCACGCCGTCGGAGTCGGCGGAGGGCACCACCGCGCCCAGCAGCGGGTGCTCGGCCACCTCCAGGCCGACCGCGCCCACGTCTCCCGCGCCCGCCGTGGCGTCGACCCAGTAGCGTTTGTGCTGGAAGGCGTAGGTGGGCAGGTCCACCCGGCGGGCGCCGGTGCCGGCGAAGAAGGCGGGCCAGTCCACCGCGACCCCGCCCGCGTACGCCTGGCACAGGCCGCGGACCAGTTCGTCCTCCTCGTCGCGTCCCCGCCGTGAGGTGGCCGCCAGGACCGCGTCCTCCGCGTCGGCCAGGCAGTCGCCGGCGATCGCGGACAGGACGGCGTCCGGTCCGAGTTCGACGAACCGGGTGACGCCGTTGATCTCAAGGGCACGCACCGCGTCGCAGAACCGCACCGGCTCGCGCACGTGCCGCACCCAGTAGCCCGGCGAGTCCAGGCCCTCGGCCGGCTGGCCGGTCACCGCCGACACCACCGGGATGTCCGGCCGCGACAGGGAGAGCTCGCCCACGACCTGCGCGAACGCGGTCAGCATCGGGTCCATCAACGGCGAGTGGAACGCGTGCGACACCCGGAGCCGCCGCACTTTGCGTCCGGCCGCCTCGAACTCCGCGGCGACGCGCAGCACCGTTCGCTCGTCCCCGGACAGCACCACCGACGAAGGGCCGTTCACCGCCGCGATGCCGACCAGCGCGGACCCCGCCCGCACGTCGAGCACGGCGGCGACCTCGTCCTCGCCGGCGGCGATCGCGACCATCGCGCCGCCTCGCGGCAGGGCCTGCATCAACGCGCCACGCGCCGCCACCAGGGCCGCCGCGTCCGCCAGCGACATCACCCCCGCCACATGCGCCGCCGCGACCTCACCGATCGAATGCCCGGCGACGAAGTCCGGGCGCACTCCCCAGGACTCCAGCAGCCGGAACAGCGCCACCTCGAAGGCGAACAGCCCTGCCTGGGCGAACACCGTCTGGTCGAGCGCCGTGGCGTCCGAACCCCACAGCACCTCCCGCAGCGAACCGGTCACCGGCTTGTCGGCCTGCCCGTCCAGGTGCCGGGCCAGGTGTTCGTCCAGCGCGTTCACCGCCGCGTCGAACGCCTCGGCGAACACCGGGAAGCCCGCGTGCAGCTGCCGGCCCATTCCGAGCCGCTGCGCGCCCTGGCCGGTGAACAGGAAGGCCGTGCCGCCCGCGAGGGGCGTTCCGGCGTGCACTCCAGGGACGGCCTCGCCGCCGGCCAGCGCCGCCAGGCCCCGCAGCAGCTCGGCGCGGTCCTGGCCGACCACGACCGCGCGGTTCTCCAGCGCGGCGCGCGAGGTGGCCAGCGAGAAGCCGACGTCCGCCGGCGACAGCTCCGGCCGGGCTTCCACATGCTCCAGCAGGCGCCGTGCCTGGGCGCGCAGACCGCTCTCGCCGTGCCCGGAGACCGGCCAGGGAAGCAGGCGCCCCGCGGGCCGGCTCCGCGGGTCCCGGTCCGGGACGGCGGTCTCGTCCGTGGCCGGGGGCTCATCGCGCGGAGCCTCCTCGATGATCACGTGCGCGTTGGTGCCGCTGACGCCGAAGGAGGAGACGCCGGCCCGGCGCGGGTGGCCGTTCTGCGGCCAGGCGACGGCATCGGTGAGCAGCCTGACCTCGCCCGCCGTCCAGTCGACGTGGGACGACGGCTCCGAGACGTGCAGGGTCTTCGGCATCAGGCCGTGGCGCATCGCCTCGACCATCTTGATCACGCCGCCGACGCCCGCCGCGGCCTGCGCGTGGCCGATGTTCGACTTCAACGACCCGAGCCAGAGCGGCCGTCCCTCGGCACGCGCCCGCCCGTAGGTGGCCAGCAGGGCCTGCGCCTCGATCGGATCGCCCAGTGTGGTCCCGGTGCCGTGCCCTTCCACGACGTCGACCTCGTCCGCGCGCAGCCGGGCGCCGGCCAGCGCCTGCCGGATCACCCGCTGCTGGGCGTTGCCGTTCGGCGCGGTGAGGCCGTTCGACGCGCCGTCCTGGTTGACCGCCGATCCGCGCACCACGGCCAGGACCGGGTGGCCGTGGCGCCGGGCGTCGGACAGGCGCTCCAGCAGCAGCATCCCGGCCCCCTCCGACCAGCCGGTGCCGTCGGCGTCGTCGGAGAACGACTTGCAGCGGCCGTCGGGCGCGAGCCCGCGCTGGCGGCTGAACACGATGAACGGCCCCGGGGTCGACATGACCATGACGCCGCCCGCCAGGGCCAGCGAGCACTCCTCCCGCCGCAGCGCCTGGGCCGCGAGGTGCAACGCCACCAGGGAGGAGGAGCACGCCGTGTCGATGGTGACGGCCGGCCCCTCCAGGCCCAGGGTGTAGGAGACCCGCCCGGCGATGACCGAGGACGCGCTGGCCGTGGTCATGTACGCCTCGGCCAGCTCCGGGGCGGCGTCCAGCACGTAGGCGTAGTCCTGCATGCCGGAGCCCGCGAAGACCCCGACGTGGTCGCCTCGCACCGACAGCGGGTCGACGCCCGCGCGCTCGAACGCCTCCCAGCAGACCTCCAGCATCAACCTCTGCTGGGGGTCCATCGCACGGGCCTCTTTGGGGCTGATGCCGAAGAATCCCGGGTCGAAGCCGGTCACGTCGTTGACGAAGCCGCCCTCGCTCACGTAGCTGGTGCCGGTGCGGCCGGCGTCGTGGTCGTGCAGGCCGTCGAGGTTCCAGCCGCGGTCGGCGGGGAACTCGGAGATCGCGTCGGTGCCGTCCGCGACCAGGCGCCACAGGTCCTCCGGGGAGGTCACCCCGCCCGGATAGCGGCAGGCCATGGCGATGATCGCGATGGGCTCGCCTTCGCGGCCTTCGACCTCCTTCAGCCGCGTGCGGGCCTGCTGCAGGTCCGTGGTGACCCGCTTGAGGTATTCGAGGAGCTTTTCGTCGTTCGCCATGTCCCGTCCCCAGGTCATCTGCTAAAGAAAGCCGCTGTATGCCAGCTCAGGCGAGCCCGAGTTCGCGATCGATGAAGTCGAACACCTCGTCGGCCGAGGCGTCCGCGAGGTCGTGTCCCGTATCCGTTCCGCCGCCCGCCGTCGCGGTCAGGCGCTCCATCAGGGTCCGCATCCGCCCGACGATCCCCGTCCGCTCGATCTCCTCCGGCGCGAGGGCGATGGCCGCCTGTTCGAGCCGGTCCAGGTCGGCGAGCAGCGGCAGCGCCTCGGCGCCGCCGCCGTCCTGGCACAGCTCGTTCCGCAGGTACCTCGCGAGCTCCGCCGGGGTGGGAAAGTCGAAGATCATGGTGGTCGGCAGGGCGCGTCCCGTGGCGGCGCTCAGCCGGGTCCGAAGGTCGACCGCGGAGACGGAGTCGAAGCCGAGGTCGCCGAAGGTCCGGTCGGGGCCGACCGCGGCCGCGTCGTCGTGGCCGAGCAGCGCCGCCACGTGGTCGCGTACCAGGTCGAGCAGCGTACGGGCCTGCTCGGCCTCGGACATGCCCGCGAGGGCGGCGGCCAGGTCCTGCCCGGAGGAGGATTCGGCCTTCTCCTCGCCTGCGAGGATCTCGGCCACCTCCGGCAGGGCGTCCAGCAGCGGGCGCCGCCGGGCCAGCGTGTAGGTGGGGGCGAACCGGGCCCACTGCACGTCGGCGACCACCAGGTGGCTCTCGTCGTGGTCGAGCGCCTGCCCGAGGGCGGCGATCGCCGTCCTCGGCGCCATGACCGGCATGCCCATCCGCCGCAGCATCGCGCTCAGCTCGGCGTCCACCATGCCGCCGTCCCACGAGCCCCAGGCGATCGACGTCGCGGTGCGTCCGCCCGCCCTGCGCCGGTGCGCGATCGCGTCGAGCACGGCGTTGGCGGCGGCGTAGGCCGCCTGCCCGGCGCTTCCCCAGATCGCCGATCCGGAGGAGAAGAGCACGAAGGCGTCCAGCGGCCGGTCGCCCAGCACCTGGTCCAGATGCAGGGCGCCCGCCACCTTGGCCCTGGCGACCTCGGCGAACTCCGCGATCGTCAGCTCGGAGAGCGACGCGATGCGTTGCGAGACACCGGCCGCGTGCACCACCGCCGTCAGGTCATGCTCCGGCAGCGCGCCGAGCAGCCGGCTCACCGACTCCCGGTCGCCCACGTCGCAGGCGGTGATCGTCACGCGGGCTCCGAGCGCGGCCAGCTCGGCCGCCAGCTCGCCGGCGCCCTCGGCCGCCATGCCCCGGCGGCTGGTCAGGACGAGGTGTTCCGCGCCTCCGGCCGCGAGCATGCGGGCGACGTGCGCGCCGAGGCCGCCCGTCCCGCCGGTGATCAAGATGGTGCCGCGGGGACGCCAGGCCCGCTCCGGCCGGGCGAGCGGCGCGGTCCCGCCGAGTCGCGCCCGTACCATGCGCCGCGCGAACAGCCCTGCCGTCCGCACCGCGATCTGGTCCTCGCCGTCCGTCCTGGACAGCGCGTCGCACAGCCGGCCCACGGCGGTCTCGTCGGGTTCGCCGGGCAGGTCGACCACGCCGCCCCAGGTGTCCGGGTGGTCCAGCGCGAGGCCGGCGGCGAGTCCCCACACGGCGGCCTGCGCCGGGGCGGACACCTCCGCGGAGCCGGTAACCGCCACCGCTCCGGCGGTGACGCACCACAGCGGCGCGGTCACGCCGGCGTCGCCGAGGGCTTGGACCAGCGCCACCGTGCCGGCGCATCCGGCCGACAGCTCGGGATGGAGCGGGTGCGGGCGGTCGTCGAGCGCGAGCAGCGACAGGACGCCGTCCGGCGACTCGCCGCCGGACCACCGGCGGAGCAGTTCCCCGAGGTCGGCGCGCTCCCCTGCCTCGACCGTGACGACGTCCACGCCGCGGTCGCGCAGTCCCCTGACGACCGGGGCGACCGTCTCGCCCGCGTGGCCGGCCGGGGGGACGGCGACGATCCAGGTTCCGGAGAGGGTGGTTTCGGGCCGCTCCGCGATCGGCCTCCATGCGATCTTGTACCGCCACGAGTCCACGACGTTGTGATCGCGGTGGTCGTCCCACAGGTCCGACAGCGCCGGGACCACCTCGCCGAGCGCGTCGGGCGCGACGTCCAGCCGGTCGGCGAGCGACGCCAGGTCCTCCTGCCGCAAAGCGTCCCAGAATCCGGACTCTCCCAGGTCGGCGGGCCCCGACGGGCCGGACGTGGACTCCGCCCAGTAGTGCAGGCGCTGGAAGGCGTAGGTGGGGAGGTCCACGCGCCTGGCGCCCCTCCCGGCGAAGAAGGCGGGCCAGTCGACGGCCATCCCGCGCGCATGTGCCTGCGCGAGAGCGAGGACGGCCTGCCGTTCCTCGTCGCGGTCGCGCCGGGACAGCGGCACGAACACCGAGTCGCCGTCCTGTGCGACGCAGTCGGGCCCTATGCCCGACAGCACCGCGTCCGGGCCGACCTCGACGAACCGGGTCACACCGTTGGATTCAAGGGTCCGCACCGCGTCGGCGAACCGGACCGGCTCACGCACATGCCGCACCCAATACCCCGGCGAGTCCAGGCCCTCGGCGAGTTCACCGGTCAACGCCGACACCACCGGGACACGCGGCGCGCTGAACGACAGCCCCTCCACCACCGAGGCGAACTCCGCCAGCATCGGATCCATCAACGGCGAATGGAACGCATGCGACACTCGAAGCCGCCGCACCTTACGCCCGGACGCCTCAAACTCCCCGGCGACCTCCAGCACCGCCCGCTCGTCCCCCGACACCACCACCGACGCGGGACCGTTCACCGCCGCTATCCCCACAAGCGCCGACCCCGCCGCCCCGGCCCGTGCCTGCAACGCCTCCAGCGCCGCCGCGACCTCCTCCTCGCCGGCGCCGATCGCCACCATCGCCCCACCCGATGGCAGGGCCTGCATCAACGTGCCACGCGCCGCCACCAGGGCCGCCGCATCCGCCAGCGACAACACCCCCGCCACATGCGCCGCGGCGATCTCACCGATCGAATGACCGGCGACGAAGTCCGGACGAACTCCCCAGGACTCCACCAACCGGAACAACGCCACCTCAAAAGCGAACAACCCCGCCTGAGCGAACACCGTCCGATCCAGCACCGCAGCATCGGAACCCCACAGCACATCCCGCAGCGAACCAGCCGCATCGCCGGTCAGCCGGCCGCCCACCAGCCCAGCCACCCGACCCGACACCTGCTCGGCCGCCTGGCCGGCTGCGGACTCGGCCGCGAGCCCAGCCGGCGGACCGTCCGAGTGACGGGCCAGATGCGGGGCCAGGTGCTTGTCCAGCTCGGCCACCGCCGCGTCGAACGCCTCGGCGAACACCGGGAACTCGGCGTGCAACTCCCGGCCCATCCCCAGCCGCTGCGCGCCCTGACCGGTGAACATCGACGCCACCCGGCGATCGGGACGCGCCACGTCGCAGACGACGTCGGCGGCCGCCCTGCCCTCGGCCACCGCGCGCAGCCCGCGCAGGAGTTCCTCCCGGTCGGCGGCGACGACGACGGCGCGGTGCTCCAGCGCCGCGCGCGTGGTCGCCAGCGAGAACGCGAGGTCGACGGGCGCCGGCCCGGGCGAGGACGCGAGATGTGACAGCAGGTGTGCCGCCTGCGCGCGCAGCGCGTCGGAACTCCTGGCCGAGACGACCAGCGGGACCGCCGAGGCTCGCCCTGCGGGCCGGGCGGGGGTCTCGTCGGGGGCGGCCGGCGGCGCCTGCTCGATGATGACGTGCCCGTTGGTTCCGCTGAGGCCGAAGGAGGAGACGGCGGCCCGGCGCGGATGCCCGTTCTCCGGCCAGGCGGTGGCCTCCGTGAGCAGCCGGATGTTCCCGTCCGACCAGTCGACCTTGGGCGTCGGCTCGTCCACGTGCAGCGTCTTGGGCAGCTGCCCGTGGCGCATCGCCTGCACCATCTTGATCACACCGGCGACACCCGCGGCGGCCTGCGCGTGGGCGATGTTCGACTTCAGCGATCCCAGCCACAGCGGGCGGTCGCGGTCCTGTCCGTAGGTGGCCAGCAACGCCTGCGCCTCGATCGGGTCGCCCAGCGTCGTCCCGGTCCCGTGCGCCTCCACGGCGTCCACGTCGGAGGCCGACAGTCCCGCGTTCGCGAGCGCCTGGCGGATCACCCGCTGCTGCGAAGGACCGTTCGGCGCCGTGAGGCCGTTGCTGGCCCCGTCGGAGTTGACCGCCGACCCGCGCAGGACGGCGAGCACCTCATGACCGTTGTCGAGAGCGTCGGACAGCTTCTCCAGCAGCAGGAGGCCGACGCCTTCACCCCAGGCGGTGCCGTCGGCCGCCGCGGCGAACGATTTGCACCGGCCGTCGGGCGACAGCCCGCGGTCCTGGCTGAACCCCACGAACGAGTCGGGCCGCGCCATGACGGTCACCCCGCCGGCCACCGCGAGCGAGCACTCGCCGGTACGCAGGGCCTGGCTCGCCCAGTGCATGGCGACCAGGGACGACGAGCAGGCGGTGTCGACCGAAACCGCCGGGCCTTCGAGCCCGAGCGTGTAGGCGACCCGGCCGGACGCGACACTGGCCATGCCGCCGGCGCCGCCGCCCACGGCGTAGTCGTGGTAGACGATGCCGACGAACACGCCGGTCCGGGTTCCGCGCACCGACGTCGGATCGATCCCCGCGCGTTCGAACAGCTCCCAGGCGTTCTCCAGCAGGAGCCGCTGCTGGGGATCGGTCTCCCGGGCCTCGCGCGGGCTCATCTTGAAGAAGTCCGCGTCGAACTCGCCGGCGTCGTGCAGGAACCCGCCTTCCCGCGCGTAGGTCTTCCCCGGGGTGGCGGGCCGCGGGTCGTACAGTCCGCCGACGTCCCAGCCGCGGTTCTCGGGGAGCGAGGACACCCCGTCGGCGCCGGTCGCCACCAGGTGCCAGAGATCTTCGGGTGAGCGGACCCCGCCGGGGAAACGGCAGCTCATCCCGATGATCGCGATCGGTTCACGGTTCCCGGCCTCGGCCTCGCGCAGGCGCCGCCGCGTGTCCTGGAGCTCGGCGGTGGCGCGCTTGAGGTACGCCCGCAGCTTCTCGTCGTTGCTCATCTATGCCTCAATCAGCCTCTCGACCGGAGTGACGCCGTGCATCAGGAGACCCCGAGCTCGCCGTCGAGCACCTCGAACAGCTCGTCGTCGGTCGCGGATTCGTAGTCGTGGCCGGCCAGGACGCGGAGCGCCCCGCCGTGCGCGTCGTTCCACTTGCGGAGCAACGCCTCCAGCCGGGCGCTGACGGAGGCGAAGTCGCCGTTGACCGGGGTGAACGCCGCCAGCGCCGCCTCCAGACGCTGGAACTCGCCGAGCACGGGCCGCATCAGGTCCGTCTCCGGCGTGCCGATCAGGTCGTCGACGTGCCCGGCGACCGCGCGGCACGTCGGGTGGTCGAACGCGAGAGTGGCAGCCAGCCGCGCGCCGGTCGCCGTGGTGAGCCGTTTGCGCAGCTCGACCGCGGCGAGCGAGTCGAACCCGAGCTCCTGGAAGGCCCGATCGGGTTCCACCGCGCTCGTGGACGGGTGGCCCAGCACCGCGGCCACGTGCGTCTGGACCAGTTCGAGCAGGACGCGTCCGCGTTCCTCCCGGCTCGCTCCGGCCAGGCGGCGGCGCAGATCATCGCCGGAGCTCGCGTCGGGCCGCCGCAGCGGAACGCGCACCACCCCTCGCAGGAGCGCGGGGAGTTCGGTCGCCGCCGCCCGCAGGACGCCGTGGTCGAGGTGCAGCGGCACCAGCACCGGCTCGGCGCAGCCGAGGCCACGGTCGAGCAGGTCCAGGCCGGCGGGGCCGGTCAGGGTGGGCAGGCCCAGCCGGCTCAGCCGCCGCCGCGTCCCGTCGTCGTCCGGATCGTCCCCAACGTCCCACGGGCCGTACGCGAGCGAGAGGGCGGGCAGACCGAGCGAGCGCCGGTGCCAGGCGAGCGCGTCAAGGAAGGCGCTCGCGGCGGCGTGGTTGGCCTGGCCGGTTCCGTACATCAGCCCGCTGGACGAGGACACGAGCACGAACGCGCCGAGCTCGGTCCGGCAGGTCAGCTCGTGCAGGTTCCACGCGGCGTCGATCTTCGGCCGCAGCACCCGGGTAAGTCGCTCCTCGGTGAGCGTGCCGATGAGCGCGTTGTCCACGGCGTCGGAGGCATGGACCACCGCGACCAGCGGGCGGTCGGCGGGGATGTCGAGCAGCAGCTTCGCCAGCTCGTCCCGGTCAGCCGGGTCACACGCCGAGACGGTCACCTCGGCGTCGAGGCCGGGCGGTGGCGTCGCGTCGGCGTCGCCGAGCAGCAGCAGGTGCCGGACGCCGTGCGCCGACACGAGATGCCGGGCGAGCCGCGCGCCGACGCCGCAGGTGCCCCCGGTGACGAGGACGGTGCCGGACGACAGCGACGGCCGCCAGCCGGTCGAGGCGACCTTCGCCAGCCGTGGTGTCAGGATCGTGCCCGCGCGCACGGCGACCTCCGCCTCTCCGGTGGCGAGCGCGGCCGGCAGCGCGGCGCGGGACAGCGGGGAGGCGTCGAGATCCGCCAGCACGAACCGGCCGGGGTGTTCGGCCTGCGCGGCGCGCACCAGCCCCCAGACCGGGGCCTGCCGTACATCCACCGCGTCGCCCCCTGCGGGGACGGCGCCTCGCGTGACCACGACAAGTCTCGCGTCGGCCAGGCCGTCCTCTGCCGGCCAGCGACGCATCAGGTCCAGCACCGCCGCCGCGGTCGAGCGCGCGCCGGCGGCCGCGTCGCCGCCGAGCGGCGGGCAGGCGTACAGCACGAGGTCCGGGACGCGCGCGTCGACCGATCCGACGAGCGCGGAGAGATCTGAATGAACCGGCACATCGAGCCCGAAGTCGTCGTCTCCCAGCACCGCCCAGTCTTCAGTGCCTCTGTCACCGGCCGCCGGCTCCGCGCGCTGCCAGTCCACGCGGAACAGCGCTCCCGCGCCGCTTCCGCCACCGGCCGCGAGCTGCTCCGCGCCGACCGGCCGGGACACCACCGATCTCGCCTCCAGCACCGGCCGGCCGTGTCCGTCGGTCACCGCCAGCTCGACGCCGCCGTGCGCCGACGGCGTGATCCGCGCCCGGAGCTCGGTGACGCCGGCGGTGTGGAGCGACACACCGGTCCAGGCGGCCGGTTGCACGGTGACGTCATCGGCGGCCCCTCCCCCGGCGAGCCGGGAGACCTGCAACGCCGCGTCCAGCAGTGCCGGGTGGAGGGAGAAACGCCCGGCCTGCGCGTCCTCCGGGAGGGCGACCTCCGCGAACACCTCGTCCCCGCGCCGCCACGCCGCCCGGAGTCCCTGGAACGTCGGGCCGTAGCCGTAACCGCGTCGCAGCAGCAGCCGGTGCGCGTCTTCAACGTCGACGGGCTCCGCGCCCGGCGGCGGCCATTCGACGCGCCCGCCGGGTGTTCCCGCTCCGGTGGCGAGGAGGCCGGTCGCGTGACGCGTCCACGGCAGGTCGTCGCCGTTCCCGCGTGAGTAGACGCTCACGGGCGTGTCGCCCGCCTCGTCGGGGGCGTCCACGACGACGCGCAGGGCCAGTGACCCGCTCTCGGGGAGACACATCGGCGCGTCGACGGTGAGTTCCCGCACCACGTCGCGGCCCACCTGGTTCGCGGCGTGCATCGCCAGGTCCAGGAAGCCGGTCGCGGGGAACACGGCCGTGCCCCGCAGGTCGTGATCGGCGAGCCAGGGATGCGTGGTCAGGGACACGCTTCCGGTCAGCACCAGCCCGCCGGTATGCGGCAGGGCGACCGCGGCGGCGAGCAGCGGATGCTCCATCGACTCCTGGCCGATCCCCGAGACGCCACCCGTCGTCGGTGCGGTCAGCCAGTAGTCCTGGCGCTGGAAGGCGTAGGTGGGCAGGTCCACCCGCCGGGCGCCGGTCCCGGCGAACAACGCCGACCAGTCCACCGCCACACCCACCGCATGCAACTGCCCCACACCCGAAACCACCGACACCGGCTCCACCCGGCCCCGACGCACCAACGGCACGAACACCGCCTCACCGTCCTGGGCAACACAGTCAGGCCCCATCCCCGACAGCACCCCATCCGGGCCGACCTCGACGAACCGGGTCACACCCTTCGCCTCAAGAGTCCGCACCGCGTCGGCGAACCGGACCGGCTCACGCACATGCCGCACCCAATAGCCCGGCGAGTCCAGGCCCTCGGCCACCTCACCGGTCAACGCCGACACCACCGGGACACGCGGCGCGCTGAACGACAGCCCCTCCACCACCGAGCCGAACTCCGCCAGCATCGGATCCATCAACGGCGAATGGAACGCATGCGACACCCGAAGCCGCCGCACCTTACGCCCGGACGCCTCGAACTCCGCGGCGATCTCCAGCACCGCCAGCTCATCCCCCGACACCACCACCGACGAAGGACCGTTCACCGCCGCTATCCCCACAAGCGCAGACCCCACCGCACCCCCGGACCGCGCCTTCAACGCCTCCAGCGCCGCCGCGACCTCCTCCTCGCCGGCGCCGATCGCCACCATCGCCCCACCCGACGGCAGAGCCTGCATCAACACGCCACGCGCCGCCACCAAAGCCGCCGCATCCGCCAGCGACAACACCCCCGCCACATGCGCCGCCGCGATCTCACCGATCGAATGACCGGCCACAAAATCCGGACGCACACCCCAGGACTCCACCAGCCGGAACAACGCCACCTCAAAAGCGAACAACCCCGCCTGAGCGAACACCGTCCGATCCAGCACCGCAGCGTCAGAACCCCACAGCACATCCCGCAACGAACCAGCCGCATCACCGGTCAGCCGGCCGCCCACCAGCCCAGCCACCCGACCCGACACCTGCCCAGCCGCCTGGTCGTCGACCTGCCCAGCCATCTGGCCGTCCACGAGCCCAGCCGAAGCCAGGTGACGAGCCACATGCGGGGCCAGGTGCTCGTCCAGCTCGGCCACCGCCGCGTCGAACGCCTCGGCGAACACCGGGAA
>NZ_JBHSFP010000065.1:0-21514 GCF_042654065.1 Sphaerisporangium dianthi | reverse complement strand
GGGGTGTCCGGGGCCGGTCGCGGGATGCGCGCCGGGGGCGGCCTGGCCGGGCGGCGGGACGGGCGCGCCGCCGGCCCCCGGCGCGTGCCCGGCGGGGGCCGGCCCGGTGGGGGGGACGGCGCCGGTGACGGCGGCGGGGCGGCCCATGAGGCGGGCGACCAGGTCCTCGGCCGAGGGACGCCGCGCAGGGTCCTTGTCCAGGCAGGCGGCGACCAGCGGGCGCAGATCGCCGTCCAGGGCGGTCAGGTCCGGGTCCTCGTTGAGGATGCGGTTGATCACGGCCGGGATGGAGTCGGCCCCGAAGGCCGGGCGGCCGGTGGCGGCGAAGACGATCGTCACGCCCCACGCGAACACGTCGACGGCCGGGCCGGCCACCGCGCCCGCCAGTTGCTCGGGGGCCAGGTAGGACGGCGTGCCCAGGGTGTCCCCTGTCATGGTGGCGCCGGGGGTGTCCAGGGCCCGGGCGATGCCGAAGTCGATGACGACCGGCCCCTCGGGGCCCATCAGCACGTTGGCGGGCTTGAAGTCGCGGTGCAGGACGCCGGCCCGGTGGATGGCGGCGAGCGCGGTGGCGGTGGAGACGGCCAGGCGGTCCAGCGCGGCGCCCCGGCGCGGCCCCTCCCGGTCGACGAGCTGGCGCAGCGACGGGCCGGTGACGTACTCGCTGACGATGTAGGGCTGGTTGCCGGCCAGATCGGCGTGCAGGACCGACGCGGTGCAGAACCGCGCCACCCGCTGCGCCACCGACACCTCGCGCAGGAAGCGCGAGCGCGCCTCGGCGTCCCCCGACAGCCGGGCGTGGAGCAGCTTGATCGCCACGGACTCTCCCGCGGCGGTGCGGCCGAGGTAGACGACGCCCTGCCCGCCTTCCCCCAGCCGGCCGACGATCTCGAAGGCGCCGAGCCGGCGCGGGTCCTCGTCCGTGAGCCCCTGTGCCACCCCAGACCCCCGATGAAAAAGCGATATGTCAGCACTTCGCGTGATGAACGGTACCAGTGGGACTTCAGGTGAAGGGCTCGGTCAGATGGCTTTGCCGGGGTTGAGGATGCCCAGGGGGTCGAACACGGCCTTGATGCCCTGCTGGACCTCGGTCACCACAGGCCCGCTCTCGAGGCCGAGCCAGCGGCGCTTGAGCAGGCCGACGCCGTGCTCGCCGGTCAGCGTGCCGCCCAGGTCCAGGGCCGCGCGGAAGACCTCGTCGGCCGCGGCCCAGACGTTCGGCGGCGGCTCGTGCAGGCCGTGGTCGAAGATGAAGACCGGGTGCAGGTTGCCGTCGCCCGCGTGCGCGACCGTGCAGATGCGCGCGTCGTGGCGGACGGCGGCCGCCTCGATGAGGGTGATCATCTCGGGGAGCGCCGAGCGGGGGACGCAGACGTCCTCCACCAGGCAGGCGCCCAGCCGTTCTTTGGCGCTGTAGGCCAGCCGGCGCAGGCCGATCAGCTCCTCGGCCTCCTCCGGCGTCGAGGACACCGCGACGAAGCCCGCGCCGGCCGCCTCGCAGAGCCGTTCCATCTCGGCGGCCTCGCCGGGCAGGCTCCCGTCGGCCTGGGCGATCAGCATGGCCCGCACGCCGGGCTCGAGGCCGATGTTCTTCCAGGCGTCGATCGCCTCCAGGGTGCCGCGGTCCATCAGCTCCAGCAGCAGAGGCTGGCACCCGGCGGCGACGATCGCGGCGACGGCGTCCCCGGCGGCGCGCGGCGAGGGGAACTCGGCGGCGATGGTGACCGGCGGCACGGAGGGCGCGCGGCGCAGCCGCAGGGTCGCGGCGGTGATGACGCCGAGCGTGCCCTCGGAGCCGACGAAGAGACCGGTGAGGTCGTACCCGGTGACGCCCTTGATCGTGCGGCGGCCGGTTGCGAGGACCCTGCCGTCGGCCAGGACGACCTCCAGCCCGAGGGTGGAGTCGCGGGTGACGCCGTACCTCACGCAGCGCAGCCCGCCGGCGTTGGTGGCGAGGTTGCCGCCGATGGTGGAGATCTCGTACGACGAGGGGTCGGGGGCGTACATCAGGCCGTGCGCCCGGGCGGCCCGGTCGAGGTCGGCGTTGATGACGCCGGGTTCGACGACGGCGATCTCGTCGGCCGGGGACAGCTCGCGGATGGCGGTCATGCGGGCCAGCGAGAGCATCACGCAGCCCTCGATCGCGGTGGCCCCGCCCGCGAGCCCGGTGCCCGCACCCCGGGGCACCACCGGGACGCGGTGCTCGCTCGCCCAGCGCATGGTGGCCACCACGTCGTCGCGGGTCTGCGCCGCCACGACGCACAGCGGCCTGCCCGGGGTCAGGAACGTCTGGTCGCGGGCGTAGGAGGCGGCCACGTCCGGATCGGTCAGGACCCTGCCGGGGGGCAGGGCGTCGATGAGGGAGTCAACCACGACTGTGACTGTACGTTCTCCGGCCGCGTGCGCCGAGCGGGACCGTAATTAATCGCACAGGTCGTACAGACCCGTGGTGAAAGAGATGAACCGGTGTGCACCTGGGGTGGCCCGGAGCGCCGGATGTCCGGAAACCGCGACGGGACAGGGGCGGAACCCTCGGAAACCGCAATCGGATCGGACTCGCCGGGATGACGATTTCACAACATCCGCTGTCGGCTTTACTACGCCTTTACCTTTTCGTCTAACGTCCGCTTTGCCGAATCTGGGGCGTTCCATGGTTAAAGGCTCCCAGATCTCCACCGTTGGCGTGTCCATACACGGCGCGCCTTGACGTCGCCCGGACACCCCGGGCGGAGGAGGAAACCTCGTTGTCACGCAGAGTCAGGCGTCTCGTCGCAGTGCTTCCGGTCCTCGGACTGGCGGCGGCGGGCCTCGCGGTCACGGGTGCCGCGGCACCGGGTGATTCCACGGCCGCCAGGTACCAGCCCAGCGCGAGCGACTATTACATCAACTATGCGCCCCCGAGGGTCCAGAGCGAGAGCGCCTCGAAGGCGGATGAGAAGGTGGACACCGGGGCGGCCAAGCGGCGCGGCCACGCTCCCACCGCCGAGGAGATCGACCACAAGTTCTCCCTGGGCAACCCGGTCGCCGCGCGCGAACTCACCAAGCGCGAGCGCACGGCCGTCCGCACGGGCAAGAACCCCTTCGAGTTCCTGTACAAGAAGGCCAAGGTCACCCAGCAGGCCAAGCTCCTCACCCTTCTGGTCGAGTTCAACGAGAACGCGAACGACGACTTCTCGGGCTTCCAGCACCCCAAGAGCACCGACGAGCCGGACGTGTGCGTCACCGACCCGGCCGGCACCAAGCTCAACGGGCCGCTGCACAACAACATCCCGAACCCCGCCACCGCGGCAGGCGGCGGCAAGGACAACAACTCCATGTGGGTGCCGGACTTCAACAACGCCCACTACAACAACATGCTCTACACCAGCAAGGGCATCACCAAGCGGGTCCGCACGGACCTGAAGGACCCTCGCGACGGCAAGCCGGGCATCGACATCTCCGGCCACACCATGAAGAACATGTACGAGGAGATGTCCAAGGGCGCCTACACCGTCACCGGTGAGGCCCTCGGCTGGATCAAGGTCCCGCACTCCGAGGCCTGGTACGGCGCCGGCCACTGCGGCGCGGCCATCCAGGACAGCTCCGGCCACCCGGACAACCCGCGCGGCACCGCCCAGATGGGCGTCGACGCCGTCAACATCCTGGCCCAGCAGAACCCGAACTTCCCGTGGGCCGACTACGACAAGGAAGACACCTCCGACGCCGACGGCGACGGCAACTACGCCGAGCCGGACGGCGTTATCGACCACCTGGTGCTGGTGCACGCGGGTGAGGACAAGTCCGGTGGCGGCGGCGCGCAGGGCACCTACGCGATCTGGGCCCACTCCAGCGCGATCCCCGGCGGCTACACCATCCCCGGCACCGGCATCAAGATCTCGAACTACATCGTGCAGCCGGAGGACTCCGGCGTCGGCGTGTTCGCCCACGAGTACGGCCACGACCTCGGCCTCCCGGACCTGTACGACGCCACCGGCGCCGGCGACAGCGACGTGGAGTTCTGGGACCTGATGTCCACCGGTTCCCACTCCGGCCCGATCTTCCAGTCGATGCCGACCCACATGGGTCTGTGGGACAAGTGGGTGCTGGGCTGGGCGAACCCGAAGGTCCTCAACCCCGGTGACGGCACCAAGCTGGTGACGGTCGGCCAGGCCTCGCGCACGCCGAAGCTCACCGAGGACGGCGTCCGCATCAACCTGCCCGACAAGGACGTCACCCTCACCACCCCGCACAGCGGCGCCAAGGTGTGGTGGTCGGGCAACGACCAGGACTGGGCCGACGTCCGGATCACCCGCGACATCGCGGTCCCGGCGGGATCCGACACCAAGTTCCGGTTCTGGAACGACTACACCATCGAGCAGGACTGGGACTACGGCTTCGTCGAGGTCTCGACCGACGGCGGCACCACCTGGTCCGAGCAGAAGATCTACGGTGAGGACGGCTCGCTCGTCTCCACCGACGACGGCTACGCCGACCCCAACAGCCGCCTGAAGGACTACGGCAACAAGAAGTACGGCCTGACCGGCGAGTCCGACGGCTGGCAGCACTACTACGCCGACCTCGCGCCGTTCGCCGGGCAGAACGTCAAGCTGCGCCTGCGCTACGCCACGGACGCGGCGGCCAACGAGCGCGGCTGGTTCGTCGACGACCTGTCGGTCACCAGTGGCAGCTCCACCGTCTGGAGCGACGACGTCGAGCAGGGCGCCAACGGCTGGACCGCCACCGTCGGCACCTTCGTCGACACCACCGGCACCGGCTGGACCCAGCACTCCGGGGCGCTCAAGAGCGCTCAGTACTACCTGGCCGAGTGGCGCAACCTCGACGGCTTCGACAAGGGCCTGAGCTACACCTACGACACCACCTGGAACCGTGACGGCGCCTGGAAGGTCGAGAAGGTCCCCTACAACGCTCCGGGCATGCTGGTCTGGCTGCGCGACACCTCGCTCGGCTACAACAACGCGGCGTCCAACATCTGGTCGCTGCCGTCGGCCGGCGCGAAGGGCCAGCTCCTGCTGGTCGACTCGCACTTCGACCCGCTGCGCCGCACCGGGGAGGCCGCCGCGGTCGACACCAGCGCCCTGAAGAACATCCCCTCCCGCCCGCAGGCCTCCAACGCGGCGTTCGGCTTCAACAAGACGTACTCCTTCAAGGAGTGCCTGGAGAAGCAGCCGTTCGTCCAGGTCTGCACCCAGTTCGGGCCGCAGTCCCCGGTCAAGGCGTTCACCGACGCCAAGACCTGGTACCCGGGCCTTGAGTACCGCGGCGCGGACGGCCTGTACTTCCGCTTCCGTGACGGATCGGTGGTCGTCCCGTCCAAGGGCAACCAGCAGTACTCGCTGCGCGTCGTCAACCCCGACGGCACGCCCGCGACCGAGGTGTACGGCGAGAACGTCAACGGCTTCACCCTCGGCTCCGGCAACCCCGGCGACGAGGGCAAGCAGCTCGGCGCCCAGATCAAGCTGATCACCCCGCTGCCGGCCAACCTGGGAGTCATCGCCCAGTTCACGGCGCCGAAGAAGTAGCAGAAAGCGGTACAAGCGAGCGGCGCGACGGCCGGGTCGCGGCCCCCTCGCCGGTGGAAACGCCGGCGAGGGGGTCCGCCCGGGCGGACCGGGAGCGGTCCGCCCGACCGGCGGGAACGCCCTCACGGGACGGGAGCGGCCTGGCCGCGCCCGTCCCGCGTGTTTTCCCCGCCCGCATAACATGTCCCGGACGGAAATCCACGGGACGGGTGATCGGCATCTACGGGACGGGTGATCGGTGAGCGAGCTGCGGACCAAGGCGGAACACACGAAGGCGATCCGCGACCTGCGCCGGGTGGTGCTGGTGGTCAACACGCGGTCCCGCCGGGGCCGCCACCGCTACTTCGAGGCGCTGCGGCTGATGCAGGCCGACGGGTTCCGGCCGCTGCGCACCTTCGCCGTCATGGACCCCTCCCGCCTGCCGCAGATCCTCCAGGAGGCCCTGGACCTCCAGCCCGACCTGCTCGTGGTCGGCGGCGGCGACGGCACCCTCAGCGCGGCGGTCAAGCACGTCGCCCACCGGGACGTGGCCCTCGGCGTGCTCCCGCTGGGCACCACCAACAACTTCGCCCGCAGCCTCGGCCTGCCGCTCGACCTCGCCATGGCGGTCAAGGTGTTCAGCCGCGGCAAGGTCGCCGACATCGACCTCGGCATGGCGGGCGACCAGCCGTTCGCCAACCTGGCGAGCTTCGGGGTGTCGGTCGAGGTGGCGGGCACCGTCAAGCCGTGGCTCAAGCGGGCCCTGGGCCGCGCGGCCTACCCGCTCACCGCGCTCACCGTCCTGCCGAAGCACGAGCCGTTCCGGGCGTACATCACCGTGGACGGCCGCCGCCACGAGCTGCTGACCCACCAGCTCAACATCGCCAACGGGCGCTACCACGGCGGCTGGCAGATCGCCCGCGACATCAGCATCGACAACCGCCGCCTGGTGGCCTACCAGCTCGGCTCGGGCAAGCGGCTGCGGCTGCTCGCCGAGACGCTGGTGCGCGCGGCGGGCGGCCGCTGGCGCAGCCTGGCGGGCGGCCCGTTCGTCACCGGCACCGAGATGCTGCTGGAGACCGAGCCGCCGATGGCCGCCGACGTGGACGGCGAGGTGCGGCTGCGCACCCCCCTCACCATCAAGGCCATCCCCAACGGCCTCCGCGTCATGGTCCCCCCTGGCTTCATCGACACCTGACCGTCCTCCGGCCGCCTCACGCCAAAGGCGGAGGGCTTGGGCGACGACATCGTTGGATGAAGGCCGCGTGACGAGGGCCCGCGCCGGCGAAGTGGAGGGGGATCCGTCGCGCCGTAGGGCGGACACCGGCCGTGACGGTCTCGGGCGGATAGATTAGTCGGTATGACCGCTCAGCCTCTGGAACCCGTCGCGCCCCGTGATCCCGGGGAGGACCCTGCCGCGATCTTCGAGGCGCTTCCGCCGTCGCATCGCGCCCAGTTCCGGTCGGAATACGACGAGGCGCTGGACGCCGCGCACGACCTGGTCCGTTTCAAGCAGGTGCAGACGCTGCTGCGCCAGTGGCGCCTGCGTGCGATCGCCTACGCCCGCCCCGGCTACGAGGAGGCCGTCGAGGACGCTCTCCAAGGTCGTACGGAGATGTTCACCCGCTACGCACCACCGGAGTGGGAAGGCCGCGTGTGAGCCACAAGTTCGACGGCTTCCACGGCCGCGCCCTGTACGAACTGAACGGCCTTCCCAAGGAGGTTCGCGACGGCCCGTTGCTCGAGCGTCTCCTCGAACTTCTCCAGGATCCGTGGGACGCGGTCGCGGAGCGTCCTGGCCAGTCAGCGGTGAGGCACGCTTTCTTCGGAGACGACAGCCAGGGGATGCTGACCTTCATCCTCGATGACGAGACACGGTCACTGCGCATCGTCGACATCCTTTGGGCGGGCTGACTCGATACTCGCTCTCGCCGCGATTCGCGCGAGCTGCCGGCGGTCTCGTGGGGCTCAGAGGGCGTCCAGGGCGCCGGTGCGGGCGGTGTGCGAGCGGCCGTCCAGCGAGGCCGCCATCCGGCCGACCGCGTCGGCGACCAGCTCGGCGGAGGTGCCGAAGTTGAACCGCGCGAAGCCCCGCCCCGGCGCGCCGAACTTCAGCCCCGAGTACAGCGCCACCGCGCCGCGGCGCAGGAACCACTCGGCCGGGTCGTCGCCGAGCCCGAGCGCGCGCAGGTCCAGCCACGCCAGGTAGGTCGCCTGCGGCGGCTGGTACCCCGCCCCCGGCAGCCGTTCGGCGAGCAGGTCGCCGAGCAGCGCGCGGTTGGCGGCGAGCCCGGCCATCAGCGCCTCCAGCCACGGTTCGCCCGCGGTGAAGGCGGCCTCGGAGGCGATCACGCCGAACATGCCGGAGCTCTCGCTGACCTCCGCGTCGATGCGGGCCAGGTCGCGGCGGGCCTCCGGGCCCGGCACGGCCAGAGCCGCCTTCAGCCCGGCGAGGTTCCACGCCTTGGAGGCCGACACGATCGCGATCGACCGGGCCGCGGCCGGGGCGTCCAGCGACGGGAACGGCACATGCCGCGCGCCCGCGTAGACCAGCGGGGCGTGGATCTCGTCCGACACCACCCGCACCCCGTACCGGTCGGCGAGGGCGGCGACGGCGAGCAGGTCCTCCTCGGTGAGCACCAGCCCGGTGGGGTTGTGCGGGTTGCACAGCAGGAACGCGGCGGCCCCGGCGGCGAAGTCGCGCTCCAGGGCCGAAAGGTCCAGGCGGTAGCCGTCCGGGCCCAGCGCGAGCGGGCTCTGGACGACCTGCCGCCCGATGCGCGGCAGCCAGTAGAAGTACGGCGGGTAGGCGGGGGTGTTGACCACCACCCGGTCACCCGGCTCGGTGACCAGGTGCAGCACCTCCAGGATGCCCGCCATCACGTCCGGCACCAGGCGCATCGCCGCCGGGTCGGTGTGCCAGCCGAAACGGCGGGCGGCGAACCCCGCGAACGCCTCGGGCAGGCCGCACGCCACGGCGTACCCGGTGTCGCCCCGTGCGATCGCCGCGGCCAGCGCGGCGGCGATCGGCTCGGCGAGCGGGGTGTCCATCTCCGCCACCCACACCGGCAGCACCTCCGGCGGGTACTCGCGCCACTTGGCGCTGTGACGCCCGCGCAGTTCGTCGAGGCTGTACGCGGAAAGGGGCCCGCCGGGGCCGTGGCCGGTGTCGCTGCCGCTCAAGGTCGTCCTTTCGGGAGAGAGCGTCAGGCTCCTCCCAAACTTGCCGATGTCATCCGTCATTGAGGTGATAGCACATGATTCGTACCCATGTGGTGCGGAGGCCGGCCATCTTCTGTCCGATCAGGTGATGTGCCCGCCTCCGCGGTCGCCGACCATGGTGACGACGTTGACGGCCTTGTCCAGGGAAGGGGGCCACGTCATGGAGCAGCGACGACCGGATCTGCCACGTGGTGAGTGGCGGGAGTTCTTCGACGCGATGACCCGCGACTACGAGGGCGTGGAGGTCACCGTCGAAGTGGTCAGCGGAGAGTTCGGCGACCAGGTCGAGGCCGAGCGGTCGCCGCTGGCCTACCTGGAGTACGACCCCAAGGACGACCAATTCGCGGTGGGTCTGGGAGGGCCCGGCGGCGAACCGGTGACCCGGCACGCCGTCCCCCACCCGAGGAAGATCATGGCGGACACCGTGCAGCAGGGGACGGTGCGCGCCTTCGACGTCGTCGACGCCGAAGGAGGACAGACGATCGTGACCCTCCACCGGCCGCGGTTGTCCACACAGACACCCGCCTGAGCTTCGCTCGCGGGCGCCGGCGTGCTGGAATGGCCGGGAACGGCCCCCATCAAGATCGGACGCCTGCATGGACTTCGAGCTGAACGACGATCAGCGCATGTTCCGGCGGACCCTGCGCGATTTCGTGGACAAGGAGATCATCCCCGTCGCCGCCGAATGGGAGCGAGAGGGACGCCACCCCGAAGAGATCATCGAGGGGTTCCGGCGGCTAGGCCTGTTCGGCGTCACCATCCCCGAGGAGTACGGCGGCCTCGACCTCGACCGCGTCTCCTTCGCCCTGGTCTTCGAAGAGATCGCCCGGGGGTGGATGGGCGTGGCCGGCGTCCTCGGCTCCCACACACTGTCGGCCTGGATGATCGCCCGGTACGGCACCGAGGAGCAGCGGGCGGCCTACCTGCCCGACCTCGCGACCGGCGCGCGCCGCACCGGCATCGCCCTCACCGAGCCAGGCGCGGGCACCGACCTGCAGGGCATCCAGACCCGCGCCGTCCGCGACGGCGACGAGTACGTCGTCCACGGCACCAAGACGTGGATCACCAACGCCCGGCACGCCGACCCGCTGCCCGTCCTGGTCAAGACCTCCGACGCCGACCCGCCGCACAAGGGCATGTCGGTGCTGCTCATCGAGGCCGACCGCGGTTTCACCGTCAGCCGCGACCTGCCCAAGCTCGGCTACAAGGGCACCGAGACGTGCGAGGTCGTCTTCGACGGGGTCAGGGTGCCCGCCTCGGCCCTGCTCGGCGGCGCCGAGGGGCGGGGCATGCAGCAGGTGCTGTCGGCGCTGGAGCTCGGCCGCGTCAACATCGCCGCCCGCGCGGTCGGGGTCGCCCAGTGCGCCTACGAGGCGGCGCTCACCTACTCCCGCGAGCGGCAGGCGTTCGGGCAGCCGATCGGCGACTTCCAGGCCATCCAGCTCAAGATCGCCGACATGGCCACCGACATCCAGGCGGCCCGGCTGCTCACCTACTGGGCGGCCACCCGCTCCCAGGCCGGCGCGGTCAACGCCGAGGCGGCGATGGCCAAGTACTTCGCCTCCGAGGTCGCCCTGCGTGCCACCATGGAGTCCATGCGCATCCACGGCGGCTACGGCTACTCCCAGGAGTTCGTCGTCGAGCGCCTCTACCGCGACGCCCCGCTCATGGCCATCGGCGAGGGCACCAACGACGTCCAGCGCATGGTCATCGCCCGCTCGCTGCTGTCCGGCGCCGCGAAGGTCGGCTGGTGACGCCCCCCGCCGCCCCGCAGACCGCCGGGGCCGCCGCCCCGCCGCCCGCCGGGGACTGCCTGTTCTGCCGCATCGCCAAGGGGGAACTGCCCGCCCACCTGGTGCTCGCCGACGAGGTCGCCGTCGCCTTCCTCGACGCCCGCCCGGTGTTCAAGGGCCACGTGCTCGTCATCCCTCGCGACCACGTCGAGACCCTCGCCGACCTGCCGGGGGAGGCCCTCGGGCCGTACTTCGCCCGGGTCCAGGCGGTCTCCCTGGCCGTCGAGAAGGGCCTCGGCGCCGCAGGAAGCTTCGTGGCGATGAACAACCGCATCAGCCAGAGCGTCCCCCACCTGCACACCCACGTCGTCCCCCGCCACAAGAAGGACGGCCTGCGCGGCTTCTTCTGGCCCAGAGTCAAATACGAAGACGCCATCGAAGCCGCCACCTACGCCACCCGCCTCCGCGAAGCCCTCGAGGCGACCCATGACCACAGGTAACCCCGCTGAGCCCTGCTCCGCCTGAAATGGGCCTCGCTCCGCTCGGGCTGTCCCTCCGGGCTCCGCCCGGCCGAGCGCCGCATCGCACTTGGCGTCGGTCGTTGCCAGTCGTACTTCGTCGCTCTGGGCCTCCGCTGAGTCGATGCTCTGGCGAGTGTGTCCGCGAGCGACCATCTCCCGGCTGTTCCCCATCCCGAATGCACAGTGTTATACCGGTCGGCTCGGGATGACGCCCAAAGGCCCGCCACCTTCTGGAAGGCCGCCACTCACCACGCCGCCGGCACCGCCGACACATCACCCTCGCCTATGCCGTAGTGCTGCGGTCCGGCGTGGTGAGATCGGGACCACAGAAATGGCTGTGCCCCGGCTGCGTGCGATGCAGAGGCAGATCCGGGGCTTATGCACGCGACGGTAGCACACGCGCATCCAGAAAGGCGGACCCAGGTGGATCACGCTGAGGCCCTGCGGCTACGCAGGGTACTGTCGCAGGCACGTATCAGCGAGTACGCTGCGGCATGCGGCGGCGACACCACGGCGGCGTTGCGGCTGTTCTGCTGGAACACCGAGATCGCCAGCGGGCTGTATGGGCCGCTGCAGCACCTGGAACTCGCCCTGCGCAGCGTCATTGACCAGCAGATGCGCCTGCTGTTCGAGCGCGCCGACTGGTGGGAGGCCCCTGCGGCGGATCTGCACTTCGCCGCCCGGCAGAGGATCACCGAAGCGCGAGGCCAGCTGCGCCGGCAGGCGATCCCCACCACAGCGGACGAGCTCGTCAACGAACTGCCGTTCGGGTTCTGGGTCGGCCTGCTCGGCAGCGGCAATCGCTATGACCAGCGGCTGTGGCGCACTGCAACTGTCGGCTGGTAAGGCTCAGAGTGGATGGTCGCTACCAACCGCCTGTCGTCCAGCCCGCGTCGTAGACTCGACAGCATGACGGCACCGCAGGAAGAGTACGAAGATCTTCACCGGCTGATCGACCAGCTCAGGCCGGATCAGGTGCGTGAAGAGCGTGTGCGACTCCTCCAGTTGGTCCACTCGCGCACCGAAGAGCCGGAACTCGGCCCTGACGGTGTACCCACACTCTTCGGCGCATTCCAAGCGGGCCGGAGCGACGCCTCCGAACAGGTGGAAGAAATCCTCGCCGAGGGCTACGGTCACGAAGCGTGATCGTTGTCGACACCGGCCCTATCGTGGCCGCGACCTTCAAGGACGACAAGAACCACGAGCGTTGCGTCCAGGAGTTCATGCGACTCCGCAACGCCAAGCGGCCGCTGCTCGTCCCCAGCTTCGTCGCCGGTGAGAGTTGCTACATGCTTGGCAAGCTTGGCGGGCCCAAGGCAGAGGCAGCGTTCCTTCGGCTGCTTGAGTCCGGTTGGTTTCGGATCGTCGATCTCACCGAGTCCGACCTCTCAAGGATTGCGGTCCTCGTCGAGCGGTATCACGACCTCCCCCTGGGCGCCGCCGACGCCTCGGTAGTCGCCGTGGCGGAGCGGATACGGGTCACCGAAGTGGCAACCATCGATGTCCGCCACTTCTCGGTGGTTCGTCCTGTCCATACCCCTGCGTTCACCCTGCTTCCCAGGTAGACCCATGCGGTACGGCACCACGATCAAGCGCTTGGGCTCGCGTGGCCCTGCATGTTCCTCGCCCCTCAGGCGTCCCGTCGCTCCACCAGGAGCGCAGTGGTACAGGTCGTGACGTCTGGTTCCGGCCGGCCAGGTGACTCGCTCCTGGCTTTCGCGGAGCCGTTGTGATACCGGTACCTCGTGCTACCTGCGGTAGCCACTTTTTTGTGGGTACTTGTCGACCGGGTCAGGGCGGCCTGAAGCTTGGTCGTGCGGGCCGAAGGGCCCGCACATTCAGATGAGACGGGGAGGTCGGCCGGGTTTCAGGAAACCGCTTGGGACGACTCGGCCAGCTTTTCCAGGCGGCGATGGCCCCAATCGGAAAGCGGTGCCAGCGCTTCGGAGAGTTCTCGGCCGAACGAGGTCAGCGAGTACACGGTCTTCAGCGGCCGTACGTCGTGGACCTCTCGGTGGACCAGTCCGTCGGCCTCCATCTCCCGCAGCGTCTGAGTCAGCACCTTCTCGGTGAGTCCCGGCAGCCGCCGGCGTAGCTCGCCGGGGCGGTGCGGACCGGATTCCAGGAGCCAGAGCAAGATCGTCTTCCATTTGCCGTCGATCACGGCGATCGCAGCGGTGACTCCGCACACGTTCGGGTCCTGGGCACGGCTGCGCGTCATCGTCATCCCCGTTCATCACCGTTCACCAATTGTCGAGGAGTTTGAGGCATGACCTCGCACACTGAACAGTCTGCCGTCACCGTGCTCGGCCTGGGGCCGATGGGCCGGGCCCTGGCCGGCGCCTTCCTGGATGCCGGCATGCGGACCACGGTCTGGAACCGGACGCCGGGCAAGGAGCGGGAGTTGGCCGAGCGGGGTGCGGTCGGCGCTCCATCGCCCGAGGAGGCGGTAGGTGCGAGCGATTTGACCGTGGTCTGCGTGGTGAACTACGACGCGGTGGACACCATTCTGCGGCGGGGTGCGGTCACCGACGCGCTCAAAGGGCGCACGATCGTGAACCTGACCGCCGACACCCCGGACCGGGCGCGGGACACCGCGGCCTGGGCGGCCGAACACGGCATCAGATACCTGGACGGTGCGATCATGACGCCGACCTCGACCATCGGAACACCGGCCGGGGTCTTCCTCCACAGCGGCCCTGAGGAGCTATACCGGGAGCATCGGCCAGTGCTGGACGTCCTGGGCGGCACACACACCCACCTCGGTGAGGACATCGGCCGAGCCGCTGCGTACGACATCGCCTTGCTCGACATCTTCTGGACCGCGATGGCCGGTTACGCGCACGCGCTGGCGGTGGCCAGAGCCGAGGGGGTCAGTGCACGGGAGCTGGCACCGTTCGCCAAGGGCATCGGTGTGATCCTGCCGCCGCTCTTCGAGATGGGCGCGGACGATGTGGACAGCGGGCTATTCTCCGGGGAGGACAACCCGATCACCTCGGCGGTGTCGTCCATGGCCCATATCGTCCACACCGCCGAGTCCCACGGCATCGACGCGAGCGTGATGCGTGCGGCTGAAGGCTTGGCGCGCCGCGCCATCGGACGTGGCCACGGCACCGATGGGTTCCTCCGGATCACCGAGATCATGAACCCCCGCTGAATGGGCCTCGCTCTGCTCGGGCTGTTTCCTTCCGGGCTTCGCCCGGCCTCCGGCACGCGCGCAGGGGGCGGGGCGGTCAGCGGGCCTCACCCAACTGCTCGGACAGCCGCTCCAGGCCGCCCTTGATGAGCCGCCCGTACTCGTCGTCGCCGAGCGCGCCCATCCCGGCTCTGGCCTGCTGGAGGTGCTCACGGGCGCGGTCGAGGTCGCCCAGCTTGCGGTAGCACTCACTCAGGTTCAGGTGCAACGACGGATACAAGCCGGCCACCGGGAGCGTCACGCCGGCCTGCGCCACATGGTCATCGGTGACCCGATCAGCGGCGGCGAGGGCCCGTAGATCCCACAGCAGTTCCTGATGCACGTCGTCCTGCACATCGGCCATCGAGTGGGCAAGGACGCAAACATGCAGCGGCTCGCCTTGTTCGCCGCCGATGTCGTCCCAGATCTGCGCGAACAGGTCGCGAGCGGCGTCCCGCTGACCTTGGCCGTGATGCAGGTCCACCGCTTGGCCGATCCGGGTCAGCGTCGAGTCGGCGGTCATCAGCGTTTCCTCCACCGTCGCAGGGCAACCGCGGTCAGCCTAGCTCCGCCGAAATGGGCCTCGCTTCGCTCGGGCTGTATTTCCGAGCTCCTCCCGATGGCCTCCGGCCCCGTGTGCACGCCCCGGAGACCCACGACTGGTCCGGCGGGCGCGGTGGTCCGATCCCGTGCGGCCTGTGCGGGGCGGAGTTCGCCGAGGCTGCCGGACCTCTCGCTGTTCCCGCTTTGTGTCGGTTCCCTCCGCTATGGTGCGGCGGGTCTGAGTTCCCGCCTGATTTCCCGCGTACGCAGGAGGCTGAGGTGCGCGAAGATGGCTGCATGACGCCCCGGCGGCGGACGTGAGTTGCGGGGGCGCGACTACCCCGGTGGGCCGGCGCAGCCATGAACGTTGACGGAATCCCGTTTAGGAGCCTTGTGAGTACGCTCGGTAGTTTCATCTGGTCGATCGCCGACCAGCTTCGGGGACCCTACCGCCCCAACCAGTACGGGAACGTGATCCTCCCGTTCACGATCCTTCGGCGCCTCGATTGCATCCTGGAGCCGGACCGCGAGACCGTCCGAGACCTGGCTGCGGCATACGCGAACCCGACCCGGCTTCGGATGGAGGTCAAGAAGGCGACCGGCCGGCCGTTCTACAACACCTCGAAGTACAGCTTCGCCAACCTGCTGCAGGACGCGGACGGGCTCGAGGACAACCTCGTCGACTACATCGACCGATTCTCCGCCGATGTCGATGTGTTCGAATACTTCGACTTCAGGAAGGAGATCATCGCCTTGGAGAAGGCCGGTCTCCTGCGCGAGATCGTGAAGTCCTTCGGCGCCGTCGAACTGCACCCCGATGCCGTGTCCAACGCCGACATGGGGGACGCGTTCGAGTACATCATCCGCAAGTTCAACGAGGCCGCGAACGAGACCTCCGGTGACCACTACACGCCGCGGGATGCGATCCGGCTGCTGGTCGACCTGCTCTTCGCCGAGAAGGACGCCGACCTGACCAAGTCGGGCATCGTCCGCGCGCTCTACGACCCCACCGCCGGCACCGGCGGAATGCTTGCTCTGGCGGAGGAACACCTGCTCGCACAGAACCCGGACGCCCGGCTGAGCCTGTACGGCCAGGAGTACAACCCGCAGTCGTACGCAATCTGCAAGTCCGACCTGCTCGCCAAAGGCCACGACGCGTCCAACATCGCCTTCGGCAACACGCTCACCAACGATGCCTTCAAGGGTCGCCAGTTCGACTTCTGCATGTCCAACCCGCCGTACGGCGTCGACTGGAAGCAGTACGCCAAGGCCGTCACCAAAGAACGTGACGAGGCCGGTCCGTACGGCCGCTTCGCGCCGGGCCTGCCCGCCACCTCGGACGGCCAGATGCTGTTCCTGCTGCACCTGGCGCACAAGATGCGCGCCCCAGAAGACGGTGGCGGCCGGGCCGGGATCGTCATGAACGGCTCGCCCCTCTTCAACGGGGGCGCGGAGTCCGGCCCGTCCAACATCCGCAAGTGGCTGCTGGAGAACGACCTGGTCGATGCGATCGTCGCGCTGCCGACCAACATGTTCTTTAACACCGGCATCGCCACCTACATCTGGATCCTCGACAACACCAAGCACCCCGACCGCAAGGGCCTGGTCCAGCTCATCGACGGCACGTCGTTCTGGACGAAGATGCGCAAGAACCTCGGCAACAAGAACCGTGAGCTCAGCGATACCGACCGCGCCCAGGTCCTCCGGTTGTACGCCGACTTCACCGACGCGGATCCCGACTTCTCGAAGGTGCTGCGCACCGACGAGTTCGGCTACTGGACCATCACCGTTGAGCGCCCCTTGCTGGACGAGGATGGCAAGCCCCTCGTCGACCGCAACGGCAACCCGAAACCCGACTCGAAGAAGCGCGACACTGAGAACGTGCCCTTCACCTACGGCGGCTCGACGGCCGGACCTGCAGGCAAGGTCGAGGTCATCCAGGCGTACTTCGATACCGAGGTGAAACCGCACGTACCCGACGCCTGGATCGACTGGGCGAAGGTCAAGATGGGCTACGAGATCCCCTTCACCCGCCAGTTCTACAAGTACGTCCCGCCTCGCCCCCTCGCCGAGATCGACGCCGACCTGGAGAAACAGGTCGCCAAGATCCTCGACCTGCTGCGGGAGGTCGAGGGATGACCGAGCGATACACCGAGCACGTCGACTGGGGTGTACCGCGGGGCGGCCACGAAATGACTCGGCTTCACTGGCTGGTCCAGCACGAACGTCCGATGACCTATGGCATCCTTCAGGCTGGAGAGCTAGTTGATGGCGGTGTTGCTTACATTGGACCGTCGGATATCACCGGTGAGGGCGCCTCACCGGAACTGGACGCGCTGCGAACGACAGCACCTGAAATCGCGGCGAATTACCGGCGGTCAGTTCTGGTAGGTGGCGACGTCGTTGTGTCGATCGGTCCCGCCTATGGGAAGGTCGCTGTCGTTTCGGACGACTTGGCGGGAGCGAACCTGACGCAAGACACGGTCCGTGTCGCGCTACGGCCGGAAGTGATCGACACGCGGTTCCTCGTTTGGGCGCTGCTGTCCTCCCAGACTGCTGAGTACTGGGGCTACCAGATCATGGGAGCGACGTTCCGTCGCTTGAATCTGGGTACCTTGGCGCAGACCCCCATCCCGCTCCCGCCGCTGGACAAGCAGCGCGCCATCGCTGACTACCTCGACCGCGAGACCGCCCGCATCGACACGCTCATCGATGAGCAGCAGCGCCTGATCGAGATGCTCTGCGAACGTCGCCGGGCGGCGGTTGAGGAGGCGGTGGCCATCGTCGGCACCAGCGGGCCTCGACTGAAGCACATCATTCGATCAGTTCGGCAGGGCTGGAGCCCACAGTGCTACTCGTGGTCAGCCGATGGTGTCGAGACTTGGGCCGTTCTCAAGGCTGGAGCAGCGAACGGCGGTCGTTTCCGTCCGATGGAGAACAAGGAGTTGCCGGAGGACGAGATTCCGCGCCCGGACATCGTCGTAACTCGAGGTGACCTCATCGTGTCGCGCGCCAACACCCGTGAACTGGTCGGCAGCGCGGCAGTGGTCGAGGGCGACTTCCCGCGGCTCATGCTCTGCGACAAGCTCTACGCCTTCTCGCTCGACGAGAGCCGAGCCGATTCGCGGTTCGTAGCGGCAGTGCTCGGAAGCCGCAGATGGCGCGATCTGATCGAGTTGGAGGCGACCGGCGCGAGCCACTCGATGCTCAATATCAGCCAGTCCGACATCGTGAACCTCCCAATGCCGCTGCCCCCTGTGGATGAGCAGCGCCAGATCATCGCGCACTTGGACAGTGAGACCGCCAAAATTGATCAGCTCATCGCCGAGACCGAGCGCTTCATCGAGCTTGCCCGTGAGCGCCGCTCCGCGCTGGTCACGGCCGCTGTCACGGGCCAGATCGACGTACGAGAGGCGGCGTGATGGCCGACCACAACGAGGTCGTCTTCGAGACCGAGATCTGTGAGTATCTCGCGGCCCATGGCTGGTTCTATTCGGCGAACGACACCGGCTATGACCGGGAGCGGGCGCTGTTTCCTGAGGATCTGTTCGCGTGGCTGGAGGCGACCCAGAAGCCGGCGTACGAGAAGGCGTTGAAGGCGGCAGGGTCGCAGGCGAAGTTCCTCGACGTGCTGGCCACGGCGCTGGACAAGCCGCTGGAGCACGGCGGCGGGATGCTGAACATCCTGCGTACCGGAGTGCAGTACATCGGCGGCGGCCGATTAAAGATGGCGCAGTTCCGGCCCGAGACGACGCTGAACGCGACGACGAACGCCGACTACGCGGCGATGCGGGTCCGGGTGATGCGGCAGGTGCACTTCTCGACCGCCGACCAGCGCAGCATCGACCTGGTGTTCTTCGTCAACGGGCTCCCGGTCGCGACGGTGGAGCTGAAGACCGACTTCACGCAGTCGCTGGACGAGGCGGTCCAGCAGTACAAGAAGGAGCGCAACCCGCTGACGAACGGTCGGCCGGAGCCGCTGCTGTCGTTCGGGCATCGGGCGCTGGTCCACTTCGCGGTCTCCAACGACCTCGCCGCGATGACGACCCGGCTGGAGGGCAAGGAGACGCAATTCCTGCCGTTCGACACCGGCCTCGACGACGGTGCCGGGAATCCCCCTGGTGCGGACGGGCGGTCGGCGACGGTGTACCTGTGGGAGCGGGTCTGGGAGAAGCATGCGTGGCTCAACATCATCGGTCGGCTGATGATCGTGGAGACCAAGGAGGAGTGGGACGTCGCGACCGGCACGTCGGTGCGCCGTACGAGCATGCTGTTCCCCCGGTTCCACCAGTGGGAGGCGGTCACGAAGATCGTGGCCGCCGTGGCCGAGGAGGGTGTCGGCCGGCGTTACCTGATCGAGCACTCGGCGGGGTCGGGGAAGACGAACACGATCGCCTGGACGGCGCACCGTCTCGCACGGCTCCACGTCGATGATGTGAAGGTCTTCGACTCGGTCATCGTGGTCGTCGACCGCACGGTGCTCGACGGCCAGCTTCAGGACGCGATGCGGCAGATCGACGGCAGCGGGAAGATCGTCGCGACGATCAGCCCCGAGGACGTGCGCAAAGCCGGTGCGAAGTCGAAGTCCGGCCTGCTGGCACAGGCGCTGAAGAACGGCGAGTTGATCATCGCGGTGACGGTGCAGACCTTCCCGCACGCACACGATGAGATCCGGACCGACTCCAGCCTGAAGGGCAAGCGGTTCGCCGTCATCGCGGACGAGGCGCACTCCTCGCAGTCGGGGCAGATCTCCTCGAAGCTGAAGCAGGTCCTGACCGCCGAGGAGATCAAGGAGATCGAGGAAGGCGGCTCGGTCGACGTCGAGGTGATCCTGGCCTCGGAGATGACCGAGCGAGCCGAGTCGGAGAACATCTCCTATTTCGCCTTCACCGCGACGCCGAAGAACAAGACCCTGGAGCTGTTCGGCCGCAAGGGGTCGGACGGCAAGCCGCACGAGTTTCACCTGTACTCGATGAAGCAGGCGATCGAAGAGGGCTACATCCTCGACGTGCTCAAGGGCTACCAGTCCTACGACACCGCGTTGAAGATCGCAGGAAGGGCAGAGAGCGGCGACGGTGGCGAGGTAGAGGAGTCGGCTGCGCGCAAGGGGTTGATGCGGTGGGTGCAGCTCCACCCGACCAACATCGGCCAGAAGGTGCAGATCATCGTCGAGCACTTCCACGTCAACGTCGCCCACCTGCTGGAAGGCAAGGCCAAGGCGATGATCGTCACCGACTCGCGCAAGGCCGCGGTGAAGTACAAGAAGGCGATCGACGCCTACATCGCCAAGCGGGCCGCCGAGGACGCGTCGTACAACTATCGAACTTTAGTCGCGTTCTCCGGGTCGGTGTCGATGACCGAGAAGGACGAGTGGAGCCAGGACTGGGGCTCGACGCCGTCGAAGGACGACGAGTTCACCGAGGCCAAGATGAACCCCGGCGCGGGCGCGGACCTGGCCGCGGCGTTCAAGGGCGAGACGTACAGGATCATGCTGGTCGCCAACAAATTCCAGACCGGCTTCGACCAGCCGCTGCTATCGGCGATGTACGTCGACAAGAAGCTCTCCGGCGTCACCGCCGTTCAGACGCTCTCCCGGCTCAACCGAACCCACCGCACCGCCGGCGGGGAGCAGAAGGCCAAGACGTTCGTCATCGACTTCGTCAACAAGCCCGACGACATCAGGGCCGCCTTCGAGCCGTACTTCACCAACGCCGCCCTGGAGACCGAGACCGACCCGTACGTCGTTGTACACCTTGCGAACAAGCTCGCCCATACGGGGATCTACACCGAGGAGCAGGTCCGCCAGGTCGCCGCGCTGTGGGTCGCCCGCAAGGGCAACAACGCGCTCTCGGCCGCGATCAGCCCGGCCCAGCATGACTTCCGGCGTCGCTACGCGGCAGCGATCGAGGCCGAGGACAAGGTCACGCTCAATACCCTCGATCTCTTCCGCAAGGACGTCTCCACCTACGTGCGGCTCTATGACTTCATGAGCCAGATCATCGACTACGGCGACCCGTACATGGAGATGCTCTCGATCTTCCTCCGGCTTCTGGAGAAGGTCATCGCCGAGTCGTCGTGGAGCGCCGACGTCGACCTTTCGGACGTGGTCCTGGTCGGTGTGAAGCACGACAAGGCGATCGCGGTCGACATCTCGCTGACTGGAGACGGCGAGCTGAAGGGGATCAGCGCAGCAGGCACCGGTGCCAAGAAGGAGCCGAAGTACGTCGCGCTCCAGGTCGTCATCGACAAGATGAACGACCTCTTCGGCGCCGAGTCGTTCGCCGAGTCCCAGATTCGGGAGTTCGTGCAGGGGCTCGTGCAGCGACTGCTCACCGACCCGGACCTGGTCCAGCAGACCCGAGTGAACTCGAAGAAGCAGTTCATGGAGTCGCAGGACTTCCAGTCCGCCGTCACCGAGGCCGTCGCCGACAACCAGCAGGCGCACAACACCATGGCCGACTACTTCTTCACCGACGGGCTTGCGATCAAAGGGATCATCGTGGCACTCGCCGACGCCTTCTACGAGGCCGCGATCGACAACGAGGCAGATCAGCTTCACTCAGGGGCTTGAGGTATGCGACTGGATTGGTGAGGTCGGCCAGGCGGCATTCCGACCGTCGATCTGCTGCGCCGGGTCGCCGACGGCACCCGGGTGCGCATCGGCCACGAGCGGCTGCGGCCAACCCGGCTGCCTCAGAGCATGTCTGATAAATGATCACGGTGGTTGGGGTTAGATGATCCCTCGTGGTGAGACGTGGTGAGCTGACCGATAAGGCCTGGCAGCGGATCGAGCCGTTGCTACCCGCCACCGACGGTCGTGGT